>JBPOJQ010000006.1:0-102019 GCA_052033375.1 Candidatus Magasanikiibacteriota bacterium
ATTCTATTGATTCTTATTACTTGCAATCAGGACATCTCCCAACTTCTTTGGAAGAACTCAATCAAGCTCCGTACTACGTAGGCGCGACGATTGCTGATCCAGAGACTGGGGTCACCTATGAATACAAGACGACAGGAGATGTCGAGTATGAGCTTTGTGCAACATTTAGCACCACAGCCCCTGAAAGTACAACAAATCCATCTGCAACAAAACCATACGGATCTGATGCTTTTGCGTATGAACATGCAGCAGGAAGACAGTGTTTTCAATTAGTAACTCCTCAAAAAATAGCACCAGTGGAAACTACTACAGTACGGTAATTGAAGCGATTCTAGTCTATGTCTGAGCATACGCTCAACTCAGCACAAAAACAGGCCGTCGAGTATGTCGACGGTCCGTTGCTTATTGTTGCTGGAGCAGGTACAGGGAAAACATCAGTGATAACAAAAAAGATTTCTTACTTACTTGAGAAAAAAATAGCGCAGCCTGAAAATATTCTCGCATTAACTTTTACTGAAAAAGCAGCAAATGAAATGCAGGAACGCGTGGATTCTGAAATTGAGCTTGGGTATACCGAGCTACAGATCTCCACGTTCCATACCTTCTGTCAGCGATTGCTCGAAAAATTTGGTTTTGAAATTGGATTACCAAAAAATTTCCGACTCATTACTGATACCGATGCATGGCTCCTCGTACGCGACCATATCTATGATTTTAATCTCGATTATTATCGACCACTAGGGAACCCAAACTCAAATATTCACACACTGCTCGATCATTTTTCCAAAGCAAAAGATGAGCTTATTTCATCCCAAGATTATCTTGACCATGTGGAAGGATTGATTCTTGATAAAGATGAGGCAGAAGTGCAGGAAAAAAATCGTCTGATTGAAATTGCAAATGCGTATCACACGTATAATAAACTGATTTTGGAAAATAATGCGCTTGATTTTGGCGATCTGATTTATTATTCAGTAAAACTCCTGAAGGAGCGTCCGAATATTCTGAAAGCGGTTCAAACTCAGTTTACCCATGTGCTTGTTGATGAATTTCAGGATGTGAATTATGCGCAATACGAATTGATTCGACTCCTAGCAGAACAATCGCAATTGACTGTCGTCGGGGATGACGACCAGTCTATTTATTCGTTCCGCGGGTCAAACGTATCGATCATTTTGCGTTTCAAAGAAGATTTCCCCAAAGCGGCTGAAGTGGTGTTGACCGAGAATTATCGCTCTGGTCAAGAAATTCTCGACCTTGCATACAGATCAATCGTGTTTAATAATCCCGATCGCCTTGAGGCAAAACTATCAATTGATAAAAAATTGATAGCAAAAGGAAAAATTGAGACATGCGTGATTGATCATATACATACTGAAACTTTGGATGACGAAGTATCTGCAGTGATAAAAAAGATAGTGGAATTAAAAAAGGGAAATGAGGAAGCTACCTGGGATGATTTTGCGATACTCGTTCGAGCAAATAGCCATGCGCAACCGTTTCTAAATGCGCTAGAGACCTATGGGATCCCTTATGAATTTCTCGCATCAGGCGGACTGTATCGTCAGCCGATAGTGCTCGATGTATTGGCATTTCTCAGAATTGTTGCTCGTCAATACGAAGATGATTCGTGGTACCGTCTTATGCGGTTACCGTGTATTTCAGTCGATCCGAGTGATGTACAGAAGGTGGTTTCAGGAGCAAAACGAAAATCAATTAGCTATTTCGAAGCTCTCAGTCGAGCAAAAGAATTGTATGTGACTGATGCAAGTATCCTGCACCTTGATTCATTGGTCTCAAGTGTGAAAAAGGGAATTGAAGCTGCAAAACATGAAAAACCTACTGCAGTACTCTATGATTTTTTGGAAACTGTTGGATATTTAGCATATCTTACACATGAGGAAGGCAAAGGTAATAGACAGGTTGTCCGTCAAATTCAATATCTGAAACAGATGTTTGATCTGATTCGTGGTTATGAGGAAATAACTCCAGGGGCAAATGTACTCGGGTTTGTTGAACAGTTTGATTTTGTACTCGAGTCAGGTGATCAAGGAAAAATTTTCCAGCCACGAGAAACCAGTGAATCAGTAAATGTGATGACGGTTCATGCGTCAAAAGGGCTTGAATACAAGTTTGTCTTTATGGTGAATTGTGTAGAAGAACGATTTCCTACACGCGCACGTTCATCAGGAATTGAATTACCCTCTGAACTTATTCATGAACATCTCTCTGATAATGCAGATTTTCATATCGAAGAAGAGCGCAGATTATTCTATGTTGGAGTGACGCGTGCAAAAGAACAACTATATTTTTCAAGCGCGGATTATTACGGGGAAGACCGAAAACGAAAAAAGAAAATAAGCAGATTCCTCGATGAGATAGGATTTGCTGGTAATAAAAACCACGCACAGGCAGTGAATGATTTGACTACCTACAAAAAAACGCCTCAACCAAAAAATGCAGAGGTAGTATATGAGATACCGAAAAAATTCTCACATTCACAAATTATCAGTTTTCTCAAATGTCCCTATCAATACAAACTCGCACATGTGTTGAAGATTCAGTCACGAGGTACTGCGAGTTTTAGTTTTGGAAACAGTATTCATGCAACCATGCAAAAATTCTATACCCGGGTACAAGAGTTAAATCAAGTAACACAAGTATCTCTATTCGATATTGCCAAGCCATCGTCTGAATCTGGAAGCAGTGAAATCAAAGTTCCGAGCCTTGAAGAATTATACAAAATGTACGATGAATCGTGGATCAATGATTGGTATCAGGACAAACAACAACGAGAAAAATATTATGAGAAAGGTAAAGAAATTTTAAAAGTTTTCTATACAACACAACAGGGTCACTGGACTATTCCCGTAGCACTCGAAGGCTGGTTCAAAGTGAAGGTAGGGGATTATGTAATCAATGGGCGTATTGACCGTATTGATAAGCAAGCTGATGGTTCGCTTGAAATTATTGATTACAAAACCGGAAATTCAAAAGAAACGCTTGATACTGATGACAAGCAACAGTTATTGCTCTACCACATTGCCGCGGAGACATTGCCGGAGTATCGACATATTGGCCCCGTAGGAAAACTCACGTTTTATTATGTAAATGATGGAATGCGTACATCATTTCAAGCCGAGCCAAAAGATGTGGAAAAACTCAAAGAAAAATTAGAGGTTACTATTGAGAAAATCAGAGAAGGACGATTTGTGGCTACGCCAAGTCAGTTTGTATGTAAGTACTGTGAGTTTAAGAATATTTGTGAATTTAGACAATAGTTCATAGCCAAAGGCGAGAAAGCCAATAGAAATTTGTATTCCTGTGAACTTTTCCTTGTATCTTTCGAAGGTTAATGCTACAGTGTTACTAACTAAATTCTTATGCCATTCACCCCGCTGGGAGATACAATTTTTTCAAAATTATCTGGAAACAGTACGCTAAAGCGCCAAATTGAGAGCTCAAACGTAGTCGAAGTGGCAAAAGACGTCATAACAGATTTGCTTGGTGCTGATATTGGTGCGCATGTTCGACCACTATTTCTCAAAAATAGAACACTTACTGTAAGCTGTGCTACATCGACAGTGGCGCAAGAAATCCGTCTTCGTCAACTTGAAATCGTGACCAAAATAAATGAAAAAATAGGAAAGTCAGAAGTAGACCGCGTACGGTACCTTGCCTAATATATGACACTGTTTGTGTTAAAAATGATTGCAGTGCTGGCGATGACAGTCGATCATGTCGGCAATTTTTTCTTTCCCGGGAGTGAATGGATGATACTGATAGGTAGGGTGGCATTTCCCATTTTCGCATGGGGAATTGCCAATGGATATCGAAAAACAAGACATATTAGTGCATATGCGCTACGACTGGGGATTGTGGGCATTATCTCTCAAATTCCGTATTCATTTGCTTTCTCTCAGATTGGGCGGTCACCCTATGAATTAAATATACTTATTACACTCCTATGTGGTTTGGGGACTATTGTGTTATATGAGAGAGTAAAAAATCCTGTATTTCGTACGATTTCGATAGTCCTGATAATGATTCTAGGTTCTGTGGTGAATATGAGTTATGGGTGGTATGGCATAGCCCTCGTGTTATTATTCCATATTACATTTGAAACTGTATCAAAAAGAATAATTCTCTGTACGATAGCTACCGTAGTATACGTATGCATGAATTCAATATTTGTAACGACGCAACAGCATATTGAAATCGCGTATAGGGGCATGCTTCAATTAGGTGCATTGGTGGCATTGATACCGATTTCTATGTATTCTGGGGCTATTGGCAGAAGGGGTCGGAATTTCTTTTATCTCTACTATCCGGTACATCTTGCTGTGATCGGGGCGCTCTATTACCTGATGCGCTAAAAATAGCTTATTTTAGGCAAAATATACAGCGTCCTACCTGTTGCATAGTAAAAAAAGTTGTGGTAACCTATCTAGTGTTAATCCGACTTGTATGAATTTACGGCAATATCTCGGAACCATGATTTTTTCAACCATACTCTGCTGGGCAGCGTGGGTTTTTGTAATTATCAATATTGATCCGTTTGAGACAGGAGCAATAGGTTTCGTCTTTTTTTATGTGAGTCTGTTGTTTGCGCTGATTGGCACCATTTCTCTGTTGGTTTTTGCCATTTATCGGATTTTTGGTGCGTCTGAAATGCCATTATTCCGTCATGTGCGTATGAGTTTTCGAACAGCATGTATTCTGAGTATACTCGCGTTGGTGGGGCTGTACCTACAGTCTCTCTCTGTGTTGAGCTTATTCAATACACTCATATTCGGTACCATCTGCATTATTGTCGTTTCATTTGATTTATCACTTACTAATTTCACCAAAAAACATCTCACTCAGCACTAATTTTTTATGAGACAAACCCAATTATTTACTAAAACACGAAAAGAAGCTCCTGGAGACGAGGTATCAAAAAATGCGCAGTTGTTGATCCGCGCAGGCTTTATCCATAAAGAAATGGCAGGCGTCTATTCACTGTTGCCATTAGGACTGCGAGTAGTCAATAAAATAAAAAAAATTGTCTCAGAAGAAATGGAAAAATTGGGTTCAACCGAGATTATCATGTCAACGCTTCAAAATAAGGAAGTGTGGGAAAGTACTGACCGATGGGATGACGAAAAAGTTGATATTTGGTTCAAGTCAGCATTAAAAAATGGAAATGAAATCGGATTTGGATGGTCGCATGAAGAACCGATCGCCGCAATGATGAAATCGTTTATTGCTAGTTATACTGACATACCCCGATTCGTTCATCAATTTCAAAATAAATTAAGAAATGAGACACGAGCAAAAAGCGGCATCATGCGTTGTCGAGAATTTATTATGAAGGATATGTACTCGTTCTGTACGTCCGAAGAAGAACACATGAAATTTTATAATCAAACAATCGACGCATATCTCGAGGTTTTTAGAAGGGTTGGTCTCGGTGACATTACGTATGTGACTTCTGCGGCGGGTGGGGTATTTACGGATAAGTTTAGTCACGAATTCCAGACAATATGTGAGGCAGGAGAAGATATCATCTACGTACATACGGACGGAAAAACAGCCCTGAACGAAGAGATTTTTAATGAGAAAACTCTCGAAGGAATGGGGCTTTCACGCTCTGAGTTTGAGTCAAAGAAAGCGGCTGAGGTGGGAAATATATTCACCTTTGGAACAAAAAAATGTGAGCAACTTGGTGTCTATTTTACTGACGCGGAAGGAAACAAAAAACCAGTTTTCTTGGGCTCGTACGGAATTGGTATTACTCGGCTGATGGGTGTTGTGGCTGAAGTATTTGCAGACACTCAGGGATTGGTGTGGCCAGAGTCAATTGCGCCATATCACATTCATCTCGTATCGCTGTGTCGAGAACCTGCGGATAGAGAGATGTGTGAAAAGATATACCAGTCATTAGTGCAAAAAGGAGTTGAAGTGCTCTATGACGATCGAGATATTCGTGCGGGTGAAAAATTTGCTGACAGTGATTTGATTGGAATTCCTGTCCGGATAGTGGTGAGTCCGAAGACATTGGCACACGCAAGTGTTGAATATAAAAAACGTTCTGAACATGAGGCAACGCAGGTCACTATTGAAGAGTTGTTAAAACAGGGGTAAATACAAAAAATGAGTGAATATTGGTGTATATAATACAACATATTCAATATGTTAATTTTCAATTTTGTCAGTACAGTCCCCACTACACATATATGATACAAAATTTTTTTAAAACAAGGAGTCGTAGTCTTGCGATCGATTTGGGTACGGCAAATACACTCGTATACAGTCCAGAGCAAGGTATTGTAATTAATGAACCTTCGGTAGTGGCAATTAACACTAAGACCGAACAAATTCTCGCAGTGGGGCATGAGGCAAAAGAAATGCTCGGTAAGACTCCTCCTCATATTGAAGTGACTCGACCGTTGAGCGGAGGTGTTATTTCAGATTATGAAGTAACAGAAAAAATGCTTAAGTTTTTTATCGAAAAAGTGACCAAATCATCATTTTCGTTTGCTACACGTCCGCGGGTAGTGATCGTAGTGCCGCTGGATGTGACTGAAGTGGAGATTAAAGCCGTGGAGGATGCTACACTTGCTGCAGGTGCGAAAGAGGTATTTATTGTACAAGAGCCCATGGCAGCTGCTATTGGCTCACGTATGCCCGTGCGCGAGCCAGTGGGAAATATGATTGTGGATATTGGCGGAGGGAACACCGAGATAGCGGTTATTTCTCTCAGTGGCGTAGTCACCTGGAAATCCACAAAAATCGCTGGAGATGAAATGAATAGAAATATTATTCAATATGCCCGAGAAGTATTCAAATTGTTGGTAGGAGAGGCGCATGCTGAAGAAATAAAGATAAAGGCAGGTTCCGCACTACCTCGAAAAGAGCGAGTGGAATTTCCCATGCGTGGACGTGATTCAGTCACTGGTTTACCAAAAGAAATAATGATTTCAGATGAGCATATACGGCAGGCGCTGAGTAGAAGCGTAAAAACAATTGTTGACTATATCAAAATGACGCTTGAAGTGACACCGCCTGAGTTGACAGCAGACATTCATGAACGTGGAATACTTCTCGTGGGAGGAGGTGCGCTACTCGAGGGATTGGATGTGGTCATTGGACGTGCCGCAGAAATTCCTGTTCGTGTCGCAGACGATCCGCTTACCGCTGTGGTGCGCGGAGCAGGTGTACTACTCGAAGATGATGAATTGCTAAAAGAAGTCGTACTCCCCTCAGCTCGAGAAGTGTAATAATTGATACCTATGAAACGTAGATACCAGACAATTGTTGGAATTGGTGTTGTTGTGGTAATTGTGATTGGATTACATAGTATTGGAGTTTTGCGCCCGATCGAAAATGTGGTGGTGCAATTATTTTACCGCGGAGCAAAGTTCGCATATGATAGTGAAGTCGGGAATAATAGTAGTGACACGATTAATCAGAAATTGGGCAACACCTTTGATCCAGAATTAATACAGGCAGTATGTAATATCGATACCGCAGAAAATAGCTTGCTCAAAGAAGAAAATGAAGAATTACGAAAACAGCTAGACTTTTTTTCAAAAAATGATTTTTCACATGTAGGGGCGGAGGTAATTGGCCGAACTGTCGACCCGCTGGGTACAGTGATTACGATTAATCGTGGGAAGAAGGATGGGGTAGTACCTACTAATCCGGTAATTATTGGCGAAGGTGTGCTTGTCGGTACCGTGATTGAGACATTCGAGCATACCTCCTATGTTCGTTTGATTAATGATAATCAGAGTCGGGTCGGTGCGACTCTTCTGAATAAGGAGCGGACAATCGGACTGGTGGAAGGTGGGTATGATATAGGGGTACAAATGAATTTTATACCACAAAATGAAGTCGTGAGTCCGGGGGACATAGTAGTCACCTCTGGTTTGACGGATAATATGCCACGTGGCTTCACGATCGGTCGCGTAGAGTTTGTTGAAAAGCAGCCTCTCGAACCATTTCAACAGGCAATTCTTGACCCACTTGCAGATTTATCCTATCTCACCATGGTATCAGTAGTGATTACCACCTCAACGAATTATGCTACCCAAGAGTAAGGTGTTCAAAAAAATAATACCGGTCATACTCTACCTTATTGGCATTATAGGACTGGGATTTTCAAAATTGCTACTCAATAATGCAATGCCGGCAGTATTTACCTATATAGATATTGTCATGCTTTTTTTTGTGATTGCGATTATGCGGGGTGCTGGTGGTGGCGTTGTATGGTTTGCATTCGCAGTATACAGTATTCAAGATATGCTTACTTCGCAGCAATTCGGTATCGAATTATACGCAGGAGTCTTTACCGTATTAGGAATATTTTGGTTTTTTGAGGAAGTGTTTACAAATTTATCAATCTGGATAGCGGGAATTCTAAGTTTATTTGGCATGGTAGTATTCAGGATACTCTATAGTCTGGGAATTATTTTTTCTGCGATAGCACTCGAAACAGACGCTGCTATTTCAGTAGGGTTGATACAGCAATTTGGTATAGAAACGCTGTGCACTGCGCTTATTTCAATACCACTCTATGCAGTATTCATCAAAATAGGTAATATGGTTACAAGAGAAAAGATTAAGTATTCATAGTCACCATGATTGATTTTGATCCGTTTATAAAATTACCTGGAAAAGGGCTCGAAAAGGGAAAAATTGAAGGCAAATACCGTTTTGCCTGGATAGAAGATTCCTTTACTCCAAAAAGTATCTCTCAGAATGAGGATATTATGTATTCTGGTACCTCGCATATTGGTACTAGTTTTTCTGATAAAAAAATGTTTTCTTTCTTGGTGGTGATTACAGTGTTGCTTCTCGGTATGATGATGCGGCTCGTGTATATACAAATTCTTGAACGAGACGAATATACGGTAAAAGCAGAAAGTAATAGACAGCGTATGATTCCGATTCCAGCAGAACGCGGAATTATCTATGATAGAAATGGTATACAATTGACCCAAAATATACCCAATTTCTCACTCGCAGTAATTCCACAAGACTTACCTCGCGACGAATCCGGTATCACCGAAGTCATTGAAAAACTTTCAGAAATTACCCAGATCGCGCCACAGGAGATTCAAGAAATGCTTGAAAAATATCGCGAATATCGACATGAATCGATTGTGATTATCGAAGATATTCCATACGATTATGCACTCAAAATATTGATTATCTCAGATCGGTTGCCCGGTATTACAATTCAGCGCGGGAGCAAGCGGTTATACCTGACACAAAATCCTGAAAATGATATAAAAAATAACCCAGAATTGGAGGAAAGTTATACTCAATCGACGAGTACTGGTCGAAATCCCAATTCACTATCACACATACTTGGATATATTGGAAAACTTTCTCCAGAAGAGTTGGAGGAATATTATGAAAAAGGGTACCTACCTTCTGATGCAATTGGAAAGATTGGTGTGGAAAAATCCTATGAGCAGTACATGCGTGGAATATACGGAGAAAAAAGAATTGAGGTAAATTCTAGAGGCGCTGAACAGTCGGTAATTTCTACACGAGCACCTACTCCGGGGAGTCATATAGCACTCTCGATTGATTATCGCATGCAGCAAGAAATGGAGCGACTACTCACTGAATGGCTCAAAAAAAATAATAAAAAGAGGGCTTCTGCGGTAGTCATGAATCCACAAAACGGTGAAGTACTTGCATTAGTGAGTTTACCTGGATTTGATAACAACGATTTTTCCGGAGGTATTGATAAGGCGACGTATGAACAGTATATAGAGGATCCAGATCATCCGCTGTTCAATCGAGCTATCGGAGGGACGTATCCTTCGGGATCTGTAATAAAGCCAGCAATTGCATCAGCTGCGCTGGCCGAGGGTGTTATCACACCAAAGACGAAAATATTGAGTACCGGAGGAATCCAGGTAGGGCCGTGGTTTTTTCCTGACTGGAGTCGTGTCGCACATGGAATGACCGATGTGAGAAAATCCATTTCATGGTCGGTGAATACGTTTTATTATTATATTGGTGGAGGATTTGAAGATTTTGTTGGCCTGGGTGTAGATCGTATTAACCAATATCTAAAAAAATATGGTTTTGGCGAAAAGCTAGGAATCGATATGCCCGGTGAATATGAAGGTTTTCTGCCGAGCCCTGAGTGGAAAAAAAAGACAAAAGGTGAACAATGGTATGTGGGAGATACGTATAACTACTCAATTGGACAAGGAGATTTTCTCACCACACCCTTGCAGATTGCATCGATGACATCAGCTGTAGCAAATAAGGGTACGGTATTCGTGCCGCATGTGGTCCGTGCAATACTAGACCCAGTGACAAAAGAAGAAAAAAAAGTAAGCGGAGAAAAAGCGCGCACAGGCATTATACACAGAACGCATCTCGAAACCGTGCAGTTGGGTATGAAGGATTGTATTGATACAGGGCCATGCGGTGTACTCCGATCATTACCATTCTCTGTTGCGGGAAAAACGGGTACCGCACAATGGAACGCAGAAAAAGATACGCATGCGTGGTTTACTTCATTTGCGCCATTCAATAATCCACAAATTGTTGTCACAATTATGCTTGAGGAAGGTGGTGAGGGAAGTCGCACTGCATCACATGTGGCTGCGGATTTTTATCGATGGTGGGGTACGTACACAGGAAAGAGATAAAAATCATACACAATGCAATAAATGTGGACAAAAATTTGACGCTGAGTGCTGATATGTTACACTGGTATCAACCCCGGCGATCAGTCGGAACATTTTTTTAAAGAATAGATAAATACTCCTACGTATGTCGTTACAATACATGACCGAAGAAAAGATTGAAAAATTAAAAGCCGAGCTAAAAAATCTGAAAGAGGAAAAAATTCCGGGACTTGCAAAACGTATTGATGATGCACGACAGATGGGTGATTTATCAGAAAATGCGGAGTATCATGCGGCTAGAGAGGATATGGCGTGGGCGCAGACCAGGGTCAAAGAATTGCAATACTTGATTGATAATGCAGAAATTATAACTGAGAAAAATAACAAGAGTGGTCTCGTCGAAGTCGGTTCACATATTGTAGTGTCTGTAAATGGAAAGAAAAAAGAATACACTATTGTAGGTGCACAGGAAGCAAATCCACTGGAGGGACGAATATCAAATGAATCTCCGTTGGGGAATGCATTTCTAGGGGCAAAAAAAGGGCAAAAAATCATGGTCACTCTTCCTGCAGGGCCTCAGGAATTCAAAATTGAAAAAGTTGATTAAAATTTTGTAATGTATATACAGGTACAATAGAGCTACACCCTAGTCATCATGAGCGAGTGTAGTTCTATTGTATATTGAGTATTTTGCCTGTGTATAGCCATATTTCTTACCCCGACAAGGGGTTTGTATTTTTTATACGTTTCTGCTACTATAAAATCAACAAAATCAGCTTAATTAAGAGTTTTTATGGAGCAAAAACCAGTGAATATTAACGACGAACGAAGTGTACGACTCAAGAAGCTTCGTGAATTGCAAGAAAGTGGTATCAATGCGTATCCAGCCCGATCACATCGAACGCACACTGCACAGGGAGCACGTGAGGAAGCACAGGGTGCACAGGTCACCTTAGCAGGACGTATCATGACAAAAAGAGAAATGGGTAAACTCACGTTTTGCCATCTTCAGGATGAAAGTGGAAGGGTGCAGATTGTATTGAAAAAAGATGACATAGGTGAGGAGCAGTACTCACTGTTTGTAAAAAAAATCGATGCAGGAGATATTGTCGAAGTAACTGGTGAACGTTTTGTAACTCAAAAAGGTGAAGAGTCGGTATTGGTAAAAACAGTTGGGATATTGGCAAAAGCATTACTTCCATTACCGGATAAATTTTATGGGTTACAGGATGAAGAGACGAAGATGCGCAAACGTTACTTGGATTTTTTGGTGAACAAGGAATTAAAAGAAAAAATTATTGTCCGTTCGAAATTGGTACGAGCATTGCGGGAGTTCATGTACGAAAAGAATTTTATCGAAGTTGAGACACCTATGCTTGAGACAGTCGCATCAGGTGCATTAGCAAAGACGTTTGATACACACTACAATGCATTCGACATGCCTGTTCATCTCCGCATTGCCATTGAAATTCCTCAAAAACGGATGCTCGTAGGCGGATTTGAAAAAATTTTTGAAATTGGGCGATGCTTTAGAAATGAAGGGGTCGACCATCAACATAATCCAGAATTTACTCAGATTGAGTATTATTGGGCGTACGCAGATTATGAAGATAACATGAAACTTCACGAAGAATTACTTCCACGAATTATAAAAGAAGCGATCGGTTCTACGACTATTGAACTGGAAGGAAATACAATTGATTTCAAAGCTCCATACAAGCGTACGACATTTAGAGAAGCGGTCCTCGAATATTCTGGAATTGATTTGAATATATATGATACCAAGGAGACTCTTGCAAAAATAATGAAAGAAAAAGGGTACGAGGTGGACACAAAAGCCGGATTCGGTCGTCTTGCTGATGATCTCTGGAAAGCATCTGCCCGTCCCAAAATAATTCAGCCAACTTTTGTATTAAATTATCCAGCAGAATTGAAGCCATTAGCAAAAAAGGCAGCTGATCCACGCTATACAGAGGTATTTCAGCTCGTAGTACACGGCTTTGAAGTGAGTAATTCCTACACTGAATTAAACGATCCGATCGATCAGCGCGAACGATTTGAGGAGCAAGCACAAAATAAACAAGCAGGTGACGAAGAGGCGATGGAGTTCGATGCTGATTTTATCGAAGCACTTGAATACGGAATGCCGCCGGCTACGGGTACTGGAATTGGCATCGATCGACTAGCGGCATTGATTACCGGGTCGCATTCGCTAAAAGAGGTAATCGTGTTTCCGATTATAAAACCTCGTGAACAGAAAAAAACAGACAAAAAGAAATAATGCGTATGGAAACGGTAATGGTATTCGGCACATTTGATATTGTACACCTCGGGCATATAGCACTCTTTCATGAAGCAAAGAAATATGCCGACACACTCGTGGTGGTTGTATCACGTGATAAGCGTGCTACAGGGATCAAAGGGGCAGCACCAATTTTTTCTGAGAAAGAACGAGCTGCATTTTTGAATGAACTATCTGTGATTGATCGGGTCATGCTAGGAGACAAATCAGATGTATATCAAGTAATAAAACACATCAAACCAGACGTCATCGTGCTTGGGTATGATCAGAAAATGTTTACCGAAGAATTAGAAAATAAAATAAGAGAATTCGGATTTGATACCAAAATTATCCGCGCTAAAGCGTACAAGCAGGGTAAATACAAGGCACGGATAATCAAAGAAAAATTACTTGAGCATGTATGAAGACTATTCTCATTGCGACAACTAATGCGGGTAAGTATGCTGAGCTAGTCTCACTATTTAAAAATCTTCCGATTCAGTGTATCTCACTTGATGAGTTGGGAAAAAAAATACCAGCCCCCGATGAGACTGAGTCGACTATTGAAGGAAATGCACTACTGAAAGCAAAATATTACGCAAAAGAAAGCGGGTATATTACTGTCGCAGATGATGGTGGGTTGTATATTGATGCGTTGAATGGCTGGCCAGGTGTACAGAGTGCTCGCATCGCACCAACGACAACCGAACGAATACAAGAAGTATTGCGAAGACTCGATGGTATTGAAAATCGAAATGCTTCATTTCGCGGAGTACTGGCAATATGTAATCCAAAAAATAATGATGTATTTATCTCGGAAGGAGAGACCAAGGGAGTTATTTCTACAAACGTATCAGGAGAACATGGTTTTGGATTCGATCCCATTTTTTACATTCCAGAAGTGGGAAAGACCTACGCAGAGCTCACCGATGCTGAAAAAAATAAAGTGAGTCATCGAGGAAAATCATCACAGGGAATAAAGCGATTTATTATCAATACCTACGGAGGAGAGCATGTGGTAGTACCAATCGGTATTATTGTAAAGGATGGGAAAATTCTTTTGAACAAACGAAATGATAGCGAAAAGCCAGAATTACATGGACTGTGGGAATTCCCTGGTGGAGGGATGGAAATTGGAGAAACAGTCGAAGAAAATGTTATCCGTGAAATACGTGAAGAGTGTGGGTATGAGGTTGATATAATTTCAAAATTACGTCTTGCGTGGACTGTGCAGATTACGAACCCCCGGAGCACACATTACGGCGTCCAGATTTATCTGCTTCCCTATGTGTGTCGGATTACAGCAGGTGCGGGTGTGGTAAATGATGATGAGGTATTGGAAACAGCATGGGTAGCACCAGAAGAAGTACATACGTATAATCTGATTGGGGAAAATAAAAAGATGTACGAAAAAATATATCTCGAACTAAACGAGGTAATAAAAAATCACCAACTTTAATTTTATTAGTGTATGCTCGACATAAAATACATCCGTGAACATAAGGAGGAGGTAAAACAAAATTGTATAAATCGTCGTTCAAAGGTGGACATTGACGCATTATTGGCATGTGATGATCGAATTCGTGAGATCAGTCCAGTATTGGAAGCGCTACGGGGTGAACGAAACAAATCGTCGAAGACCAAGCCTACGCCAGAAATTATTGAAAAAATGAAAACAATCGGTGAAGAAATCAAAAAAAGTGAAAAAGAATTGGAAACATTGCAAGCAAAAAGAAAAGAATTGTTACTGCAGGTTCCCAATCGTACACACGCAGAAACACCGGTAGGGGATGAAGCAGATTTTACCGTCCTCACTACACACCTCGAACCAAAAACCAGTTCGTTTGTACCGCGGGATCATGAGGCACTCATGCTTGAAAGAAATTGGATTGATTTTGAACGTGGAGCAAAAGTCGCAGGATCGAAATTCTATTTTGTCAAAAATGAATTAGTGAGATTGAATCAGGCGCTGATTGCCTACGGAATCGACCATGCGACAAAGCATGGATTTGAGTTACTCGAAACACCTGATCTAGCGCGCCATGAAATTCTCGAAAGCGCTGGTTTCAATCCTCGAGGAGCTGAGACACAGATATATACGATTGAAGGAGAAGATATTAGTCTGATTGGTACCGCAGAAATTTCGGTTCTTGGTTATCACGCAGATGAAGTGCTGGATGTGTCACAAGGACCCAAAAAATATGTTGCAGTATCACATTGTTTCAGAACTGAGGCTGGGGCGTATGGACGGACCAGCAAAGGGTTGTATCGCGTACATCAGTTTACCAAACTCGAGATGTTTATATTTTGCAAACCAGAGGATAGCGATATGATGCATCAGGAGCTATTATCTATCGAAAAAGAAATTTGTGACGGACTCGAGATTCCATACCGAGTAATCGACATTGCAAGCGGAGATTTGGGAGGCCCTGCATACCGTAAATTCGATATTGAAGCCTGGATGGTCATGAAGAATGACTACGGTGAAATTACCAGTACAAGTAATTGTACTGACTATCAGTCACGTCGCGCAAATATTAGATATAAAACAGATGATGGCAAGACAGAATTTGTGCATACACTCAATGGTACTGCAATCGTGACAAGCCGTTTTCCGATTGCATTGTTGGAAAATCTGCAGAATGAAGATGGGACGGTGCGTATTCCGAAAGCGTTGCAACCTTATTTGGGAAACAAACAGACGCTTTAATATCTATGACCGATCACACCCGCCCAATACTTTGTATTATTCCAGGTTGGGGAGGAACTCAGGAAACATGGAAAAAATTTGCTACATTAGCTGCAGGAGATTTTGATGTACACTGTATCGAGCTACCATGCTTTGGTGGGGTCGCATGTCCCCAGTCTGTGTGGGGAGTCGAGCAGTACGCCGAGTATGTGAATCTTCAGCTGAAAGAAATAAGGAAACAATCAGACAATAAAAAAATAATCTTGCTTGGTCATTCATTTGGTGGGCAAGTTGCAGTATCTGTAGCAAGCACACATCCTGATGCGTGTGACGAGCTGGTACTTATTGCCGCAGCCGCGATCCGTCCACGGCGCGTCATCAAGCGTGCTGTTTTTAGTGCCTGTGTAAAAATAGCAAAGGCACTGCTTCGAAATAGTATCAATAACACAAAAATATCAGACATAAAGAAAAAAATATATAATGCACTTTTTTCTCCTGATTATATGGAGACTTCGGGTATTGAACGTGAAATATTCAAAAAAGTTATCCGCGAGGACATGCGACATGTGTTATCAAAAATTGTCCAACACACACTCGTGTTCTGGGGGAGACATGATTCCTATACGCCACTGCGCCATGGAAAAATGATTGCACGATTACTCCCAGAGGCTGAATTGGTAATTTTTCGAGACGGGCGTCACGGGTTACACCACACACATAGTGCTGATATTCTCAGCAAGCTCAAAGCACGGTATACTACAGAATAATCAAGAGTACGTATGAAAGACAGTATCCTATATTTAGTATGGTTGTTGAGTGCGATATTCATGTATGCTGAATACTGCTATTTTTGGCAACTCAAATGGTACCGGATTGATCGATTTAGAGATTTTCTGTCTACCAAGCAGGGCAAATCGATTATACAAAATCGATATATCCTATTGAGAATAGGTGTAGCGCTACTCCTGTACATTTTTTGGTCGGATACAAACACTGCGATACGCTATAGTGTGTACGGGATCTATGGTATTGATATCGTGTACGTGATATTTCGAAAGTTGAAGGGATACTACCGCCGACCAAGACTTAGTCTAAAGGCAGGATTAATTATTGGAGGATCCCTAGGTATTGAGTATGCTCTATATCACATCACCCGTGACTGGAATCTCGTACTTCTGGCGAGTGGTTTTCGATTGATAATTCTAAGCCTTGTGGTAATACTCATTAATAGTATTACCAATCAGATAAAACGAGTATATTTCTGGATTGCAGAAAAAAAATTACAGAGATATCCAAAACTTATTAAAATTGGAATTACCGGGAGTTATGGAAAAACGTCTGTGAAAGAATTATTGACGCAAATTCTTTCACAGAAATATCGTGTTGCTGCGACTCCAAAAAATATCAATAGTGATATAGGAATCTCTCGGTTTATACTTACCACAGATTTTTCGAATATCGATATATGCATAGTTGAAATGGGTGCTTATAACAAGGGTGATATCAAATTGGTATGCGACATTGTACACCCATCTATCGGGATTCTCACAGCGATCAATCAGCAGCATCTCAGTCTCTTTGGTTCAATTGAAAATATACAGAAGACAAAATATGAACTTTTGTATTCAATTCCGAAAACAGGTTTGGCAATTACAAACGCTGACAATCCATTGTGCATGCAATATATAGAAAATCTACAGGCACATGTTCGAACATTTGGTATTGAAGTACTCAATCACCCCAACTGTATTATTGAGTCAGTGCATACACATAATGGAAAAATCAGTGCCGAATACACACTCACCATAGATCAAAATCAAAAGAAAATCAGTGTGCAGACTGGTCTTATCGGTGAACACCAGGCGATAAATATTGCACCCTGCATTATAGTGAGTGAATATTTAGGTTTCACCTCTGACGAAATAGTGCAAGCGATACACGCACTCAAACAGCCTGATAATGCGATACAGATCTATCCATTTGGCAAATCACTGATTATTGATGACTCATATAATTCAAATCCCGACGGCTTCAAAGCAGCACTTGATATTCTTGGTACGTTTTCAGCAGACAAAAGAAAAATTGTAATTACACGGGGAATGCATGAATTGGGTACCGAGAGTCAAGAGCTACACGAAAAAATAGGAAATGAGATTTCTTTTTTTGCTGATGATTTGGTGATCAGCACACCTGATTTTGCAGATGCCCTGAGTAAAGGAATTATTGAAAAATATCACACCACAATTCACAATATATTTGAGACTGAAAAATTAATTGAATTCATGAACACTCTCAGAGATGAGGAAGCTGTCATATTGATCGAAAACCGCGTTCCGGATGTTATAAGAAAACTGTATAAAACATAAAATATGATTTTTACCGGTTTTCAACCGAATGCAAGAAAAAAAGATATTTCAATCGCGCTTACCTATTTATTTTTCCCATGGAAATGGGGTTCCCTCCACCGTGGAGGTGAATATGAGTCCAAGGCGTGCCGTCTATTGCGCAAAAAATTTGCAGTCTATCATGCGTATCTTTTTGATAGCGGGAGAAGCGCCTTAGAGATAGCACTGCGTTCTCTTGATGTGAAAGAGGGAGATGAAGTTATTGTCCAGGCATATACATGTGTAGTGGTCACAAATGCGATTAAATGGGTGGGTGCAATTCCGGTATATGTAGACGTCAAAAAAGATTTCACTATCGATGTCGAAAAAATGCAAGAAAAGATTACACAAAAAACAAAAGTTATTATCGCTCAACATACATTTGGGATCCCATGCGAAATAGATCGAATTGTAGCGCTTGCGCGTGAAAAAAATATCAAGGTCGTCGAAGATGCCGCGCATGTGATTGGTGGTGAGTATAACGGAAAAAAATTAGCAACATATGGCGATATTGGAATGCTGAGTTTTGGTACAGATAAAGTGATTTCATGTGGACGTGGCGGTGCACTGATTACAACAAATGACCTGATTGGTGAAAAAATTGAAAAGGTATATCAAACGATAGATTATCCAAAGCGACGTTGGGTAATCCCGTATCTATGGAATTTTCCACTATTTGCGTTGGGTAAGGCACTCTATCGGATACGCATTGGGAAATATATGCTCGCAGGATTAAAAAAACTCGCAATCAGTGGACGCGTCATATATGAAAAAGAAAAAAGAGGGGAGCGGAGTCATTTCAAGGTTTCACGCCTCGCGCACAGTCTTTGCAATATACTATGTTCTCAACTAGAAAATCTGGATGCTACCAATGAACATCGTAGCGAAATAGCGCGGTGGTACCATGAAGAAATTGGAATCAAAGAGATTGAAAAACCAGAAAAGTTGAGTGGCAGCTTTTTTGTACGATATCCAATCCTGGTCGATGAACCAAAAAAAATGATGTCCTATTTCAAAAAAAATGGGATACTACTAGGCGACTGGTATGATACTGTGGTGGCCCCACACGATAGCGTACTCGAAAAGACTGGCTATATATCAGGGAGTTGCCCCGTCGCAGAGACACTGGCACAGCGTTCGGTGAATTTACCGACGTCACGTAATATCACTGTACAAAAAGCTGATAGTATCTGCCAGTTGTTAAATACTTATTATGATACAAGTGAAACCAATTGAAAACCAAAAAATGTGGGATGAATTTGTTCGAACAATACCATTTTCGCCCATGACTCAAGCAGTAGAATATGGAAATTTTTATTCATCAATGAGTGAGGAATCGTTTATTATTGGAGCATATCGAGAAAAAACACTCGTCGGAGGAGCACTAGTAATTGCCATTCACGCAAAAAGGGGCTCATATTTTTATCTCCCATATGGACCGCTCTCGCGTACCGAGGATGAGTTTGGTGAGATACTGCAATCAGTCACCGCATATCTGAAAGAGAAGGCACCTGAGTACGCTGTCTCATGTATCCGCATGAGTCCGTTTGTCGAAAACAATGAAAAAAATCAGGCAATATGCAAGTCAGTTGGCTTTAGAAAAGCACCGATACATGCACTTGCAGAGACTACCTGTGTATTAGAGCTTTCCAAAAGTGAAGATGAGTTGCTAAAACAGATGAACAAAAATCATCGAAATCTGATACGGCGGTGTGAAAAAGAAGGGGTGACTATCGTCCAGTACACTACACAAGAAAAACTGAAAGAATTTCACGATCTGCATGATACTACTGCGGAACGCCATCATTTTGTGCGATTTTCAAATGAATACGTAGAAAAAGAATTTTATGCATTTGAAAAAAACAAAGAAGCTGTAGTTTTCTATGCATACTTACCAGACGGCACGCTTGACGCAAGTGCGGTTGTGTATTTCTATGGGACGACTGCTGCATATCGGCATGGAGCATCACTCAGCACAAATAATAAAATTCCTACACCGTACCTCATACAATGGGAGGCGATACGTGAAGCAAAAAGAAGAGGAAAGCAATGGTATAATTTTTGGGGTGTAGCACCTGAGGATGCAAAAAAGAATCATCCATTCAAAGGAATTACGCACTTTAAAAAGGGCTTTGGTGGAGAAATAAAAGATTTAATTGAATGCGAGGATCTGATTATCGAACCTGTCAAATATTGGCCCATGTGGCTATTTGAGACTCTACGCCGAATCAAACGTGGGTTTTAGAAGTATATTTTAACACGTATCTTGAACACCATGAGAAGACGTCTGGTAAATCATCATCGACTAATCAAGAATATCGATCGAACTGCGGAAAAAACCGAACGTTTTTTTGATAGGATTTTTAGGCATCGAAGACCACGCAAGCTGAAGGATTTCACTTGGAAAGGACCTCAGTACAATCCGTATAGAAAAGAAGATACCACAGGAAATCGAAAGTTGCTGATTGAAGTCTCGATTTTGCTACTGTCAGTTTTTTCTTGTATCTATCTTGTGATATTTAGCGGTCTGTTCGACATCACCCGTATACACATCACAGGAAACAACAGGATTCCGACACAGGAGATAGAAACAGTAGTTATCAATACACTAGAATACAGAGATTTGGGCTTTATCCCAAATAAGAGCTTCTTTACCGCTAGCATTATTGATATAACAGAAGTACTCAAAAAAAGATTTCCGATTGAACAAATACGAATTGAAAAAAGATTTCCACATGAAATCACCATAGAAATAAAAGAGAAAGTCTCTACTCTTATCTATGATAACGGTGAGATGTATGCATTGGTAGGGATAGATGGATCAGTGGTTGAGCTTATACGAGCGGTCGAAAAGCACGAGTGGAAAGAAATAGTGGGCGAGGGCGTGACCACTAGTCCTGAAGGAATCACGAGCACTGTGGCGGTAGTAGTCGACAGGGTACACACACCGAATACTAATACTGTGTATGGAGAACAGACTCCTGAGTTTCCGATTGTATATGACAAGCGTGGGCATGTGGTCGAAAAAGGGAGTGGGGTACTCGAAGCTACAGAAGCACAACTTATGATCTCATGGTACAACGCCACAAAGAATACTGATTTTGGTATCTCGTATATTACCATAGAAAACACACTGGATTTTTATCTCACGACGAGAGATGGATGGATAATCAAAACTCGGTTCAAAAGACAGAACCCCGAAGATCAAATTCGTGAAATAAAATTAGCGTTGCAAAAAAATGAGACAAGAAAAAATCTGTCATACATTGATGTGCGATACGAAAATAGAATTTATTGGAAGTAGGATTGACAAAAAAAGAAATATATGGTATACACTTCCAATATACGAAGCAGTTAATAAAAAAATGTGAGCGGAAACAAGCATCAGTAGCATATGATAATACTCTGATATTGGTTTCCCCTCACAAATCTTAGCTACTATCGATTGAACCCAGTCCATGAGAGGGGATGGACATACACTGCCGAGGGAAACGTAATATGCGTAGGTGTAGAGGGAAGGTAAAGAGGGACGACGTCTGGGACGAGGCCATGCGATTCTGTGATGACGACGACGAGTATCCGGATGCACTGCATCCGGATCATCCGGGACATCGGACGGCTGCGAATGCGGCCGATCGCAGGAGAGGAACGGCGCCAAACAGCGCCGAGACCCAGAGGGATCTCACAGAACTCGAGCGAACGCAGCCGGGCAAGATCGTCTGATCAAGCCCCTGCGCGAGCGTCGCGACTGACTGTGTATACGGCACAATATACACTCAGTCGCGAAACTTTCAGTGGGCATGAGTACACTCGTACGCACTGAATGTACTAAAAATACTCTGTATGAGTATTTTTTTGTTGCGTGATACGAATATAGGGCTTCTATAGATGACTTATCCACATACCGTTCGACTCATGTGCTTTACACCCGAACGTACGTTCGGTATACTCTATACATAGGAGGAGAACAATCGTTCGGTTTCAGTTCCGCCCATGTCGACCCGGCCGGGGACAGCGGCGTAACATATTTAATTCTTTTTTATATGCCCTTAGATCTATATAAAAAAAGGATGCAAGCTTTGCTTTCCTACTACAATAAAAATAAAAGGCTTCCAACCTATGAAGAATTGACCAAGGTCTTTGGGGTGAAGTCAAAATCAGCAGCATTCGACTATATTGAAAAATTCATCGAGGATGACATCGTGCGCAAAAGTGAAGAAGGATTTCTCATTGCAACACCAAAGCTCTATGGAGTGCGTGTGCTTGGAGAAGTACGTGCGGGCATCCCACACGATGCAGAAGAAAGCCTGCTAGATTGTATCTCGCTCAATGACCTACTAATTCATGAGCCTACACACACTTTCTTACTAAAAGTCTCAGGTGATTCGATGCAGGGAGCAGGAATTATGTCAGGGGATATGGTAATCGTGAATAGAAAAAAGACCGCAAAACCAGGTGCAGTCGTGGTAGCAGAAGTAGATCATGAATGGACACTCAAATTCCTCATGCAGCGGGGCAAAAAAATGTTTCTCCGTGCGGCAAACAAAAAATATCCAGACATATTTCCAAAATACGAACTCCGTGTCGGAGGAGTAGTGACTGGGGTGGTGCGACAATACATCTAGGCTATGAAAACCTATCTCATTTCATACGACTTGGTCGATTCTGAGTCTAGTCCTCAGTATGTCAAATTAATCCAAATGATTAAAACTGCCAATTTCTGGACTAGACCTATGGGATCATTCTGGCTCATAAAAACCGATCTTACCTCACTTGATATTATCAAACAGTTAAAAAGCGTTACGAATGAAAACGATAGAATCTATGTGACTGAGGTAACTAGGAATTGGACATCATCAAATCTTGCAGAAAAAACAGTCAATTGGCTCGAACAATCTTAAACAGAACCATATGTATAAAACATTACAAAACTGCAGAAGTGACTTTTACCAGATGAAAATAGGGAAGAGTAAATCATCATTTTTTCTGCGAGGATTCAGACGGATGCTGGAATTAAAAAAGAGTAAATAACATCAAAAAAATAAAAAAACCACGGTCTATACAACTGCGGTTTTTTTATTTGTAAAAACATATATAAAAATGAATTCCGCCAGAAGTCTCAAGAGAGACAGCGGCGGAATTAAACTCGACAGGGTCGAGGTCACAGCACGTGCTACGGGCTGACACCGAGGTTGCCGGTGAGGTGCTCCACGGCTTTCTCGCCGCGGATGAAGTTCCCCGTGTCGTCGTAGACGTAGAAGACGTCGTCCATCTCACCGGAGCGCTGCCCGTTGTGCTCGTCGGCGAGTCTGAACGCCTCGCCAGGCGTGTCGTAGTCGCCCATGAGGTAGGACTCGTTGGAGAACAGATCGACTCCGATGACGCGCGTCTTTCCCTTCGGAATGTTCGTGCGAAGATCCATGGCACACCCCTTTCTTACAAGACTCCTTTTGATGAGGCAGGAGTCGGTAGGCCTCAAAGATCAATACGAAAAAATACCAAAAAACCCTGTAAATGTCAAGAGTTTCATATCTTAAATATAATGAGATAAAAGTATAATTTGTTGTAAAAATGTTTCAGGTCAAAACTTCGGTCTAGGTTGACGGGGAGTAGGTGCGATCCAGTCTGTCCTATCGATAGATATAGTGTCGCACAATATATCTTATACGACACTATATACTATGGAACGAAAAGGTTTTTGTGAATCCGGCTAACTCCGAATTCCTGTATTCGAGCTAGTACTTCATCACACACGTAATTTCTCCTCCCTTCCCTAGCATCAGTTCAGCTAACGCGTATACTATATTTTTTACTTTCAACTTTATGACTTTATAGACTTTCGACTTTACACTATCCACTACATTGTGCGACACCACAGAATTGGCGTTCAAAAACTAGAGGTATAGAGTATCGACTTTTTGTACAAGTTTGTGAAGCGAGACTATTTTGCGCGCCCGATATACGACATGAAGCGAGAATATACTTCTTTTAGAAGTTGCGCATCCTCCAACGCATTATGGCCACGCGTATTATAATTCGATCGATTTACACCAATTCGATCGAAAAAATCTTGGTGCCCCATACTCTCGGGATCAAATCCATGCGCAAAAAGTATTGACGCAAAATCAATCGGGATCCAAAATGCGGGATGTTTCTGCGGATCAGAAAAAAGATCATACCAGTAGATTGAATCAAATTGATTCACATATGCCATCAAGTAGGGCCTGTCGGGCCCGACAAATTCACGAATTTGTGCCTTAGCTTCATCTTTTGACACTACAGTTCCAGATAGTGACGGAAGTACATGTTCGATAACCCAGGGATCCATTCTGTCATGGGGTGGTTGTTCAAACTCAAGATATAATTCTTCACCAGAATCTTTTACCAATCCCAAAGACAATAATTCACCTTTTCGTGCATCAAGAAACGTGAATTCCGTATCGAAAAATATAATTTGTCTCGCTTGTTTCATATCGTATATGCATTTCCCTTCCCTTCCTTTGATTTCGCTCAGAACGAGCTTCGAGGAGGATTGGGGTGGGGGGGTAAAACGGAGGGGTGTGCTGAGTATTACCAATCCTTTACCAAATAATTAAGTGGGTCCTGTGGAATACCATTTTTTCGAACTTCAAAATGTAGGTGGGGCCCGGTAGTAAATGGTCCGGCACCAATAGTTCCAGGTGTCGCACCTGAGTACCCAATAATATCTCCTCGAGTTACAAATTGATCTTCTTTTACGACAATCTTACTCAGATGTCCATACACAGTCGTTATTCCGCCCTCATGCGCAATCATGACAAATGCATAGCATGATGCAAGTGTACAGGTGCGTGCACGTGCGATATAGCCAGATTTTGAAGCTGCGACTGGAGTACCTTGGGCACTTCGGATATCAATCGCAGGATGTTCATAGATATAGCGGAATGGATAGCTTTTGTCGTGAAAATACGCCGTCACATAGCGACTCTGTGTGGGCCATGAAAGAAGTGTCTCGTCATCGCTCAGATCAGCAAATTTTTGACTCTCGGCTAATTTTTTCCGGACCTGTTGTTCAACAGCCACAATTTCATTCTCCACCTGTTTATATTGGGATTTGAGACCTGAAACCAGGGATTTATAGGTCATCTCAGATGATTGCGTTTGTGCGAGTAGTGTGCCTTTGAATTTTGATTGTTCATCCAAATCTCGCTTACGATTATCCAATCGTTCTTTCAATTCCTCGTAAGTCTTTTTTCGCTCCTCAGTTTCAGTCTTCTTCTGTTCTAATTCTTCTTTAGCAATACGAAGAGCCTTGGCACTCTGTCCGAGATCCTGCTCTAGACTCTTTAGATATTGAACACGGGTATAGAAATCAGAAAAATTATCATACGCCGCCATGACCTCAATATACTTCTTGTTGTTTTCATAATGGAGTGTGCGCACTAATTCAGCAAGCATCGCACGCTGTTTTTCAATTGCAGCTTCTTTGGTAGTAATACCAATCGCAAGCTCTTCAATTTGAAGGGTTAGTGTTTCAAGTTTTGCCTGAGTAAGATCGATATCGAGCTCAATTTGTTTTATTTGATTATCCAAAATTGCCAACTGATTCGAAAGTGATACCGCCTCAGTGCGCTTTTCAGAAATTTTCTTATTATATTCATCAATACTTTTCTGGAGTTGTTCAATCTTACTTTTTCCTTCAGAAATTTTCTTATTAAGCTCATCTATTTCAACTTGAGTTGCAGCATGTACAGGCTGAATAATCAAAAACTGCCGCATCCCGATCAATGCAGCAAATGACAGTACACAGAAAAAAATTCTAAAAGATAAATGTGTAATCATGTATCTTTTAGTATATCACAAATTAAGCAAGACGTGCCAGAGCTGCATTAATTCGATGGAGTGTTCGTTCTTTTCCCAAAACAGCAGCAATTTCGAATGGTCCTGGAGAATTTTTTTGTCCAGAAAGCGCAGTGCGCATAGGCCAAAGAATATCTCCTACACCAAAATTATTCGCAGTAATCCAGGCGAGTGTGTCTGTTTCGAGTTGCTCTTTCCCCCACTCATGTTCATTTTTTTGACTCAAATAATCCAACAATATGGCGAGCTTCTCATGAGTAGCCTCTTTCGTGCTTTTTTTCCAGACCAACAATTCGGAATCATAGCTCAAAGTCTCAGCAAAAATAAACCCGAGTGCTTCGGGAAACTCTCGAAGTGTACTTGCTCTCCCCTTCTCAAGCTCAATAACTTTTGCCAAATCTGCCAACTCACTTTCAGACTGAGGCAATGCTTTGATAAGTCCATGATTGAGCATAAATGGCGCAACACGTCGTGCGAGCTCAAGTCTATCCAGTGCTATCAGATACTGCTTGTTATACCAATTAAGTTTTTCTACGTTAAATACAGCAGCAGCCTTACTCACCGTGTCAAAATCAAATTCTTGCTCTAACTCTTTGATTGAGTATATTTCTTGTTCAGTACCAGGATTCCAGCCAAGAAATGCAACGAAATTAATCAGTGCTTCAGGTAGATACCCTTTTTCTTTAAAATCACTTACGCTCACATCCCCATGTCGTTTACTTAGCTTCTGTTTCTGCTCATTAACCAAAAGTGAAAGATGCGCAAATTTGGGCGCTTCCCAACCAAACATTTTGTATAATTGAATATGTTTTGGAGTAGAAGGAAGCCATTCTTCAGAACGAGTTACATGAGTAATTCCCATAGTATGATCATCGACGACCACGGCAAAATGGTATGTTGGAAAACCGTCTGCTTTAATAAGCACCTGATCATCAACTAATGCATTTTTGAACTCCACCCTACCTCGTATCAAATCTTCAATTATGGTCGTACCTTCTTTTGGCATTTTCATACGAACAACAAAAGTTTCCCCGCCATCAATTCTTTTTTGAGCCTCTTCTCTTGAGATGTTACGGCACGTACCATCGTACCCCGTTGGGAGTTTGTTTTTCTCCTGAGATGTACGCAATTCGGCCAATCGTTCTTTGGTACAAAAACAATAATAGGCATGCCCTGCATTCAAAAGTTCTGTAATGTATGTACGGTAAATTGACAGACGTTCTGACTGAACATATGGACCTAGGTTTCCTTTCTGTATGATATTTCCTTCTTCATCCATCGAAACTCCTTCGTCGATAGCAATACCAGCCCAGCGAAGTGAGGAAATCATATTTTCAGTTCCCCCCTCCACAAATCGTTCACGATCAGTATCTTCAATTCGAAGTACAAAGGTGCCACCATGTTTTTTTGCAAATAAATAGCCAAATAGAGCGGTTCTGAGTCCACCCACATGGAGCATTCCTGTTGGACTTGGAGCAAAACGAGTTTTTACCATATCTATGATATACGCGACATAACAATTGCCGCAGAGATTGCGATATTCAATGATTCAGCCTTTCCTTTACCTGGGATAGTATAGCGGACATCGACAATGTCTTCAAGATCTGGTGAAAGGCCTTGTGATTCAGATCCAAACAGAAAGACTGTATGTGTTGCCTTGGGAATTGATGTGGGAAGCACTTCACCTGAGAGATCAAGCGCAGAAACAGAATAGCCAAACGAATGAGTCAGTTCGGACAATTCTTTGAACAAATTATGTGAACGATAAATCTTTGATCGGAACATCGATCCCATCGTGCTCCGAACCACTTTCGGATTATATTCATCTACGCTATTTTCTGAAAGTATAATATTCGTAATTCCAAACCACTCTGCAGTTCGAATAATTGTGCCCAGATTTCCCGGGTCTTTAATATTATCTAGTGCAATAATAGGACCTGTAGCGATATCTGTAAGTGTATGTTCAAAGGAATCAACTATTGCAATAATACCCGAAAACGTGTCAGTTGTTTTAATTTCTCCAATATCTTTTCTACCGCAATATTCGACTGGTATATCTGCACTTTCTGCTTTTTTAATACACGCGGCAATATGCTCCTCATCTCGTCTGGTGCCTTCTACCACAACCATCGCAACTTCCGCATAGTCGAGTGCCTCCCCCACCCCCTTGAATCCTTCAACAATAAATTCCCGAAACTCACGTCGATATTTTTTTTCTTGTAATTGATTGAGGTGTTTAACGATTTTTGGTGAGAGCATAATAAGGAAAAATAATAGTAGCAGTGATAATTCGAGAGAACCGTTTAGGCTGAGTAATGAATCTATACAACCATTCAAAACCTGCTTTGCGTAGCCATGTTGGAGCACGTTTTATTGAACCAGAAATGTAGTCAACAGCGCCCCACACCCCCATTGCTATTTTGACCCCACGTTATTCATCTGCATGGGTATTAATCCAAATCTCCTGTTTCTCATGTCCAAATGCTACAAAAATAATATCTGGTTTATTTCTCTGTATTTCATTGATAATTTGTTGATTAATGCGTTTCTCTTCTTTATTCTTATAGACAATCGCACCGCCCCGGACAAAAAAATTGGGTCCTGGATGCATGCCTGCGACATGCAGTGTCGGGAAGGCTTGCTGGATATAATAAAATAACTTCTTGAGAGTTTTTGTTTTTCCTGAACCAAGTAGAAAGATTGATTTTTGCTCATGTTCTGCGATAGAGAGAAGCTCAAGCATAAAATCAACCCCGGTAATCCTATTCAACCTGCCTTCTGAAAACAGGACTAGTCCCCTGCCATCACACAGTGATAGATCAGCAGTATTCAAGATTTCCCGAAATGAATGATGGCGATATGCGGATACAATCATCTCAGGATTTGGAGTAAAGATACGATGAAGTCGCTCCTCGTGAAGAAACGCCTGCGCTCTGTTTTTTGCCTCATCAATAGTGACTTCATCAACCTTTACATCGAGGATATGCATAGATCCTAAATCAGGGATAATTATGCTATACTAACATATATTGACAGTTTTGGCGAGTGTGATATAGTATTATCACTCTACATCTACGAGTGCTAATTCTATCTTAAAGTCCAGTGTCGAATAGTCGGATGTAGCCTACATTTTACATTAAAAATCAGATACAGTTAAAAACTGTATCTGATTCAACTTTTATTTTGTATATGATGCCTCAAAATTTTACCAACAAATCTCAAGAAGCAATTCAAAATGCACAAGGTATTGCGCATGAAAATGGACAACAGCAAATAGATCCGCCACATTTGTTTCTGGCTCTGATCAACGAAGATGAGGGTGTTGTCGTATCAATTTTTAAAAAACTCAATGCTTCCGTCGATGTAATTAAGGAATTCCTACAGACACTAATTGATCGGATACCAAAACAGCCAATCAGTGCCCAAGGTATTGGACAAGTAACCCTCTCACAAGCGACACTCTATATACTACAAAACGCAAATAATGAAGCCCAAAAAATGAAGGATGAATTTATTTCAGTCGAGCATCTCCTCCTGGGATTTTTGACAAATAAAAACCCGATCAGTGATTTTCTGACACAGCAAGGCGTCACCTATCACGACATATTGAAGGTGCTCCAATCAATTCGTGGAAACCAGCGTGTTGACTCCCCTGAGCCTGAAAGCAAGTACCAGGCTCTAGAAAAATATGGGCTCAATCTCACCGAGCGAGCACGCAAAGAAAAACTCGATCCGGTGATTGGTCGTGACGATGAAATTCGCCGAGTCATGCAAGTGCTTACCCGACGAACCAAAAATAATCCAGTACTCATTGGTGAGCCGGGGGTAGGAAAAACAGCAGTGGTCGAAGGATTGGCGCAACGTATTGTAAATGGCGATGTACCAGAAAACCTCAAAGATAAGGAGGTCATTTCTCTGGATGTCGGTTCCCTACTCGCAGGTACCAAATTTCGGGGAGAATTTGAAGAACGTCTCAAGGCAGTAATCAAAGAAGTTACCAATAGTAATGGACAAATTGTTCTATTCATCGATGAACTTCATACAATCGTTGGTGCAGGTAGTTCAGACGGTGCAGTAGATGCATCAAATATGCTGAAGCCTGGGCTTGCTCGAGGTGAATTGCATATCATTGGTGCGACTACTATCAAGGAATATCAAAAACATATTGAGAAAGACGCGGCTTTTGAACGGAGATTTCAAACTGTCATGGTCCACCAACCCACCCTCGATGATGCGACTGCGATTCTTCGTGGTATTAAAGAAAAATATGAAATTCATCATGGGGTGCGAATTACTGACCCTGCAATTATAGCCGCAGTCACACTCTCGGATCGCTACATTAGTGATCGATTTCTTCCAGACAAAGCAATCGACCTCATTGACGAAGCCGCGAGTGCCCTCAAAATGCAGATTGACTCTATGCCTGATGATCTAGACAAAATGAAGCGCAAAATGATGAAGATAGAAATCGAACTTCGGGCACTCAAAAAAGAAACTGACAAAGATTCAAAAGAACGTGAGAAATTGCTCAAAGAAGAATTAGCAAACCTCAAAGAAAAAAGTAAAGAAATCGAAATGCAGTGGGGTAATGAAAAAGAAATCATTACCAAAATGCGTGAACACAAAAAAGAAATTGATAAACTGAAACAGGAAGCTGAAATCATGGAACGTAAAGGTGATTTACAAAAAGTCGCTGAAATTAGATACGGAAAAATTCCAGTTATCGAAGAGGCAATCAAGAAGTACGAAGCAAAACTTGCCGACCTGCAAAAGAAAAGTTCGATCCTCAAAGAAGAAGTCACTGAGGAGGATATTGCTCGAGTGGTATCGAAGTGGACTGGGATACCTGTAAGTAAAATGCTCGAAGATGAAGTCTTCAAGCTCGCCCGTATGGAACAGGAACTCAGTAAAAATGTAGTCGGACAAGAAGAAGCGATTGGCGCTGTCGCACATGCGATTCGTAGAAACCGGGCAGGAATTTCGGAAGAAAAGCGTCCAATCGGCTCTTTCATCTTCATGGGACCGACAGGTGTGGGAAAAACAGAGCTTGCAAAAACACTTGCTGAATTTCTGTTTAATGACCGTGAGGCGCTCGTGAGAGTAGACATGACAGAATATATGGAAAAACACGCGGTCAGCAAAATGGTCGGCTCTCCTCCAGGCTACATTGGGTTTGACGAGGGTGGACAACTCACCGAAATTGTACGTAGAAAACCATATTCAGTCATCCTATTTGATGAAATTGAGAAAGCCCACCCAGACATATTCAATATCATGCTTCAAATTCTTGAGGATGGACATCTGACTGACGCCAAGGGTCGCAAAGTAAACTTCAAAAACACCGTTATTATCATGACGAGTAATATCGCAAGTGAACTCATTGTACAGATGGGTACACAGGGAGAATTTGGTTTTGGTGAAAAGAAAAAAGGTGGAAATACAAAACAATCACAAGAAGCAATCAATAAACGAATTTTCGATGCACTTCGCGAACAATTCAAACCTGAGTTCCTCAATCGTATCGATGAAATCATTGTATTCCATCCATTGAAGGAAGAACAAATTCGTTCAATCGTCGATCTTCAGTTGGAAATTGTAATGAAGCGACTTGAAAAACAAAAAATAAAACTCGAGATCACTGACAAAGCAAAAGATTGGCTCGCGAAAAAAGGTTATGATGAGAATCTCGGCGCTCGCCCGCTCAAGCGAGTAATACAGACAGAGTTATTGAATAAACTTGCGTTAAAAATCATTGAAAAAAGTGTAAGCGAGGGTGATACTGTGTATATTGACACAACTAAGGACGGATTAAAAATCAGTTAAAAAAATAAAACCGCTCTCTCGAGCGGTTTTTAGTTTGGAAACAACTTATTCCCCTCTTCATCGTACAGATGTATGGCGAGCACGGGACATACTTGTGCCGCCATCATAATCGTATCCTCATCGGTGCTATCAGGATCAGTCACATATGCCAGATTTCCATCATCCATCTGGAATACTCCGGGAGCCACCACCACACATGATTGAGCCCCGATACACGCCTGGCGATCTACCACAATACGGCGGATCTTTCCGCCTTTTCGTATTTTCATTGAAATGTCTTCTGGTAAATTGTCAGGAAGTTTTGGTTCGATGTCGGACATAACGTGTTATTTCAGTTCAATGGTACTGATGATATCTTCGAGATCGTCATAAGAATATCTGTAAAACTCATGGATTGAAAAAGTGTAGGTATATTTATCACCAAAAAATACCAACTTATAATTTGTTCCTAAGCCTCCGTCGAAATATTCCAAAACAGTATGTGTATTTTTAGTGTTGTACAGAGATGGAATATTCACTAACTTAAAACCATTTGAACTGCCACCAGAATTACGTGCTGATTCGGTTACATACATATCAACATCAGATCCGGTACTATTTCGTATGATAAGAGAAAAAGGACGTGTCAAACGATAGCTCACACCTCCCTCAGGCATAGGATAGGTTATCCTACCAAATGAAACATAGGACGCACCCTTATCCCAAGAAACTTGTTCGTCAACGATATACGGCTCAAACTTATACAAAGGATCCCCCCACTTTTCATCGAATGGTAGACGCAATGATAATTCTTCATTTTCAAAAACAACAAACGTATTCGGAATTGACATGTTAACCTCTTGAGGAGGTGGAGGATTCGGTGTTTCAGGTTCAATATATTCTTCAGAAGAAAAAAATTTGCGTTCCGAATTGGAATAGACACCACTCCATTTACGTGTCATCCACCCATCATTTGATGGATCGTTTTTTCGAACTTCAGGAATCAAAACTTCATATTCTTTTTCTACCCTAACCTTAGGTTCTAATTTGGTCTCTTGCACAGGAGTTGGTTCAGACTTTTTTTCTTCCTGCTGAGAGAGAGTTGATTTTTGCATTGGTGCAGATTTGAACAAAAACTTATCCTGAAATATAAAAAAAGAAAGGATAACATTCAATCCAATACTGACGCAAAGTCCAATAGTCACAATATTTTTTCTGTCAAAAGTCATAGTTATAGTTATAAATCACCTAAAAAATCATCATTCAAATCAAGTTGCCCAGGGGTAAACTTGTGGTATGGTTCACCGCTCCCCTGCTCAATCTTTTCTACCACATTTTCAGGAGTACTATACGAGAAAATTTGATTGTCGTCAACGATGACGTTTACTGCTTTTTTACATCGATCAATACAGCCACATATGCCGACAGTAGTCTCTGTTCCTACATATTTTTCTTCCAACACACCGACAATAGCATGGGCGCCCTCTACCATGCAGTCCGCTCCACAACAGACTTCGATTTTTTTAATTTCTTTATTCATATTCAGTTGTCATCCTGAGCGAAGCGAAGGATCCCTTAAAGAATGTTTGAAATAAAAATTTAGTCAAGGGATTCTTCGCTTCGCTCAGAATGACATTTATTCAGTATTTTGTTCGAATTTAGTCGCTAAGTCTTCCCAATGAGGATTTATAGAATTAATCAACTCCTCTTTTCTGATGCGCTTCCAACCTTTTATTTGTTTCTCCCTTCTTATAGCTTCTTCAATATCACTAAATTGTTCAAAATAAACTAATTTAGTACAAGCATATTTCTTCGTAAAACTATCTGCGGCGCCTTGCTTGTGCTCATACACCCTTCTCTGCAAGTTATTCGTCACCCCGATATACAGTGTTCCAGAATAACTTGCCATAATATAAATGTAAAAATTATTCCGCAACATATTCTAGACGCCCATCGCAGCCCGTAAATCTGGAGGTGCTACCCAAGGCGGATCAAAGGTAACATCAATGTAAACCGCTTCACGCTCGAAACCAAACGACATAATTACTTCCCGTATCTCATCAGTGAGTTGCGGACCGAAGGGACAAAATGGTGTGGTGTAAGTCATGGTTACTTCAACTCTATTCTGTTCACTATCCACACGAATATCATAAATAAGGCCCATAGTAACCACATCTACATGGACTTCAGGATCAAAGACCGTCTTTAATTTTTCTAAAATTTGCTCTTTGGTGACCATACATTATTTATTTTGTTATCCTGAACGTATTGAGTGATCCCGTGAAGAGTGTTATACGTAAAACCCTCTTTAAGAGATTCTTCGCCTACGGCTCAGAATGACAAATACACTATTTAAAATTATTATACCCACTCTTCTCGACTTCATGTGCCAATTCAGGACCACCACTCTTCACAATATTACCATCAATCATGATGTGAACTACGTCCGGCACCACGTAATCAAGAATACGATTGTAGTGGGTAATCAATAGTACTCCAGTTTTCTCACTCTTAAATTTAACAATTCCTTCCGCAACGATTTTCAACGCATCCACATCAAGCCCGGAATCAGTCTCATCAAGTACCGCATATGTCGGCTCAAGAACCGCAAGCTGGAGAATCTCAGCTCGTTTCTTCTCTCCTCCAGAAAATCCCGTATTCACATATCGAGTCGCAAATGCTGGATCCATTCCAAACTCTTTTATTTTTTCTACCAACTTTCGGTGAAACTCAAGAGGATTCACCGTAGCACCTTTGAGCGAATTATACGCGAGACGCAAAAAATTAGAAATCGTCACCCCTTCAATTTCTGGCGGATACTGCATCGAGAGAAACAATCCATGCTTTGCTTTCTCATCTGTAGACATATCGGTCACGTCCACAGCGTCAACAATAATCTTCCCCTCAGTGACGGTATATTTTGGATGACTAAGTAGTGTATTTGCAAGGGTGGATTTCCCCGAACCATTCGGTCCCATAATCGCATGGACTTCACCTGGCTTAATCTCAAGATTAAGACCTTTTACAATCGGCTTTTCTTCTACTGAAACGTGTAGGTTTTGTATCTGTAAGCTCATAATATATTTATATAAGTGATTCTTGAGATGCTCTGAAGACAAGTAACGCACATTTTTCACGATTAATCCCTACATCAATTCCAAGTAAATTGAGTACTTCAGCATCAGTTATTTTCTCAACCTCATCCAAACTTTTTCCTTTAATATACTCAGTAAATAATGATGCAGAGGCTTGCGAAATAGCGCATCCAGCACCTTCAAATCCGATATCAATAATTTTCTCTCCATCAGTTTTTACATAAACCGTTAATTCATCACCACACGTCGGATTATTCTTGTGCGCAGTATGTGTTGCATCCAAAACTTTCTTCTTATTCTTCGGATTGCGATACAGATCCAGAATATACTCTTTGTAAATTGTTTCCATTTCATGATCCATATTATTTCTGAAATACATTAACCAAATCAGAGAGTGCAATATCCAGTCGCTGAATATCTTCTTCATTCGTATACAGGCCAATTGAAACGCGTGCAGTTCCCTGTGGCATACCCAACACGTTTACAAGCGGCATCGTACAGTGATGACCAGCACGAATCGCAATATTTTTTTCATTCAAAAATCCGGCGATATCATGTGGATGAATCCCTTCAATTGCAAACGATACAACTCCAATTCTTTTACCCAACTCATTCGTACCGATTATTTTTCCATATTTTGATACAACCTCAACAAGCTCTTTAGTTAAATTTTTCTCATGCTCTACAACAACATCCCAATCAATACCAGTAATGAATTTCAAAGCAGCTCCAAGTCCAATCACACCTGCAATATTCGGCGTACCCGCTTCAAACCTACGAGGAATTTCTGCCCACGTGGTTTTTTCATAACTAACCGTATCAATCATGTCTCCACCAAAACTTGCAGGGCTCAGCTTTTCCAATGCAGTAGTCTTGCCATAGACAATTCCAATGCCAGTTGGCCCATACATTTTGTGTCCTGAACATACCAAGAAATCACAATCCAATTTTTTCACATCAATCTGTATGTGAGACACAGACTGTGCAGCATCAACAATGACGAATGCACCGACTCCATGAGCAAGTTTTGTAATCTTTTCAATCGGTAAAATAGTCCCAAGCGTATTTGATACATGTGCAACGCTCACGATTTTTACCCGCTTATCAAAATATTTTTCCAAATCAGCGTCTAGTTCAAATGTTTCGTTATTTACAGACATAAATTGCAACTGGGCTCCAGTTCGTTTTGCAAGTTCTTGCCAAGGAATCAGATTTGCATGATGTTCAAATTCGGTCAACAAAATTACATCGTCTTTTGAAATGAGATGCTCAAGTCCATATGCAAGCTTATTGATCCCATCCGTAGTGCCTGAAGTAAAAAATATTTCTTTTTCTTCAGCGCCAAAAAATTGAGCCGTTTGTTTTCGAACTCCCTCATACATTTCACTCGCCTTTTCACTATCAGAATACACACCGCGATGAATATTTGATCGATACTGTGTATAATATTTGTTCATTGCATCAAGGACACTATCTGGCGTAAGCGAACTTGCGGCGCTATCAAAATACACGTAGTCAGGACGGTTTTTGAGAATGTTAAATTGTGGGCGTATCTTTTCATTCATATTAGACAGCTAGATTTCGATGCATTCTTTCTTGCAATGTTATGTGTGCATTTTCATCAGAAATAGCATCCAGACAAGGAGATACATGTCCGTCTACAAAAAGCTGTGCAGCATTCTTCTCACTAATTCCCCTACTCTGTGCGTAGAATAATTTTTCTCGATCAATATGTGCAGTAGTGACTCCATGCGAACACTTCACATCACTATTTTCAATTTCAAGATTAGGCACTGCATTCACCTCAGCACTATTAGACAATACCAAACTATCTTCTTTCTGATATCCTGTACATCCTACAGACTTCTCATCAATATGGATAAGCCCCTGATACAATGCTTTTGCTTTGCCATTCAATACACCTTTGGTAAGCATATCAGACGTCGTGTGTGACGCGAGATGGTACATGGAATGGTACATATCAACTACAGTACTGCCTGCAAGCGCAAATATTCCCTTTACTTCAGCTCGACTCCCAGGTTCGTATAAATATGTTCTAATGTGAGACTGAATCAATTCCCCCTCAATAGTGCCTTCCATCCATTTAATCAATGAATTTTCTTGCAAATACGCATTTCGGAGTACTGTTCGCATACTTGTATGTTCAGGGTGAGCCACAAACGTAACCTCAGCACCTTTTCCTACAATAATATCAAGCGTATATCCGAGATAAGCACTTCCCGTAATCGATTCAGCAAGAATAACTTTTGCTCCATCTTCAATAGCAATAACCACATGAGTTCGTGAAGAATTCTGTATGTCTAACAAAAGAGTGTGAGTAGTCAACGTGTTTGTGTTTTTAACAGTAAAATAAAATTCATCAGTAGGCTGTGTATGTACTAAATTAAAAAGTGGAAAATCGAAGAGATGCTTACTTACAATTGAGCTAAGTTTTTCATTTTTTTCTAAAATCGATTGAAGCGTGTTCTTATCACCAACTTCAGAATTTGAAAGTGAAACCACGCTCGATGATGCTTCGAATTTGAGCGTATCATAAGCCAGTGGCTCAAAATTCATGAGCATTCCTATACCATAGTGAATTGTATAGGGAGTTGATTTCATAATTGACTTTTGTATAAATAATGTTAGTATCTGATGAATCGGACGCCTCCACCGTCCGGAAGGAGAAAAAATGACCAGGCGGAGACAAGAGGACCGACGTCGAAGGAGAAAGGCAGGTCGTCATGGTGTCGCGATGTTGGATTTTCTCATGAAGATGGAAATCATCTCGAACTGCCTCGGAGAAAACGAACAAGTAGTAGAAGGGTCAGAGGAGGAGAATGGAGAGGAGGATCCTGCGGACGGCGAGAACGAGTAGTCTCGCACCGTGTAGATGCCACGCGCTGCGCCAGACAAGTCTCCCACTCGGGATCGACGACTCTGGTGTGGCGCTTCTTAATTTTAAAATAATGTTACATACATTTGTTTACCCCACACTCCCTTCCATCTCAAGCTCAATAAGTTTATTCAACTCAAGCGCATATTCCAGCGGAAGTGATTTAATTACTGGCTCAATAAAACCCGAAACTACCAAATTCATTGCAGCTTCTTCTGAAAGCCCACGTGATTGCAAATAAAAAATCTCATCATCACCTATTTTTCCCACCCGCGCCTCATGCGCAATATCAGTCGTACTATTATTAATCTTCATGTACGGATACGTATTGGAAATTGCATCGTCCCCAATCAGAAGCGCATCACACTCGACAGATACTTTTGAGCGCTCGGCACCTTTAGCAACTTTTACCAATCCTCGATATGAGGTGATTCCTCCATTAACTGAAATGGACTTTGCTTTAATGGTAGATTTCGTATCCGGTGCCACGTGAATTGCCTTGGCACCCGTATCCTGATTCTGTCCTGGACCCGCAAACGCAACTCCGAGACTGTCAGACCGTGCTCCACGTCCACGAAGAACAGATGATGGATAGAGCATAGTTGTGCCTGATCCCATATTTCCATTCACCCATTCAATTACCGCTTCTTCGTCGACAAGCGCACGCTTCGTATTAAGATTATAGGTATTCTTTGACCAATTCTCGATTGATGAATACCGGCATCGACCACCTTTTTTTACGAATATCTCTACTCCACCTGCATGAAGTGAATTAGCATTGTATCGTGGCGCTGAACATCCTTCGATATAGTGAAGCTCTGCACCCTCATCAACAATAATCAGCGTATGTTCGAATTGCCCACCTTTTTCTGCGTTCATTCTGAAATAGGCTTGCAATGGCAACTCAACTTTCACATTCTTTGGTACATAAATAAACGTACCACCAGACCATACCGCCGCATGAAGCATAATAAATTTATGGTCATTGATCGGAATACATTGTGTCATGAAATATTCCTTCACCAAATCAGGATATTGCTGTACTGCCACATCCATATTTTCAAAAATCACACCCTTCGCTTTGAGGTCATCCTTGATCTTGTGATATACCACATCACTGTCATATTGTGCCCCGGCTCCCCCCAGTGCTGTTCGTTCAGCCTCTGGAATTCCCAATTTTTCAAATGTTTTCTTGATATCCTCTGGTACCTCTTTCCAATCAGAAGATTCTTTCGCATCCGGACGAATAAAATAGACAATCTCATCGAGATTTAATTTCGATAAATCAGGCCCCCAGGTAGGAACTGTTGTTTGTTTAAAAAACTCAAATGCCTTGAGCCGTTTTTCAAGCATCCAACTCGGTTCTTTTTTCTGCTCTGAAATTTCACGAATAATATTTTCACTGAATCCTGGCGCAGTCTTAAAAACAGACCGGTCAGCATTTGCTGAGTCATACAAACTTCTATCTATCTCAATTATTTGTGGAGCCTTAGACATATAGTTTAGATTGACCTGAAAAGCCCAAAATGCTTAAAAGGCTGGAAAGGTTTTAAAGCCTCTTAGACCTCTCGGGCATTTCAAGACTTTTGAGCTTTATAGCTGCATTTTTTTCACTTTCTCCACAATCGTTGGCAACACCTCCAACACACGCTGAATCTCACCATCAGTCGTATGTTTCCCCAGAGTAAATCGAATTGCGCTATTTTTTCTCCCCGTATCATACCCACATGCTTCCAACACATGCGAACCCGATCGAGAATCCTCTGCACACGCAGAACCAGTGCTTACGCAAATTCCCTGTGCATCGAGATATAGAACCAGCGCTTCTCCAGGAACGCCAATAAATGAAACATTAAGATTGTTTGGTAGACGTCTCACATCAGTAATTTCAGGACCATTCAAAAAAACACCGGGGACACGCTCCTTAATTCCATTCCACAGACGATCACGGAGTGTTTGTATTTTTGTATAATATAAACCAGGGGAAACGCGGGTGATTGCTTCAGTCATGCCGACCACCATGGACATATCTATGGTTCCACTTCTTCTACCTTGCTGTTGTCCACCACCTACAATCAAGGGATCTAATTCGACCCCACGACGGACATACAAAATTCCCGAAGATTTCGGTCCATACAACTTTCCACCGTTACACGACAACAAATCAACGTGTAATTTTTCGACTGATAATTCGAGATATAATACGCTCTGACATGCATCAACATGTATCAGTGGGTACTGCGTCTTTTCTTTTTTTCGATATTTCAAAATTTCACGCCCAATATCTGCAACTGGCTGCACCGAACCGATTTCATTATTAGCATGCATGATTGATATGAGAATAGTATCCGGACGAACTGCCTGCATTACATCTTCCACACGGACCAATCCATATTCGTCCACTGGCAGATAGGTAATCTCATAGCCATATTTTTCAAGTGTGCGAACTGACTCGAGTACTGCGCTGTGTTCAATTCGAGTCGTAATAATATGTTTTCCATGTTTTCCATGACTTCGTGCAACACCGAGTATGGCCGTATTGACAGATTCACTCCCACCACTTACATACGTAATCGTATCAGAAGTAGTGCAAAAAAAATCAGCAACTCGCCGAGTACACTCAACATATGTTTCTAGCAATTTTTTTGATGATTGATACAATGAAGAAGGATTAGTAAATGCATCAGAAAAATATGGTTTCATCGATAAAAACACCTCATGATCGACAGGCGTAGCAGCTGCATAGTCGAGATATATTGTATTTTTTTTGCCAAACATATTAATGTGAAGAAACCAAAAATCGAGACCCAAGTAAATCAGCAATTTCTGCCTCCACAGAACGAAGTCGATGTTTTGCTGTACATACCATTTCAAGTCCGCATTTCCCCCCTTTGGTGCATCCAAGGACAGAAAATGGCCCCTGTACCGCCTCAATCACTTCTCGAAAAGAAATACGCGAAGCTGGTTTGAGTAGTCGATACCCCCCATTGATTCCACGCACTGATTCAATCAGACCCGCTTCACGCAATGACTTAGCAATGCGTTGTAGAAAGAGAAACGATATGGTACTCTGTTTAGAAAATGCACCCAAACTCAATAATTCACCTTCCGTAAGCTTGGAAAGCGCAATAATGAGTTCGACTGCGTAATCTGTCTGTTTACCTATCGAAAACATAGCGTATTATTGCAAAATTCATACTTCTACAGTATGATATATGAATTGCACCTAACTGTCAACCATTATGGAGAGCTACAAAACCAAACTTCTTGAAAAGAAAAAAATCGCCGATGCCATCATTGAAATGCGTTTTGCGAAGCCAAAAAATTTCAACTTTCAAGCAGGACAATTTATCCAAATTGAGGTTCCGCAACCCAATAAAACAATCTTTCGTTCCTATTCATTATCTTCTGCACCTCAAGACGAATATTTTGAACTTTGTGTAAAACTCTATGAGACCGGACTCGCGTCTCATCTATTCAATACCCTAAATATTGGAGAAGAAATATCATTCAAAGGTCCGGTAGGCAGATTTGTATTACACTCACAGGATGCTGAGGTACACTTTATTGCAACAGGCGTAGGGCTCGCCCCAATCATGGGTATTATTCGTGATGAATTATTATACAAAAAAAATACCCACAATATGCATCTCATTTTTGGTGTTCGTCATGAAAAAGATATTTTTTGGACTACTGAGCTCGATCAACTTCAACAAATGCATCCCAATTTTACCTACTCCCTTACATTATCTCAGCCAGATAAATCATGGACTGGATTGCGTGGCCGAGTAACAGAACATATTCCTGAAAATACCTCCACCATGGATGCATTCCTTTGCGGAAGCGCCGACATGGTACAGACAGTTCGAGATATATTAAGAAATCGAGGCACTGATCCAAAACATATTCATTTTGAAATATTTTAAAAATCCTCCTATATGGAGGATTTTTATTTGCACGTTGTAAATATCCCTTATAAATTTCTAAAATGGTAACGTCAAGTTTACTCCACCCTGTACAGCACCCTGACCCACAACAGCCTTTGGTTTGGGATCAAAATTCACAGGAAATGGTTGAATTTCTCCGGTGAGAGTTGGGAAATAAAGCATCTTATTTTTTCGACCAAAGTCATACAATTCCTTGGTAACTTTTACATCCTGCTCACAATATTTTTTAATCAAATCTATTTTTCCTTCCTTATACCACTCCATAGCCTGGAGCCCATCAGCACTTTTCTCAATTTGCAATGTTGCTTTTGCAAGATCATTCAATTTGAAGCGTTTTCCTGCAGAATCTTTGACCACTTTCAATAAATCGAGGTGCGGGAATTGTGAAATATTCCCTGCATAGTATTTTTTCAATACTGCCAAATCAAATGATTCGCTATTGAATCCAATCAATCGCTCAGCTTTCTCAAAAATAGTCCACAGAGATCCAAGCTCGTGTTCATCAAACGAGCGATATGAATCAGTCTCGTACTCATATACGGAGACCACCGTAACTTTCAATGAATCGAAATCTCGAATATCGCCAATTGTTTCGATATCAAACACTACTTCTCGTGACATAGAATATTACTGTTTCTTAAATTTGACTGAAAAAACTGGTTCGTAATTATTCTTATATTCATCAGAGAGTTCGAATGTTTCGCCTTTCATCATCTTCGTCAGCGCCATATCATTCAACATTTCAGTATCAGATTCAATATCAATTTTCAAATCATCAAGTTTCTGCATTTCTCCTGAAAATCCTTCTTTAATCGCTGTCTCTACGCGTTTCTTATTTTCACGAAGGGCTTTCATTTTTTCCATCAATTCCTGATATTCACCATTTCCATCAAGTGCGTCTCTCAGCATTACTTTGATATCTTTCATTTTTTTTCGAGTCTCCTGAATACGATTGAAAATTGACTGTATGTCTTGTTCCATAGAATAGAATTTATGTAAGTGAAGAATAGTGTACCATGTTGAAAAACAATGAGCAACTACTCATACATATCGCGGCTCACATAACACATACTACAACAATTCAAATTTCGTCTGATACATGGTGCGTGATATATAAAACAATTTCTACAGCCTATCCTTGTATTTTGCAACCTGGTTTTCAAATCCCGACCGATGCTCTTCGTTGATCGGATCCCCTGGAGGAAACTCAACCTTAAGAGGATTCACCAGAGCCCCATTCTGTCTGATCTGATAATGGAGATGAGGTCCAGTGGAAAGTCCGGTCGATCCCACATATCCAATCACCTGTCCTTGTACGACACGGCTACCTGATTTAATACCCTTAGCAAAGGCAGATAAATGAGCATATTCAGTAGTAAACTTATCATTATGCTTAATACTGACAAAATTTCCATATCCACCGCTATTCCAACCCGCAAATACGACCATACCATCTCCTACTGCCATAATCGGTGTACCCGCCGCAGCAGCATAATCAATCGCAAGATGTGTCGTATTCCTACCCAGTATAGGATGGAAGCGTGCTGTCGTATATCCAGACGTAATACGTTTATACTCAAGCGGTGCTCGCAAAAATGCCTTGATCATTGATTCACCCACTTCATTAAAATATGAAGGCTTCCCTTTTTCTTGTTCATACAAAAATCCATATAACTCCTTTCCATTATTTACAAATTTCCCTGCGCGAACCAATCCTGTACCAGCATCAACACCATTTCGTTTGCGCTTCTCATAAATCATAGAAAATGCATCTCCATGCTGTACTTGGGTAGAAAAATCAATCGTCCATGCGAATATATCAGCAAATTGCATAATCACCGCATCGGGAATTCCAAGCGCAAGCCCCTCAAGATATAGAGACGAGGAAACAGTGCCAGTGATGACTACCTCCTCGACATCGTATTCAATCGGGATAATTTCAGTTCGTGCATCCGCAAAATAAAAACGGACGATAACATCTCTGTCTCGTTCGTAGTCCAGATATACCATGGAGCCATCTTCATCTCTTGCAAGCGTGAGCGGTTGTCCTATCTTTACCCGAGTGAAATCATACGTCGATGAAGCAGCATCAAGAATTTCAAGCATACGAGCATAGGTAATCCCAAGTGCATCAGTTGCAATACCAAATGTATCGCCTGTAGCAATAATATGTGTCTTGAAAATAAATTGAGGTTCTGTCATCTGTCTAGAGGAAGAGGCGGTAGACGAACTACTGATGATTTTTTCACCCCGTATACTCCCTGCTTGTGAAATAAAAAAATAACTCAAGCCACCAAAGACTGAAACTAAAAAAAAGATACTAATGATTTTGAACTTCATATATGCGCACAAAAAACACCATCTCATAATATCAAAAATAAGATGCCATGTCATTACTGCTTGAAAAAATAGCTCGGTTGAGATAAGATGGCACTACATGTCATCCCAAGTGAGGGGTCACACGACGAATCGAGGGATCTCTTGATTAAAAATATGCCCACAAAAATCGCTTTTTTCGGAACTCACGAATTTGGAGCAATCATACTCAAATCACTTGCACAGGATGATCGTTTTTTAGTTGATCTTGTGATAACACAACCAGATAAACCGGTAGGTAGAAAACAAGTACTCACTCCCCCACCAGTAAAAATTTTGGCCGACACATTAGGAATTAAAACAGAACAACCAGAAAATCTCAAAAACTTCCATCTTGAAAAAGATGAATTCGACGTAGCGGTAACTGCACAGTACGGACTATTGATTCCCTCTCATGTATTTAGCGAAACAAAGCATGGATGTATAAATGTACATACCTCGCTCCTGCCAAAATATCGTGGCGCATCACCAATTCAGTCAGCACTCATTAATGGAGAAGCAGAAACTGGAGTAACTATTATGGTTATGGACGCGGGTATGGATACGGGAGATATCCTGTCACAAGAAAAAATTACAATTAATCCAGACGAAACGTACCCCGAGCTCGATATGAAGCTTGCTAAAATAGGCTCAACACTTCTCATGAAGACCTTGCCCGATTATATTAATGGAAAAATTATTCCTCAAAAACAGGATGAATCCAAAGTGACCGTGTGCAAAAAACTTTCACGTGATGATGGGAAAATAAATTGGAATAACACTACTGAAGAAATTTATAATCTGTATCGTGGTACAAAACCCTGGCCAGGAATCTGGACAACCCTCAATGGAGAACGAGTGAAATTGCTTGAAATTAAACCAGCACAGGAAAAATTCGATCCGGGATATATACGGTGCAAAGAAGATACTATATTAGTTGGAACCAAAAACGGTTCAATCAAAATTGAAAAAATTCAATTTGAAGGAAAACAATCGCTCGACGTAAACGCCTGTCTGGCGGGATATTGGCTCACGCTAGATGCACAAACATGTGAATAAAAAACGAAGCCCAATACGGCTTCGTTTTAATGATAGAGTGTGGGAGGCGGACATAGCATAAAGCTACGTCGCGCCTCCATTCATCCTTGTATGGCCCGTTGGGAGCCAACGAGTGGCTGCGACCGAGGGTATACAAGGACACTCCTATCATTACATAGAAATAAAAAAGTGTCAAAAAAATCGACTCTCGTCGATACTACTAGTACATATGGGACAAGGAGGCATGAGGGATTGCTCCCCCATGCCTCCGAGCGAATTCGTCTTATCTCGATGAATGCACGGACTAGGCAAAGTGTATACGGTATGCCGTAAACCGATACCAGAGACAATCCCGCACGCTGCATGATACCGGCAAAAGTGACAGACGGAACAACGAACACACTACCTACTCGTGGAGTCAGGGAGAACAACAAATTCATCCAGGTTATATCACATAATGTAAAAAAAATCAAGTGTGGTTAGGGTGAAACCGAATGTTTACGCAATACAATCTCTCGAGCGGCTTCGTACTTTTTCACCCGCGTACGCAAACCTGGGATCCATCGAAATGGAATGCGGTATGCAAATGAAGGTAACCAAGAACTCATAGTGCCACCCGTCGAAACCTGAAAAAGCACTTGATCTATCCATTCACCACGATTACCAGACTCAACAACAGTAAGCCACATATCCCAATCCTGAAATCGTTTCAATGATTCATCCCACGACACTACATCTCCCACTCTCATAAGTGATGTAGTGGTAATAAAATTTTTCTTATATAATTCAGAAACTGAAAATGCCCGTCCGCGAAATAATTTTTTTCCAAATAAAAAATTAGAATAAACAAACGATATATCTTTTTGTGTATGCAACACACTATACATAGTATTGAGCATAGTGGGTCGTGCAATCACATCAGCGTCCCAAAAAATGACATACTCACCCTCGACCTCCCGAAATCCGCGATTTCTTGCAGCAGGGGCACCGTTATTTTTTTCTTGCCTGATACACACAAAGCTACGTCCCTCACGCTCATATGTAGCACGTACCCGTTCAAATGCGCTGCATACATCCTCGACACTTCCATCATCGACAATAATAATCTGCAACTGAGGATATGTTTGCGAAACCAAAGATTCGAGAGATTTGAAAAAAATCTCTATACGATTATAAACCGGAATCACAACACTTATAAGCTCCATAATGAATGAATTTCTTTTTTGTCTCCGCCACGAAGTTCGAGCGCATCTCGGACTACTTTTCGGTCATCCCAGGGAATCATTTTTCCACCAGCAACGCATAATGCCTGTTCACTCCCCTTTCCAGTGACTAGTACAATATCTCCAGCTTCTGCCATCATTACCGCGCGTTCAATTGCCTCTGCTCGATCCTCAATCAAAAATACATTTTTCCCTGATATTTTTCCTTTCTTTTCTACTGCATGTAATACATCACGCATAATCTCAAGAGGGTCATCATCATACGGATCTTCATCAGTCACAAATACAATATCCGCATGCTTTCCAACAAATTCCCCGACACTCCATCTTCTTGATACATCACGCCCACCACCAGTCGATCCAAACACATGGATAATGCGTCGGGGTGCAAGTTTTGCAACGACCGCATAGAGTGCTTCCATCGCCTTCGGCTCAAAAGCATAATCGACAATAACACGAAATCCATAGTGCTCTGCCTCAGGGATAAATTCATTTCGCCCAGGTGCATTGGTACATACTCGGGCTGTATGAATAATCTGATCCCATGTAGTACCTAAAATTGATAGCACACTAAACACAATCGCACAGTTCTCTGCATTATGTTCTCCATAAAGTGGTACCCGTATGTCATGACCATCAAGCGAAAAAGCGATTCCGTTTTGCTCACTTCGAGTATTCGAAAGAAGAAAATAATGATCAAGAGTGTCAATCATCCGCACTCCGCGTCCAAATGCATACGCATGATCAAAGGGTCCTTGTGATAAAAATTCTGGAGCATGCACTGAATCACCGTTCACCAAAGCAATTTTTGACATGTATTCGGTTCCAGGTCGAGTGAGTAAGGGAAATCCGAGTGCATCAGCATTTTTCTTAGTTCTTCCAAATCGTGCAATATAGCGAAAAATAGATAATTTTGCTTTTTTGTAATTATCAAAGCTACCATGAGATTCAATATGCTCAGGATATAAATTCGTGAGAATAATCATGTCATAATTAATAAACTCATGACGATGCTGGACTGCTCCCTCTGAAGTAGTTTCAACAATCGCAATTTTACAACCCTTCGTAACCATTTCTCGTAAATACTTCTGGATCTGGGTACGACCGAGCATAGTCATTTTTTGATTGTTCAATTTATTTTCCCCCGCAATATGAAAATCAATCGTAGAAAGTGAACCAACGCGGTATCCCAATGCTTCGAGCATAGTACGAAGCAAAAAAACCGTGGTAGATTTTCCACTCGTTCCAGTAACACCAATTACCAAAAGCTCACGTGATGGATGCCCATATCGAATTGCACCATACCAGGCAAATACCAAATGACGCAGATTAAGCATCGACTTCGGTACGTACTTTTTAATCAATTGTTTAATTTTTTGAAGCATAGTTTGGGGCAACAGACCATGTGAAATTTTTGACCATGGTCATTATTTTCGAAGTGATAATTCATACACGATATGCTCAAGTTTCTGTACTGCACTTTTTGCCTGGTCGAACTTATTTCTGAGATAGCTGGTGAGATTACACTCGATAAGCTCTCCAATAATTTCGTCAGCCACCTCAGCGCACACTCTGACTGTAGTAGTATCCCCCGCAGTCGCAGCCTTAATCGCAAATCGATACAACTCGCCGGGTACATCCGTGAGACCTGCAACATATGATTCAGAATTGACCTTAATTCCCTTCACTTCTCCAATTTTGTGTGTGGTAACAAATTGGTAAAACAATTCAGCCTCAACAAATTCTTCCACTGCAGCTTTATAGGCACCCTCTTCGAGCACTCGTGAATCGCGCCCATACTCTTTTGAAACCTTTACCAAGAATTCACGCGATGAAGCAAGTTTTTCCTTTGCCTCGCCTACCTGATCTCGATGAAGAGCAAAAATCGCACGTTTTGCATGAAAAAGCGCATCATTTGAATCTTTGATTACCTTTTGTCGAACTTCAGCATACGTAAGCAAATCTTTTCTAATTTTTGAGAGGAGACCGGTGTTCAGCATAATTTAAAATTAATTTGTACTAATATTTCTTTTTTTGGCAAACAAACTGCCAATCCCATAAGAAAATCCACCCCAAACTATCATATTAAGCAAAATTGAAAATTCAGAAAAAACCGAACGTTGATTACATACAGCTCCCACATGTGCCCCTAAAAAATCCATAGAACAACCTGCATACGCACTGAAGGGAAAACCGAATCCTAAAAACTTATCGTCATATGCTATAGTTGTAGTAAACCCTATAGGCTTATGCAGAAAATTAGAAGCTGCATTATCTGGAACAAGACTTATATTCCAATAGAAATCTCCTGACCAAGATGCAATATACGAAAATCTAGTTAGTACTGCAAAAAGAAATCCGATTAAAAAACTAGCTAAAAATAATTTTTTCTCTAAAGGCAACAAAAACATACATGTTTAGTATAGCTAATACAGCACAAAAAGCAAGTAATACACTATTGAAGTTTTTGCTCATTGTTCCTTGCTAATTGCTTTTTACTAAAAACAAAAACCGCCGTGTTTGGCCCGGCAGTTTTGCGGTGAAAACTGTTACCATGTGATTGCTCACACGGTTACACCTGGGATCCTGAATTTAGTCGAGTCCAATCTCTGTCGCTGCACGCTTATATCCATTAATTCCGAGCTGATTTGACGACTGTAATCCGAATAATTTACTATGCATCTCCCACGCTTTTTCAGCACCCTGTTCTTTCGCACATTCGAATGCTTCTGCAGCTTTTTGTGCCTGTTGGTGGAATGATAGTGGGAAATGTCGATAGGTAAATCTAATCTTGTCCCCATATTCTTCAAGCATCTGTTTAATAGCTGGTTCAAATCGGAGACAAAATGGACACTCAAAATCAGAGAATTCAATAATACTCACTTTTGCATCCTCATTTCCCAACCAGATTGCATCAGGCAATTCGGGCATCGTTACCTTTACAATAGGTAATAATTCTCCAGTATTTTGATCTTTTTGCTTCAAGAAATCAAAAGCAGAATCCTTTGTCACATCTTTTCCAGCAAGCGCAGCATCAATTACCATTTTCAAAGCATTGTATGGAAAAGCACCGCTCACCAATACACCATTAACAAATGTCGCAGGAGTACCCTCGACACCAATCGCTGAACCGAGCTGCAAATCAGCCTCGACAACATTTGCAGTCTTTCCAGAATCGAGACATTGACTGAATTCTTCGGGACCTTCTACATTTCCATTTGCATCAGTCGTGACAGTGGTATTTGTATTCTTAGCCCCCTTCACAGAAGGAGATCCATCACCGAGCATAATACCAAGCAAGACAAAAAAACCGATCGTACAGAGCACCATAACTCCACCGACAAGCCCAACCACAAACATTTGTTTAGGTGACAGGAGTTCAAACACGCTTTTCTCTTCATTCATAACGTCCAAGTTAATTAATAAGTAATAAAAGCTTATGGCAAAGTATACCATGGGCTTGCAATTGATACAATTGTGGATAACGATTTATTTCAATTGATCAATTTGACGTAACAAAAACATACTTGTATAGTACATACAAATAAAAATAATACAATACTACATTGCACTACTACACACTATGAAACATGAATTATATTCACTTCCCTACGATTTCAATGCACTCGAACCCCACATCGACGCGAGAACCATGGAAATTCATTATACAAAACATCACCAAACCTATCTGGATAATTTCCTAAAATTTTTAGAAAAATACCCAGAATTACAAGAAAAAACTGCTGAAGAAATTTTACGTTCACTTAATTCACTGCCGATCGATGAGATGGATAAGACAATCTGCAGAAATCACGCAGGCGGGTTGGTAAATCACAATCTATACTGGTCAATCATGGGACCACACAAAAACGAAAATGTACACCTAAAAAAAGAAATAGAAGAGACGTTTGGTTCAGTCGACGCATTCAAAGAACAATTCAGTGCACTTGCAACCAAACATTTTGGAAGCGGGTGGGCATGGCTCGTACGAGATGAAGCTCAAAAACTAGTCACCTACTCTCTCCCCAACCAAGATTCACCTTATATGAAAGGCCATACTCCTATCATAGGACTTGACGTGTGGGAGCATGCATATTATCTCAAATATCAAAACAAACGCCCTGACTATGTGAAAGCATGGTGGGAAGTGATGACACTGTTCTAGTGATCGTCATGGGATACCAGACTTGACAAGATACAAAAAATTGTGTATTCTCCGTACACTTTTTCAAGAGACCACAGCTCTATATCAGATTGGATATAAATTTGTGGTCTGAGTAGGGGTTATGGACACGTCCCCTTCAGAGGACAGCTCTGCGGGTCGGCCTCATCAACCCCCTCCAGAGAAATCTTTGTAGCATCGGGCTAACGTATCCAATGCAACAAGTGGGCAGATGTAGTGTCTGATGCGTCGCGCCATGCGCGAAAGCTCCACTCATGTGCCTGCCTATATGCATGCCAATGCTGCGAGGTTCACCCTCGCCTCGCATGAAGATTTTTGAGGTGCGCTAACGTGGTTTACCCTTGGGCCACGATACGCGAACACCTCTCTGTCCTCTGCACTTTTCCATAATAGCAATAGAACATAGGATAACAAAAAACCACTCTCATATACGATAGTGGTTTTTTGTTTTAACATTGCACCATGTATCAGACGGGATGCAAGTCTAGTAATCACTCAATTTATCAATTACCTCAAAACTCTTAATTTTTTCAATCGCTTTTGCCTCAATCTGACGAATACGTTCACGAGTTACCCCAAATTCCTTACCCACCTCTTCGAGTGTATGCGTGACTCCGTCTTCGAGACCAAACCGCATTTCCAAGATTTTTTTCTCACGTGGAGAAAGATCCTGAATCGCTTCGCGAATATAGTCTTTCAACAATTCAGAACCCGCAGCAGCTGACGGACTAATATTTTTTACATCCTCAATAAAGTCTGAGAGTGAGGTATCATCGTCGTCGTCATCACCGACAGAAGTTTCAAGTGATACGGTATCTTGTGAAATCTTAATAATATGTTTTACTTTCTCGACGTCTTCGCCCATTTCTGCCGCAATTTCTTCTGGAGTTCCATCACGACCAAGATCTTGAAGCAATCGACGTGATACTTGCTGAAGTCGATTAATTGTTTCTACCATGTGGACTGGAATACGGATGGTACGAGAATGATCTGCGAGCGCACGAGTAATCGCCTGCCTAATCCACCACGTAGCATACGTAGAAAATTTGAATCCCTTCCGATAATCAAATTTTTTAACTGCACGAAAAAGTCCGATATTTCCTTCCTGAATCAAATCCAATAACGACAATTGTTTCCCCACAAATTTCTTCGCGATAGAGACCACCAGACGCAAATTCGCTTCAATCATACGTCTTTCTGCTTCTTTGTCACCACGTTCTTTGCGTTTTGCCAAAGACATTTCTTCCTCAGCATTGAGCAAATGTACTTTTCCAATTTCACGCAAATACATCTGAATAGAATCTTGTGAAATACTTCCTAGATCAAAATATGAACCACTCTCTTTATCAGGCTGTTCACCCTGGAATCCCTGAAGCATTTCTCGCTTTTTCTCAACCGTATGATTACCTCCGAGAAGTCCTTCCTGACCTTCAACCAGAGAAATACTATTTTTATCCATGAGATTCAAAAAATACTCATAGAGATCAAGATAGAGTTCAGCTCGAGGAAACTTCAATAGGACTTCTTTTTCAGTAAGAAATCCTCGATTGCGTCCTTTGGTCACGAACTCATGAATCTGATCTGCGGTTGGCGGAAGTACTATTTCCTGTTCAGGTTTTCGTTTAGGAGCCTGCTGTCGGAAATTACGTACAAATTTTTTCTTTCCCTGCTTTCCTCGATTTTTTCCAAATTGATTCCCGGTTTTTGCCCCGCTTACGCGTCGGGATTGGGCTTTAGCACTAGGTGCTGATGGTGCCGCTTTTTTTGAAGCGGTGATAATTCGTTTCTTCGCTTTGAGCGATTGTTTAGTTGTCGATGGTTTCTTGGCCATGACGATAAGAATAATTTTATTTAAAATAACCCTTATTGATATTGTTGTAGCGACCGGAGTAATGACTCGATAGTTGCGCTATCCCCCCGCATCTCTGCATCTCTGAGAGCATTCTGTATTACACTTCGTTTCTGTTTTATCCACTCTGATCGTATGCGCATTGCTAATGCGATGATCTCCTGCTCACGAGCTTCTGATGTAAAATCAGAAAACTCCTTCTCTCCCATGAGAAGAAGTACGTCGAGAGGATTTTCAGTGTCAACATGTGTATAACGCTCCCGTACATGTGTAAAATCACATGGTATACGCTGAGTATAGGCTATTTTTACGATTTCGTAAAGGTCTTGATGGAGTGCTGTGGAAAACGCATCAATCGTGAAAAAATTCTCAGGTATTTTGAGCACCAATCCGGGCGCAATATATAGAAGAGAAAACAGACGATCAGCCAGCACTGTCAGATGATCTATGGTAGATTTCACCGGGGCTCCTGTAGGTGAAGAACTACGCGAATGGATGGTCTTCTGTTGTTCCTTGAGAATACGAGCAATGTCCTCGCGCAACACTACCACATCCACCTGAAGTCGGTGGGATAATGTTGAAAGCCAGTGATCACGTTCTACCGCATATGGTATTCGAGAAATTTCGAGCAATAGCTCATTTGCAATCTTTTGTTTTGTTTTCGGATCGTCAAGTGGCATGTCTGCAAATGACCGATCAAAATACCATTGCATAATATCTTTCGCATGCGCAACAGATTCAAACCATACAGACGCATTTTTCTTAATACATTCATCTGGATCTTTTCCTGCACCTTCTGGAATCTGAATAACTTTTACATTCATTCCATCTTCAATCAATAAATCAATACCTCGTTTTGCTGCAGCAATACCCGCAGAATCTGAATCAAAAGCCATATTTACATTCGTGGAATATCGTTTCAATAATGTTATCTGATGTTCGGTCAAAGCAGTACCGCTTGTCGCAACCACATTAGTCATCCCCGCCTGATGACAGGCAATTACATCCATCTGGCCTTCGACCATGACAATCAAATCGCGTGCCTTGATTTCACGTTTTGCCTTATTCAAACCAAACAAGACCCGCGATTTATCATAGAGTAACGTCTGAGGTGTATTCACATACTTTCCGCCACTATGTTCAGTTTCCACGAGCACACGACCAGTAAATCCGACTACAGCATCATGCGCATCCCAAATTGGAAACATGATGCGTCCACGAAAACGATCATAGTATCCCCGTCCGCTCCGCTCAGAAGTACCATCTTTCTTAATTGCAAGCCCACTCGCAATCACATCATCAATTGCATGTCCTTTTTTGAGCAAATACTTGGTGAGAAGATCCCACTGATCCGGAATAAATCCGATTTGCCAGGCACTAATAGTCTCATCTTTCAATCCACGATTAACAAGATATTCAAGCGCTGGTCTGGACTGAGGAAGTTTGAGAAGAATGTAATGAAAAAATTTTGACGCATCATGATTGATATCTTTCAAACGATTTTTCTGACTAGTCTCAGTGGTATTAATTGTTCGAGATAATACAATACCTGCCTTATCAGCAAGAAATCGGAGTGCATCCCGAAATTCCATTCCCTCAATTTCTTGAATAAACGTAAACACATCCCCGCCTTTGGCACACCCAAAACAATGCCAGCTCTGTCGCTCGCGATTTACCATAAACGAAGGAGATTTCTCGTGATGAAACGGACAGAGTCCCTTGTGGTTGACACCTGCCGGCTTCAATGCAACATACTCAGAAATCAAGTCCACCACATCGACCTTCTCTTTTATACGTGTAATGTCATCGTTCATACTCATTCGAGAGTACCTTATTGTGGATAAACTTTCAAGATGAATAGTGATAATATTGACAAAAAATAAAACAATACTATAATTCGTCTTTGTGTCTTGGTGTCTAAACTGAGAGGGAAAAAACACGCACATGTAGATGAATGAGGGTACATATGCTTGGCTTGAATGGCGATATCCTGCTTGCAGGATACGCTTTTTTCGGCACCATCGTTCTCATGGTTGCGATTCCTGCAGTGCTCATGTGCACTCGCAATTACGAGAAACCGAAGACCATCTCAAAGAAGGGACGAAAACCGTAGAGGAGGACTCGGACCAAGGCGAAAAAAAAGCGCGTAAACAACATGCTCGAAACCGAGAATGCTCGTGCAGATCTCGATGAGGCAGGCTTCTGACCCCCCCACTACCCCCACAAGAGGAGTAGACCACACAGCTTTCTACGAAGAAGGGTATCCGCGGGGGAACAACAAAATACCAGTTGCATCCCCCACTGTTGGACCCGAATCATATCGGATCCAGCACAAGGAGAACTATGCAACTGGTATTTTTGTATCACGATATTGTGTTGACAGCCAATGTGCCACCCCGGATCAAAAAGTCTCCTGAGTTACAATGCGATAAATGGACGAATGACAGTTCCCTTGAATTTCTTTCCTTGAATTGCCTTTGCAACTTCGCCCAGATCACTCCCGCGTACGATTGAAACAGTCATACCATATGTCTCCGCACTCCTACTCGCGATCGGATCAAATGGAGAATTTTTTCCCGGTTCCCACACATTCCCGACAATATCTCGACGGTACGTTTTCCAATCAATATTCTCTATTTTTTCCGCGTCAGAAAACTGATTTGGATCTTTGGTGTACACATATTCAATATTGGAAATATTTACCAATTCACGTGCGCCGTATGTTCGCGCGAGCAATACTGCATCAGCATCCGTACTGCATCCGGGCTTCCATCCACAAGCAACAATAATTGATTTTGATGTTTTTACAGGCTTAGTCGGATCAAAAATGACTTCGCCATATGCGTGCTCTCCAAAAAAAAGACGAACAAAGTTTGCATTAAGTCGTGTGGTTTCAATTCCAATCAAATCAAGTTGATGATGTTGTTCACCAATCATGGCCCTGAGACCTGCCTGATAGGTGCGAGCTGTCGTACCACCACCCACCACCAAAATAAATCGAATACCTTTTCTCGCTTCCCTAAGAATCAGGGCTTTGAATTTCTTGAGGAATTCGATATCGAATCCGGTCGAAGGGATGATAATCGATCCTCCAATGGAGAGAATTTTGGTTTGTCGTTTCGCCATACACGTGAATAATTAAATTGACTAGCACGCACCTTGAAGCCGCTCGACGTGCGATACGCTGTCTTTCCTTTGCCTGCACGATTCGAACTATACTTTTTCATAATACCCTAACCACTAGACACATCACACATCTGTAATATACACATTTTGACTATATAAAGATATCAAAATGTAAAAATATTGCATAGATCTTTAGCTTCGACGGGACACCAGACTTGAAATAAGCCAACTCGAAACACTAAACAACAGCGCACCCCAAAACGCACCCCAAAACCCATCTACTTCGAATCCCTTGACAATTGAAGAGGCAAACCAAAACATGAGTGCATTGATGACGAGAGTGAACAAACCAAGAGTCAAAATATTTACAGGCAGGGTCAAAATAAGAATCAACGGACGGATAAGTGCATTCACAATACCCAATACAATAACAGTCACGATGGCAGACCACCACCCACCAAGCCTAATCCCTTCGACAACATTTGAAATAAGTAGCAGTACACCTGCATTGAGTACAATTCGGAGCAGAAAAAGCATAATTAAAACTGAATTTAATAACTAATAAAATTAGTATAGCACAGAAGAACAAACACGCAATATAAAAAAGTGGATATTTACAGAAAAAATGCGCTCAGGTACACTAATCTAATAACTTCAAGCATATGACTGATCTCAAACTATACAATACATTGACCAGAACAATTGAAACTTTCAAACCTATTACAGATAAAAAGGTCGGTCTCTATACCTGCGGACCTACTGTCTATCACTATGCGCATATAGGAAACTTACGAACCTATATTTTCGAAGATATTTTGAAAAGAACATTAATGACTCAAGGGTATACCGTACAGCATGTCATGAACATCACCGATGTTGGTCATTTATCAGGTGATGATGATACAGGGGAAGATAAGATGGAAAAGGGGGCAAAACGTGAAGGAAAAACCGCATGGGAAATTGCTGAATTTTATACCAAAGCATTTACCAAAAACATCGAGGAGTTAGGGATTCTACCTCCAGACATATGGTGCAAGGCCACTGACCATATTGAGGATCAAATCGCGCAAGTACAGATTCTGATTGATAAAGGTTTTACCTACGAAACCAGTGATGGTATTTATTTTGATACAACCAAATTTCCACGATACGGAGAAATGGCACTACTCCACAAACAAGAGTTGCAAGCAGGGGCACGCATAGATTTGGGTGAGAAAAAAAATACACACGATTTTGCGCTATGGAAATTTTCGACACCCACCGAAAAAAGACAAATGGAATGGAAAGCATTCGGTAGAATGGGATTCCCTGGGTGGCATATCGAATGCTCTGCTATGAGCATGAAATATCTCGGAAATCATTTTGATATCCACTGTGGTGGTATTGATCATATTCCCGTTCATCACACCAATGAAATCGCGCAAGCAGAATGTGCAGGAGCAAATCATCCCTGGGTAAATTATTGGCTCCATAGTGAATTTCTACTGATCGATGCAGGAAAAATGTCAAAATCAGATGACAATTTTATCACACTCGATACCGTGACACAGAAGGGCTATTCCCCACTCGCCTACCGATACTTCCTACTCCAAGCACATTACCGGAAACAACTTAATTTTACATGGGAAGCGCTCGACGCGGCGGAAAAAGGTTTGGAAAATCTCTATCGCACGATTGAGTCACTCGGAGACATGGTCGGAGAATCAGATGAAAAATACATATCAAAATTCAGCGAACACCTAGCTGAAGATTTGAATACACCCCAAGCAATAGCAGTACTCCACGAAATGCTAAAGTCTGGCTTACCAAAAGAAATAAAACTCGCCACAGTGTATGAATTCGACAAAATTCTCGGACTAGGCCTCAATAATATTCAAAAAAATGAAGTGGAAATCCCCAAAACAGTCCAAAAATTACTAGAAGAACGTGAAGTAGCGCGCAGAGAAAAAGACTGGACAAAAAGTGATACATTGCGCAAAGAAATCAATGCACATGGATTCGAAGTCAAGGATACGGAAAATGGGCAAGAAGTGACTTCTATCTAAAAATCTATTGTGTAATAAGACTGTAACAACAATTTTTGTAGCTAAACATTTTATTTTTTGCTATACTATAAAGCGCTAGATATTTCTGCGCTTTTTTCTTGTCATGTATGGCATTACGCGACAGTCGCGACCCAAAAAAACTCATTGAACAAATCGGAGGTGGTCCCACTGAAAATAATTCATTCCACATCAACAAAGAAATCCCCACACCGGATGTTTCTTTGGGCACCCCACCAGCACGTGAAAGTGAAAAAAAATATGAAATACAGGAGAAAAAACCAGATACCCCCTCTGCTGAAGAACCAATAGAACATATTGAATCTTCAATAAAAACACTTACCAACAAATTACGAATGGGTAAAAAAAAGAAGACCATTATCCCCACAACCAAAGATGAATTTACACTACGAGTAGAAAAAATAATGGAAGAAGGTTTGGGTGATGCTTATCGTGAACTCACGACTGTACAACGCGAAGAGTTCAAAATAAAAGGAGAAGAGACTGCATGGAAAATCCGCGAACTATTCAAAAAAACGCATATCAAAGTAAAAGAAATTTTTAGATTACTCGTAGAATGGTTGCGTCTACTCCCTGGAGTAAATAAATTTTTTATTGAACAAGAGGCAAAAATCAAGGCAGACAAAATCCTCACGCTCAAAAAACATCAAAATTTTGAATAATATGCTGCCCTTCCTACAATTCACGGCAGGTTTTCCGGAAACAGAAAATTTTATCGCACCAACGATTGCACTGCCTACTTTTGCAATTACCCTAACCGTCGTGGTTCTCGTATCGACTGTCGCGACCATATATATCATCCGCAGTGTTCTTCACTCTCTCTACAAAGTACAAAAAGCATTCGATCGAGTAGTGCTACATATTCTTGTGCCAAAAGAACGAAAATCAGAAGGATCATCAAACGGGATGCAAGAAGACCGTTTGGAGCATGTAAAGGAAGAAATCGGAATCACAGAAACATTCTTCTCGACTATTGGAGGACTGAAACCAGAGCATGGGATCAAAACATGGTTTACCGGACGAAACGATCATATTTCGTTTGAATTAGTTGTTCATAATAATTTAATTAATTTTTATATTGGTGTTCCTCAAAAATTAAAGGGATTTGTCGAACAACAAATCAATGCGCAGTACCCATACGCTCATATTGAAGAAATCACTGATTATAATATTTTTAGCGAACACAGCTCGATTGTAGGTGCATATCTCAAAGGAAAGGCAGTCGGTGCTCTACCCTTTAAAACATACAAAAAAATGGATTCAGATCCCCTATCAGGAATTCTGAATACGCTTGCAAGAATACACGAGACAAACTCATCAGCAGCAATACAATTTGTCGTGCGAGTAGCAGATAAAAAATGGCGCAAAGAAGGTGTGCACATCGTGCGAGAAGTACGCAAAGGCAAGCCATTCGAAGACGTCATCCATGGAAAAAGTAAACTAGGCGGACTCATCACAGCTTTCAGTAGCGAGGCAAAAAGACAGATGATTGACTCAAAAGAAAGTATCAGAGAGAAAGAAAATTACCAGCTCTCAGCACTCGAGGAAGAAATGATGAAAGGTATCGAAGAAAAATTAGTAAAAGGTGGATTGGAAATCACTATTCGTGTCGTATCCTCTTCGGATAATCCAGAACTCGCCGGTCTCAATCTCGATAATATCGTCAATTCCTTTGCACCATACAATCTCTATCGATACGGAAACTCGCTTGGAGCAATCATCCCAAAAAATCCCCAAAGTATTATTCGATCATTTATCTACCGATCATTTCATGAAAAACGTGCAACTATTGTAAACACCGAGGAAATGGCGGGATTCTGGCATCTTCCACTCCACTCGACCGAGGCACCCAATATCAAATGGCTCCTTGCACGCAAAGCTCCACCTCCACCAAACCTCCCTCACACAGGAATCGACCTCGGTCGTGTGCTGTATCGTGGTCAAGAATATCCCGTAAAGATGAAAGATGAGGATCGGAGACGACATCTCTATGTCATTGGTAAGTCAGGAAGTGGAAAATCAGTATTTATCGAAAACCTTGCAGTGCAAGATGTACTGAATGGCAAAGGTCTTGCAGTCATAGACCCTCATGGAGATTTTGCAGAATACGTACTCGAACATATACCCAAAGAACGTGCCGATGACGTGGTTATATTCAATCCATCAGATTTCGAACGTCCTATCGGATTGAACATGCTTGAGGCAAAGACAGAAGATGAGAAAGATTTTGTTGTGCAAGAGATGATAGCTATTTTCTACAAACTTTTTCCTCCCGAAATGATTGGTCCGATGTTTGAGCATAACATGAGAAATGTGATGTTGACTCTCATGGCTGATTTGGAAAATCCAGGAACAATTATCGACATTCCCCGCATGTTTACCGATGACGCATATGTAAAAAAATATTTGGTAAAACTCAAAGACCCCGTAGTACGCGCATTCTGGGAAAAAGAAATGGCAAAAACAAGTGACTTCCATAAATCAGAAATGCTCGGATATCTGATTTCAAAAGTGGGACGATTCGTCGAAAATGAAATGATGCGCAATATCATGGGACAACAGAAATCAGGATTTGATTTCAGAGATATCATGGATAAGCAAAAAATTCTGATTGTAAATCTTGCCAAAGGAAAAACAGGAGAAGTAAATGCAAAATTAATCGGTCTGATTATCGTAGCAAAACTCCAAATGGCAGCACTCGGTCGTGCAGATCTACCAGAAGAAGAGCGCAAAGATTTTTATCTCTATATCGACGAGTTCCAAAACTTTATCACAGACTCAATTGCAACTATTCTCTCAGAAGCCCGCAAATACCGCCTAGATCTGATTATCGCCCATCAATATCTTGGTCAATTGACAGATGAAAAAGGACGATCCGATATCAAAGACGCGGTACTCGGAAATGCAGGGACAATGGCAGCGTTCCGTATTGGGCCAGAAGATGCCGAATTACTTGCAAAGGAATTCTCCCCCGTGTTTGGTCCATACGACCTTATGAACGTGGAAAAATTCACTGCCAATATCAAACTTTTGATTGATAATGAGCCTACCAAACCATTCAACATGTCGACCTACCCACCCACACGAGGAAGCAAGGAGTTGGGTAATGCGATTCGTGAACTTTCCCGCTTGAAATATGGACGTGACCGACGTATTGTAGAATCGGAAATCATGGAACGAACAAGACTCGGTGAAAGCAGTGAAAATAGCAAAACAGACATGATCGAAGCAAGCCTCTAAAAATAAAAGGTAAAAAGCCTGCCCGCATCGCTACGCGAAACGTTGCAGACGGGGCAAAAGTAAAAAGAAAATCGAAGCGTTCCTCCCCTTTTAGGGGAGGACAGGTGGGGTTGAAGGTCGAAGAAACAAAGTTTGCTCACTACAATTCAAGTAGATCCTGATAACAAAAATTAACCAACAAATAAACTTAACACAAACCCTATGGACCACATCTCAAATTATCTCGATTTCTCACTCGCAGGAATTGACCCACCACACAACAAAGGAACAACACTACCTACGTTTTCTGATCTTCCACTTGATACTTCACCAAATACATCTGACGAGAAGAACAATCCGGCACATAGTACAGAAGTTACCAGTGTGCAGCCAATAGACACCATCTCAGAGGTCAAAAAACGCCTCTACACACTAAAAGATGAGTTATCCTCTCTCATACGTCTTCTCGAAGGAAATACTGAAAAAACTGAAATACCAAAGCCATTCCGATCATCTGTTGTGGAAACTGTCCATACACTATCCCCCAATGGGGAGCAAATTATCGAAGGTGTGTTTAATGGCGAAAAAATGGTGGGTCCTGATGGACACGAGTATGCTGTTCCACCAAATTATGCGAGCAAATCAAGGCTGGTCGAGGGTGATCACATGAAGCTGACAATTACCTTGTATGGAAAATTCATTTACAAGCAAATCGGACCAATAGAGAGAAAACGTATCATCGGTGTACTACAATTCGATGAGACCACCCAGCTCTGGAGCGTAGTCCATGAAGGAAATACCTACAAAATTCTCACTGCCTCCGCAACCTTCTATCGAGGGAAGCCCGGAGATCATGTCGTAATCCTCGTTCCGAAAGATGCTAAGAGTTCGTGGGGGGCGGTAGAGAATATTATTGCTTCATAAAAGCTTAAAATGTTTTAGCATTTCAAGCATTTTCGGCATTTTAAGCCTTCTTCAAAAAAACAAAACCCCGGCACTAGCCGGGGTTTAAAATACTTCGATAAAACCGAGCCTTAGGCAGCGGTCAAATGGTTGTTTACGAGTTTAGCCATTTCAAACATGGTCACCTCACTCTTGCCACCAAAGATTGCTTTAAGCTTATCATCTGCAAGAATGTTTCGTTTGTTCTTTGGATTCTGAAGATCATTCTTCTTGATATATTCCCACATTTTCTTTACTACCTGTGAGCGAGGCATAGGACCTGCTCCTACTACTGCTGCGAGCTCAGTTGAAACCTTGTATGGTCTCATGAGCGCTGGATTTGCTTTGCGTGGCATAGAGATATGATTAAATTATTAAAATGTACCATGCGAGATTAGTATAGCATTGACCGTTCCCCCTCGCAAGAGGGTACCCCCCTTCTCCATTTGAAACACCACAGAATCTAGGATATACTAGTGTCTACGCTGATAGATAAAAACATATACTAACATCCTACAAAATCACCTATGGCACTCTACCACAAACACCGACCGCAGACCTTTGATACTATTATTCATCAGGAACACATCACGACCACTCTGAAGAATGAAATCACCGGAGGCATGGTAGCTCACGCATATCTTTTTTCTGGTCCGCATGGCGTAGGAAAGACAACAACTGCCCGTATTTTAGCGAAATCTTTGAACTGTAAAAATCGAAAGTCTGATGAGCCAAATCCATGTGATCAGTGCGACTCATGCAAAGACATCTCGAATGCGCGATCAATTGATGTCATAGAAATTGACGCAGCCAGTCAGACAGGTGTCGATAATGTGCGAGAAAATATTATTGAAAATGCACAATTCAAACCTACACTTGGAAAATACAAAATTTTCATCGTAGATGAGGTGCACATGTTGTCCACAGCTGCATTTAATGCACTCCTAAAAACACTTGAGGAGCCACCAGAACATGTCGTATTCATTCTTGCAACGACTGATGCACAAAAACTTCCAGCAACAGTAGTATCACGATGTCAGAGATTCACGTTCTCACGAATTCCTGATGAAACCACCAAAAAACATCTTCAATCAATCGCGAAAGAGGAAGGGGTAACTATTGATGAGGTCGTGCTTGATGCAATTGTACGCAAAGCTCGTGGAGGCGCACGCGATGCAGTGAGCCTGCTCGATCAATTAATCGCAACCGGGGAAAAGCATCTTACGGCACAGGCAGCTTCACATATCATGCCAACTACATCAAATGAATCCCAAATCAGGTTTCTCTCACATCTAATCGAAAAAAATGCTATCGCAACACTCGGTGACATTGAAATATTGAGTGAACAAGGAACACATCCGTATTTTTTCATGGAAGAAATCGTACAAATGCTCAGATTACTCCTAATCACATCGATTGATGAAAAATTGGCAAAAAAAGAATCGTATCTTCCAGAAAGTGATATAGCAACATTACAATCACTCACCACACACATATCAAAACGCGATATCGTACGCCTGACAGACAGAACAATCGCTCGAATGCAGGAAGTGAAATCATCACTCCTCCCCTACCTCCCCCTTGAGCTTCTTGCTGTCGAGTGGTCTGCAGACGAAGAAGATGTCACTCCTCCTCCCAGCCGCCCTGTGGCAACGGCGCCCGCTGTAGTGGTGCCAAAACAACAACCCACTACTCCACAATCCCAGACATCAGTATCGTCGCCCACAAGCAGAGAAGAGAAAAAGAGTGATATACCTCACACAGACAATCTGCCTCCTGCACCAGCAGACGCTGATTTATCCCAAGTAAAGAAAGCGTGGAATTCGCTCATCACTGAAATCGAAAAAACTACGCCATCGCTTATATTCATACTCAAAAACGCGATATTACTCTCATCAACACACGGAGTACTCAAATTGAAGGTCGCCTATAGTTTTCATCAAGATAAAATCATGCAGGTAGCCACCCGAAAAAAAATAGAAGACCATCTCGCAACCATACTCGGATTCAGATTGTCACTCGAAGTAGAAATAGATGAAATGATGCAACAAAAAAATGCAGCCTCAGATCTCAATGATCTCGCGACAGCATTGGGCGGTAGTATTATTTAAAAAATTCAAAACTAATATCAGGTTATTGAGTGATAAAAAAAAGACTCCTCCAATTCGGAAGAGTCTTTTAGTATATACAATCGTATTATTGAGCGTATATCTTATCTCCACAATACGTTCCAGTAAAGCTTCCGGAAATCGTCAATTCTTTTCCAGTATACACACCAGTATCTGGAGTGAAGGTGGTCTCGTCAACACAGATCGTCATCTCTTCGCCTACCCCCGCTGGTTGCTTGCTAACCTTGGTCTGTACACCAAACCAGGTATATGCATCAGTATTCAAACCTTGTGCATCTCGAGCAAAAGCTCCGATTTTCTGTTCACCCGGCTTTGACTGATAACCAAAATCCAATGCATCTTCACAGGTGACCTGGTCATGATTATACAAATCTACTTCCTCGGTGCGATATTCTTTATTTACCAGCGTATACGCGACACCATGAGTCAAATTAGTAACTTCTTCTCCATCGACAACCACTTTGAGCGGTCCACACTTTGAACCTTTTGCGGAGGTTTCTGCGCCTGTGTTGGAACTAATATCACCCGACGAAGACGATGGTGAACATCCTGCCCCCACGAGAGTGAGTGCCAAGGCGCCCAAGAGAAGTCTGTATCCGATACTGTGCATAGAATACTAAAGATTAAAAAATAAAACTACATAAAAGTATAAAAGATTGTGGCACAGTACGCAAGAGTGGAAAAAATATTACCGCAATTCGATCGGATATCCATTCTCTCTCCACATACGCATACCTCCGACAACATTGCATACATTCGTAAGTCCTGCGATTTCGAGCTGTGTTGTGGCAAGCAGGCTTCTTCCACCGGATTGGCAAATGAGATATACCCGATCATAGGAAACCAGACGATCTTTTTCTTGTATAATCTGATCCAGAGGAATATTCAGTGCACCCTTGATTTTGCCACTCCTAATTTCAAAAGGCATCCGCACATCGACAATAATCCGACGCGGGTCATCATGTTCGAGCAATGAGTGTAGCTCCTGTACGGTGATTTCTTGTGGCATAAGCATAAATAGATAGACACGTCTGCTGAATAATAAAATCTTGACTTTTATTGTATTTTTGGTAAAATTTTCTAGTCAAATATATCATACCACATATTCGGGGATCGTCTAATGGTAGGACTACAGGTTCTGGACCTGTGTATCGGGGTTCGAATCCCTGTCCCCGAGCTAAAAAAAGAATATCGCCAATTGGATATATTCTTTTTTTAAGTCAGAGATAAAGAGGGATTCGAACGAGGGAAGGGTGAAACCGTGAGGTTTCACTGGACTGAGGAAAGTACACGAAAACCCGAAGGTTTTCGTGATATGTTCGAATAGCGAAGCGCCCTGTCCCCGAGCAAAATATAAATACACCCATATAGGTGTATTTATATTTATGATAGTGAGAGGGATTCGAAGGACGCGAGAGAAGCCGAGCGTGCGAGGCTTCGGTGCGCAGCGCCCCGGTACCCGAACGGAGTGAGGGGGAATCCCTGTCCCCGAGCTAGTGACAGTATTAATCTTTGGCGCGACGATAAATGACACCAGTGATAATCGAAGCAATTAATGCAAAGGTTATTAGTACAGTAATCCAATTTTGAGTAACCAAATACCAGATGAGTGTTGCAAACATTTTGCAAAATCCATACACAAATTGTATGGCCACATTCAGACTTTCATAGATGATGTTAAAAATAGGAATTTGTATCATTCCTGTACTATTATTAACAATAACAAAACAGCTAATACTGATAATAGCTAATAGCGCTATAATTATCCATTCAATTTTGTGCTTTTTTGAGACCATATTATCATAAAAGACGGCGTAGCCATCTCTATATTTGTGTAGTTTTGCGACCATGTCCTAAGGAATAGTTTTTAGGTCTTAAATTTTTTTTATTTTACGTCATTTAAGTATTAAAGGCAAGAAATTGTCTTTTTAGAATAAATTAGATACTATAGGGTAAATTACGATGCTATGTATCTATCGCAACTTATAGTAAGAAATTATAGATCAATAAAACAGTTAAATATTAATTTTGAAAAAGGAAAAAATATTATTGTTGGAAAAAATAACGCAGGAAAATCCAATATAATAAAGGCAATAGATCTTATACTTGGAGACACAAGTCCTACATACGAAAAGTTAGAAAATATAACTGATAATGATTTTTTCGGCGGTGACACTTCAAAAAACATTTTAATTTTTGCAAAATTAAATCGTGAAGCAAAAGAACCTCTTAATTATGAGGAACTATACAAGTGCTATGGTTTTTATAGAGATACTAACCAGGTGAATTTACCTGAAAATAATCCAGATATATTTTCTAGACATTTAGCTGTTTTATTTAAAACTAATCCTGAAGACTTGGAACGCGCAAGAAAAAAATATATTAATCCAAAATTAAAAAATCAACGGACCTTTGAAAATGAATTTGATAACAAACATGAATTCGGCCTAGTATTTTATGCTCATAAAGATGATCACGGCAGAATTAACAAAGAAATGAGATTTATATATAGAGAAGGATCTGGTCAAAATTGGGTGGTCGCTTTTTCGGCAGCAGCAAGGAATGGATTATTACAAAGCGCAATAATTCCTTCTTTTAGGGATCCTCAGAATCAATTAAGAATAAGTAGTTGGAGTTGGTATGGAAAATTATTAAAAAGCGTGGTCGATCCTAATAATAAAAATTTACAAAAAGCATTTCAAGAGGTTAAAATTGCATCTGAAGATGTTTTTTCTCAGCTTGAAACTAAAATTAATAATAGTAAAGTTAAAGTTGCTTTTCCAAATACTAAAATTTCCTTTCAATTTAATCCAGACACTAAGCAGGACATTCATAAGAGTGCATTGGTTTATGTTGACGATGGTTTTAAGAGTCAATTACAAGATAAAGGATCGGGAATACAAAGTGCCGTGATAATAGGATTATTTGATTTTTATACACGAGAGATTGCACATCAAGGAAATTCATTGCTGGCAGTTGAAGAACCAGAACTCTATTTACATCCTCATGGACGAAGAGTGCTCTCTAACAGATTAGACGATTTTTTAGATGGGAATAAAAATCAAGTTATTATTACTACCCATTCACCTGAATTTATTAGTACAGCAAATGATAGGTTTAATATAGTAGTGGCTTGTAAAAATGAAGAAGGAAAGACAGAGGCAAAAAATGTTAATTTTAGTAATGCTAAAGAAAGACAAATTTTAATAAAAAATCAAAATGCTGAAATGTTTTTTGCTGATTGTGTAATTTTGGTTGAAGGCGGAGGTGATAAATATATTCTTGAAATGGTGGCTAAAAAATTTGGTGAAGAAAAAAATATAGGATCAAATTGGTTAAATGATAATAACATCTCTGTTATTCCTGTAATTGGAAAATCCGAATTTTATAAATATGCTAAAAAATTAAAAGAAGCGAATATTGATTGTTATATTTTTGCAGATTTTGATTATCTTTGTTCAAAATTAGCAGAATGTTTAACCGAACTCGATTATAAAGAATTAAAAAATGATCATAACACTGTTAATGGTAAGATTAAAAAGATTCCAAATGAAAAATGTGAGGCGTGTAAACAAAATATTAAAGCACAATCTTACCCTAAGAGAATAGATGAATTAACAGATAAAGCCCTAAAGACAGAGGTGGAATCTTTTATTGCAAAACTATCAGATAGTAAAATTTATATTTGTGCCGATGAATTAGAAGATCGTTATAGAGACAAAAACTTAATTAAAGGTATCAGTGGTAAAGAAGAAGCAGCTTTACATATAGTGGGGCATATTTTAGAAACTAATAAAGATATTAATGACCTTATTGAGTTAAAAGATTTTTGGAATATTTTTGATAAAATATTAGAACATAAAAAAATACCACCTAAAACACAAAATAGCTCAGAAAAGAAAGTCCCCACAGACTTACCTAATGATCTTGATAGTAACTTAGAATTAGAATCAAATGAGAACATTTTTTAAGATTTTCATAAAATGGAAAGCAATAGATTTTTTCAAAAACTAAGTGAAGTATCTCCATTAGTAAACAATTACGCGTTTAATTTTTTTGAAATATCCAAGTATGGGAGTTTTAAAGAATCACTTGAGAAAGTAAATCATAAAGATTTCATAAGTAAATGTTACGAAGGTTTTAAAATCGCTCAGGATAAATTAATCGAAAATATTTTGGAGATTGAATCAGAAATTGAGAAAATAAAAAGCGAAATCAATGAATATGAAAGAGGTAAAAAGAAATCATCTTTAAAAGATGATTCTCATTATTTAGGAATGAATCGACAAAAAAATGACCTAATTTTTCAAAGAGCTTCTTTTAGAGAATTAGCCAATGTTATTGTCTGGACAATTTTTTTAGAACAAAGAACAGATATTAAGAGTTTTATAAAATTAAGTAACAGTGATGGATATTTAAAAGACAGAGATATTGAAAATTGCATAAAGGTTGCAAGACAAATAAATAATGATAGTAATACTTTTGCTCTAATTACTGACATTACCTCTACTCTTCATGTTGGAGACCTGATTGTAGTGGAAGAAGGTAAAATATCTGTAACTGAAGTTAAAAGAGATACTAAGATAAATAATTTAATATCAAATATTGTTGAATATCCAAAAGATCCTAAAGATACAAAAATTTTTCTTGAAGAACTCATACAAACTTATGGTGTTAAGGGTGTTAAGCAGCTTCAAAGAAACATGCGTCAAATGATAAGAATGCATAATATTAAAGAGTACATTGAAAAAGATGAAGTTTTTGATTTTGATTTAAATCAAAAGAAATATGCTTTTGAGGTTTCAACTCCGGATATAGATTTCATGAAATTCTTAGAAATGGCATTAGATGAGTTTTACAAACATGAAAGAAAAATGTTTGTTTTTCCTACAGACTGTTGTTTCGTAGGAATTGTAAGAAAAAATGGAGAAAAATCAGAAATAGCTTTTAAATTGGATTTTAAACATGACATATATCATAGACTATTTAAAAATTGGGACGAATGCGCGTTTAGTAATAAAGATAAGCCAGGATTTACAAAAGAAAATATTCCAGAAATGTTTTTATATCATAAGTTGGATATATATTCTTTTAAAGACAAAGTATTTTTTCCGGCACAGCGGCCACTTTTTTTGAGTCTGAAACAGGAATATGTAATTGACTTGTTGACTGACAAGATTGCTATCTATATTTATTTTGATCCAGATCGTCTAATAGAAATGGCTAAAGAAAGAAAATTAAAAATGGAATTTGTAAAAAAGACCTCGAAAATAAAAGATCATCCTTATAAAAATGAATTTCCTTTTTTCGAAAAGGGTTATATGCAGGTAAGTAATAAGGAAACAAAACTAATAATAGGCTATGGAATTATATTGAGAATAGTTTATGAATTGCAGTCTGGATATAATTTGATTGAACATTTAAAAGAAGACCTTAAAAAGATTTAGTTTATAGTGTTTACTATGAATTTTGATATAGAAGTTTTTAATAAAAAAACTCAAGATTTTATTAAAGAAATAGAGCAAGAATTTGGTCATGAGATTAGAGTTGAATACATTGATTTAGAAGAAGGGCATAGTGGTTTTTGTAATGTCGATGAAACGGGTACACCAACTGTAACATTAAATTCCAATGAAAAAGATGCTGAGAAAATAAAACATTTTTTAATTCATGAAACTTATCATCTTAGATTACTATTAAATAAGTTTCCAATGTTTGCTTCTGTGGGAAATGCGCAGGTAGTCTATGTGCCAGAGTACTATAAATATATAAGTAACAATTTTTGGGATAAAATTGTGCATTCATATTTTTATCCTAAAATAAAAAATGAACTAGATCATGATCCGTATAAACATTTCGAACCAGATTTTAATTTGATTAAAAATAGTTTATTGGAAAAGAAATTTAGTGAGAACTCAGATGACGTAAAAAAAATGCGAATAATCGGTTGGTATCACCAAATTTGGGCCGAAGGGAAAAAAGAGGATCTATTAGAGTATGAGAGTTTAGTTAAGGAGTATCATAATAGTCTCGGTTTAAAAGAGAGCGAAAAAATGATTAAAATATTTGAAAAAAGAGATATTAAAAATTCTAAGGATCTGATCGATATTTTCATTGAATTTTTTAATGCTATACACGAGGATAGAGAAATAATTTTAGTAAGTGAAGAGGTTAAATTGAGAGGGAGTTTTGAATTGCAGGTCGCATATTTTACTGTTTATAAGCTGGATAAATAAGTTCCTATTTCATCCCACAGCCAGAGCTAATAAAAAATACCCTATCCACGGGTATTTTGTTTTTACATTATCATGATATACTATATGCCTAATTTTAGTATATGATCGACCAACTCGTCACCTACATCCAATCACTCATCGCGACCTACGGCGCATGGGGAGTATTCCTCGCAACCATGATTGAGGAAATCATCGCCCCAATCCCCTCACCTATCGTCCCTCTTGCCGCAGGCTTTTTCCTCATCACCCCCGAGATAACATCACTCATACAAATATTGATCAAAATAGGCGTCGTCATTGCTCTCCCCGTGACCGCGGGCATTACCATAGGATCTGCCTGTGTATATGCGATTGGTTTTTTTGGCGGGAAACCAGTACTTGATCGGACCAAAAAATGGCTGGGCTTCGGATGGGACGATGTACAAAAAGTAGAAACTCGTCTCCACAAAGGAAAGAAAGACGAATGGGTGTTATTTTTTCTCCGCATGATTCCGATTGTACCAGGTGTCGCTATTTCCGGTTTATGTGGCATCATACGCTATCCGTTTTTCAAATTCATCACTATCACCATGCTCGGGGCATGTCTGCGAGCATTCATTCTCGGAATTATTGGATGGAAAGTGGGAGAAGTATATGGCGCGTTTGCACATACGGTAGAAAAGAGTGAAGATTATATTCTATATGCGGTTATCGGCATATTGTTCATATGGGGAGTATATTACTTTTTTAAAAAACGTACATTAAAAAATAACATCACACAACCATAAATATGCATCGGTCATCACATGCTATTCTCGTAATCCTCACAGCACTCATCACTCTCGGTGCTGGCTGTACCAACACAGAGATGAAAAGAACTTACATCTCAAGCGATGGACCCACCGCAGAAGAACTATTTGTAAAAAAAGAATCTACGCCAACTAACAACAATCAATCGACCTCGAGCCCACCATCTCAATTACTAGCTACTTCACCTAATTCACCTACTACAACCACAAATTCTATGGAATTCAATGCTTCAAAACATTACACTGCGATACTACATACCAGCAAAGGTAATATTGAAATCGAACTTAATTTTGGACAAACGCCAAATACGGTAAAAAACTTTGTCGATCTCGCAAGAAAAAATTTCTACGATCAGACAATTTTCCACCGCGCAATCAACGGGTTCATGATCCAGGGTGGCGACCCCAATGGTGACGGTACAGGCGGACCTGGGTATCGATTCAATGACGAGCCATTCACCGGGGAATACACGCGTGGCGCAGTGGCTATGGCAAATGCAGGCCCAAACACCAATGGTAGTCAATTCTTTATCATGCATGCCGACAACCCCCTACCAAAAGCCTATACAATCTTTGGACGTGTAATCAAAGGAATGGAAGTGGTAGATGCGATTGCAACAGACAAAGTCACGATGAGCTCATCAGGAGAAATGTCAAAACCTGTATCGCCTACATCAATTACAACCGTCGAAATTCAAGAAAAATAGCTTACCATTGCTATTTTGAGAGAAATCTGATACACTCCCCGCTTATTCAAGAAATTCAATAATATACGTTCATATGGGTAATTTCAATCGAGGTGGCGGAAGATCATTTGGTGGCAAAAAATTCGGTGGCGACCGAGGTGGATTCCGAGGTGGCGACCGCAGAGAAGGTGGCAGATCAGAAATGCATGCTGCTACGTGTAGTGAATGTGGCAACGCATGTGAAGTCCCCTTCCGACCTACCGGAGCCAGACCTATTTTCTGCAGCACGTGTTTTGGTAAGCAGAAAAGCCAGGAAGGCAAAAGTTTTGGCGGAGGATCACGTGAAAGAAGTTTTGACCGACCACGCTTTGAAAACAAACGCCCTGATTTTCGACAGGCTCCTATTCAGGACAACAAAGCAATCAACGAACTCAAACAACAGATGGAGATTATAAACAACAAACTTGAGCGAATTCTAAAAGCAGTGAGCCATGAATTTTCTGAAGAAAAACAACCAGAAAAAAAGAAAGAGTCAAAAGCACCAAAAAAATCTGAAGAGAAGAAAGAAGAAGTGGTTTCTGAAAAACCAAAAGCAAAAAAAGCTAAAACGAAAAAGAAGAAATAATAGCTTACAAAAAAACATCCCGACTCAATCGGGATGTTTTTTATTCAGGAAAAAATATTATGATTTATTCTCATGCTGATCGCAATAATACGCAATTGCATCGCGCATGAATACTGCCAACCCTGGACGAAATTTCTCATAGTATGCAGTAAACCGTGGATCCTCTACATACATCTTCCCCAAATTGCGAAACATCTCGTAGCTGCAATCATAAAAGAAATTCACCCCTTCATGACTTTGCTTAATAAGCTTCTGTACATCAGAGTGTTCAATTCCCTTATCCATCGCGTCAGCAATTGCCTGCGTATGCTTTTTTCCATCTGCTTTTAGTTTTTCCATTTCTTTTTTTGTCATCGTACCCACTTTCGCCATACTCTGACGGTACGCGTCGCTATTCCCCCACCGCTCCTTTACTTCATCCTGATACTGTTTTACCTCAGCGTCTTTGAACACGTCATACAGTTCCTCATCGTTAATTTTGTGATTATTACTCATAGTTTTAATAGTTTTATTAATTGAATTAATTAATTTTTCAAGTCTCGCCTGCTTTAATCGTATTAATTTTTTCTGATCTTTCAGCGCTTCGACTACGCTAAACTGAGGACGATTAAGCATACGCTTGATGTCTTCCAGTGGAAACTCTAGTTCGCGGAAAAAGAGTATTTGTTGCAAACGAATAAGTTCGGCATCCTCGTAATAACGATATCCATTCTTTTTGATGACCGAGGGCTTCAAAAGACCAATTTCATCATAGTAATGAAGGGTGCGAACACTAATTCCTGCCAATTGTGCGAGACTGTGGACGGTATACGACATAGATAGGATCCTATAATACCTATACTAAACTATAACGTAACGTTAGGGTCAAGAAAAGTTATCAACACGAGCACTCTGAGAGCAAAATAAAGTAAATATGCTATAATTTTGACACTATGCCTGTCTATCTCTCAATTATTATATTGATCGCGTTGTTTGGTCTTTTGGGATTTTCTGCAAACATTGTAGTCGATAATATAAAAAAAATTACACACAAACTCGGTGTGCCTATTTTCCTATTGGGACTAATTCTCGGATTACTCACCTCACTTCCCGAACTCTCGATTGCAATAAACGCAGCGATACGAGGAGTCGAGGATGTGTCAGTCGGAAATCTGCTTGGAGGAATTACAGTATTATTGGGATTAATTCTCGGATTGAATCTAGTACTCAACCGCAAAGTAAAGACCGATGGAAAAATAACGACACCACTCCCCGGTTTTTTACTCCTCATACTTCCTCTTATCATGGGATTAGACGGAACACTTGGCATCGGTGATGGAATTATTCTCTGCATCGGATATATCGCCGTACTCATACACTTTTACAAACAAAATCACTATACTGCCGACCACCCTCATCCAGAAATCACAAAATACAACAAAAAAATAGCAAAAGAAATTGTCCTGATCGTCGGTGGATCGCTCGTCATCGTCGGTAGTTCAAATATCATGATACGCATCACAACCGATCTACTAAACCAATTCAACATATCGGGATTTTTGGTCGGGTTGATGATTTTTTCTCTGGGAACCAATTTGCCAGAACTGACAGTTACCATCACTTCATGGAGAAAAAAAGTAAAAGAAGTAGCATTCAGTCATCTACTCGGTTCAGCGATTGCAAATCCGCTCATACTCGGTAGCATCGCATTACTTAGTCCCATATCCATCACCGTAGATCGATCATTCATGCTTATTCTGTATTTCTTCCCAATTCTATTTATCATGCTGTTATACTTTTATCACTCACACAAAAATTTAAGCCGTGTTGAAGGCGTATTTTTGCTTCTCATGTTCATTACTTTTGGATACCTGCAAATGTACCTGTTGTATTGACAATACGCTTCTTACAAATACACACACCCAAAATGTCAGTAAAAACAGGTGTGGTGACAACTATCGACTACTCAGAGATACGACAGAGAGTCAAAAAAACAAATACCCATTCGGAAGCTTCCAAAATGGGTATTATGTTATTTGAGTATCCTATACGCATCACAATCACAAGCATGTAACTGCGATACAAAAGTGAATTAAGTGTATCATGCGATAAAATAAAACGTCAAAATTGGCTAACTGCTTTATTTTTTTGCCAATAAGTGATAACATATCCACAAGTCACATACACCTATGAAAGCTACACTCATTGACGGTAAACAACTCTCAGAAAAAATTCTTAGTTCTCTTAGAATTGAGATTACAAAACTCAAAACACACGGAATCATACCAAAGTTGGCTATTGTGCACGTCGGCGACCATCAGCCTTCAAAAACCTATATCCGAAGAAAAGAAGAAGCGGCTAGATCAATCGGTATCGATTTTGAATTGCATTCATATCCAGCGGATATTTCAAAAGAGGCCATCATCGGATATATCAAAAAAATTCAAAAAGATACAAAATTATCAGGCCTCATCGTACAATTACCACTACCTGAGCCACTCGATACGGCCGACGTATTGAATGCAATAGATCCTGAACTTGATGTGGACTGTCTGACGGATACACAAATGGGGAAACTTGTGATGAATACACATACTATCGCTCCCCCGACTCCAGGAGCAGTATGCGAAATACTAGACATGCTGAATATAGACGTGCAAGGGAAGCACATCGTAATTGTCGGTGCAGGAGCACTCGTCGGAAAACCACTTTCAATCATGCTTCTCAATAAACTCGCGACAGTGACGATCTGCAATTCTCATACAAAAAATATAAAATCAATTACCAAAAAAGCAGATATTCTTGTATCCGCGGCGGGGAAAAAAGACTTGATTACCAAATCTCACATAAAAAAAGGGTGCGTGGTGATTGATACGGGCATTGTGTTTGAAAATAAAAAAATGTATGGGGATGTTGATTTTAAAAAAGTCTCAAAGAAAGCATCCTACATCACTCCAGTGCCTGGAGGAGTAGGCCCAATTACTGTTGCATTACTTTTAAAAAATACAGTGACGCAAGCGAAAAGATTGAAAATTAAAAAATAAAGATTGAAAATTAAAAAATACTCGATACCGAGTATTTTTATATAGTATTCCCCAATCCTTATTCCACAATCTTCGGTCGTAATTCTTTCAGAATATCTTCCAACTCCTCAAAACTTTCCACTTTCATCAATTTCATCCGCAAATCTTTCGCTCCGTCCATTCTCTCCCCCATTCGTTCATTTTTGAAATACCACGCGAGATGTTTACGAAATGTAGGCATCGATCGTTTCTGAATTTCTTCTGGAGTAATACCATCAGCCTTGTTTTTCTTTCCCATCGCCCGGATACGTGACTGATACATCATATGGAGTTGTGCATGCTCCAATACCACTCTCACTCGCTCAACCAGTGATACAGAAAAATCTGGATGCATATATTCTTTGAAAAACCATGGATTCCCGAGCGCCCCCCGAGCAATCAATACCCCATCAGCGCCAGTAATCTCTAGAGCTTCATCGACCTGTCGTGGTTTGTGTATATCTCCATTTGCAAGTAGTGGAACAGTCGCGATTTTTTTTGCTTCAGCAATTCTACCCCAATCAGAAACCCCAGTGTACCCCTGCTCTTTGGTACGACCATGTACCGTAATCAATTGTGCACCAGCTTCTTCGATTGCAGGAATGAAATATTTGAAATCATCAGGTGAAGACCAGCCGAGACGAATTTTTATGGATACAGGAGTTGCACCAATTGCACGTTTAATTTCCCGAATGATATCTTGGGCAAGCTTTGGGTCTTTCATGAGGGCACAGCCATTAAAATTACTTGTAATTTTGTATACTGGACAACCCATATTGATATCAATACCTTCGGGGCCTGCATGCTCCATCACAATCGCTGCTGCACGAGCCATCGTGAGTGGGTCTGAGCCAAAAATCTGCTGCACAATAGGGCGCTCTGCATCGACAAAATCAGTCATACCGAGAGTTTTTTCATTATCACGAACAATAGCTTCCGCAGAAACCATTTCACGAAACACGACATCTGCCCCGCCGATACTTCTCACAATTTGACAAAAGGCCGAATCAGTCATGTCAGCCATTGGTGAAAGCGCGAGAATTTTTTTATTTTTTTTCAAAATATTTGTAATCCACATAGAGATAATATGCAGTGGGTGTTGGAAAGACGCGTACGGTCCCCCCGAGACACCCACCACTCTGACATGTACCGCACTACTCCACGCGCTCATCAGCGCGAGAATACTACGGAGAATCGTTAATCAACAGCGTATACAGGAGTACGACTTCTGCAACGCGGTCGATGAGCCGGACCAACACAGCGCAGGGTCCGCCACGGAGTTGCTGACTCAGGGCGACCAGCGCTTCGATGAACGACATGAGAACCCCCTTGTTACAGAACCACTTCCATGAAGAGTCCTTCGACCATCTCGACGACCTCCGCCCAGAACTGGACGAGGCTCTCGACGAGATTCGCCAGGAATTTCGGATGAGTGACATCCGATTTCAGGCGACCGAGGTCGACACCGAGCTGACCGATGATGGTCGCACCCGCACGAAGCAGGCAGACCGGGATCTCGGAGAGAGCCGCGATCATGCGATCAGTCGTGTCCATATCTTCCACCGCTCCAATTGCCATGTTTTTCACTCCTCTCACCAAGACTTATTTCTTGCTTGGTTTGCATCTATAAAGAAAAATTCTTTGCAGATGTAAACCAAATATACCTTGATTGCCCGGGGTGCGCCTTTTGCTAAGCACATGCCCCGGACAATCGTTTCACCCCCTTGCATCACGCAAGAACCTTCCCAGCACTCTTGCGAATGAATGCTCCAGGATTGACCACCCTCTCCTCGAGCTCAAGCGTGAGTTGCACGTACTTGATCAGGGCATCAGCCTGAACAGCCGTCGACGCGATGATCTGTTCCCCGACGGGTGGATCCAATATGATGAGGGATCGGCCGTCAGCCATGATCTTGAAGTTCACGGTGTAGATCTGGCCTGCAGGAGACCTGTACTCATACACCGTAGTAATCGGATCTTGCGGACGCTTTTGCGGCACCTCTGTTGAAGAAATGCGTTTACCAGGAGACCTGAACAGCTTCCCCAGCTGTTCACCGTACACATTCACCATCTCTGATTTCATAAAACCTCTTGGTTGCACAGGTTTTGTCTATGGGCTATCCACCTCTCGGTTCTAAGACCAAAAGACATAGGATAATATCCCATTTCCAGACTCTTTGTCAAGATTAGTGAAATTATCCACAGAATATCAAAAAAAGGCTATTTTAACAAGAATTACACTCATTTGACATCACGCGGACACTTGATACAATTCTATTGTCATTTACAATTCAACCATATTCTGTGGAACTAGGGTGCAATTCCCTGACTGTGCCGCAACGGTATGTCCTAAGCTTGGCGAAGGATGAGAGTCCGATCTTCAGAATATGAGTTATCCCGAGCAGGAAGTAGAAACGCCATATTTTTGGATACCGGCGCATACCCACTTTTATTCCTTTCTCGAGGAATTTTTTTGTCTCAAAATTATCTATGCGTCAAAAAGTACTCTACTTTCTCATTACCATCCTCGGTACCGCAACACTCGTGAGCGGATACTCGTTAGTAGAAAGTCAAAAAGTCTTTAAAGTCGAAAGTAAAAAAAACAATTCAATTGAACAACAGTACGACGACGATCAACAACCAACGATCAACGATTACAATACTAAAACAAATGCCGAAAAAATCACGGGTTACAAGTTACAGGATGAAAAACAAAAGATATCTACTAACACCGCTACAAAACCAGACACTCCTACAACTACTGAAATAAACCAAGCAGAAATATTCAAAACAAAAGTAACACTCCAGATTAACGGAAAAAGCTTGTATATCCCCTATCAAGAAAACATGTCAGCAGAAAGTGCGATGAAAGATGCCTATTCACGATATCCCGAATCATTCTGGTATGAAAGTATCGAATACGGCGGAGATCTCGGCACATTTGTGAAATCAATCAATGGTATAGCAGAAAATTATAGAGAAAAAATGCACTGGATACTCTACGTCAACGATAAAAAATCAAACAAAGGAATATCAAAACTCAAACTTAACCCAGACGACATAATCATGTGGAACTATGAAAAAGAAATACTCTAGCCTATTTATTATCCTTGCCCTATCTTTCTCAATAACCGTGTCGGTACATGCAGAAGATGCTGTTCCAGAAATTATACAACCAGAAGTAATTGATACCCCGACGAGCACACCCGAAGAAGTAACAGAAAATCAACCAGAAATTCCCGAAGAAACTGTTTCAACTTCAACAGAAGATATTGTACTAGAAATACCTCTCGACTTACCATCCACTACAGCAAAACTATACGCAGTTGCAAATGGCACAACACTATTCGACGATATAGTACATGTCACCGCATGCAAACCATATGAAGCGTCAGTTGAATACACGCTTAATGCAAAATGTCTGATTGACCAGGCAGTTGGGCTGACGACAACCTGGAACTCATATGGAACCGATGCATTCCTCAACTCGGTCAATGAATATACCAATGATTTTGCTACAAATAATTTCTGGGGATATTTTATTAATCTAGAATACGCATCAGTAGCATTGAACGCATACACACTAACGGAGGGAGATGAGATATTGATCCAATACAACACCATTCCACTCAAACTTGAAATATCCACCACCACTCCAGTAGTCGGAGATTCAGTCACTCTATCAATATCAGAATTTGGACTGGATGAATTCTGGAATCCAATCTGGCTTCCCAGCATGAGCTCTACATTTACTATCAATGAAGAAATAACTTTTGTATCAAGCTCAACAGTCGATCTACCTATAACAACAACTTCGCCATATACGATTCGTGTTGAAAAAAATGGATACGTCACGCGGGAAATTACGCTCACTCCCGGCGCAGCACCAACACCAATAACTCCCCCAAGTTCTGGTGGTGGCGGAAGTGGTGGCACTAGTGTACAGAACACTAGTGGTGCAGAGGGTATGATTAATTTTCTTGACGCAAAACAAAATTCAAATGGTTCATTTGGTACTACCGCATTCTTGAGTGACTGGGCAGCTATTGCCTATGGTGCATGGACTGGTGACTCTCGTGGTGAGTCAAAACTTACCAATTATCTACTCACCAACCCAAACCCACTTGATGGCCCAAGCGAAACAACGAACTATGCACGACGCGCAATGGCATTGATGGCACTCGGCATAAATCCCTATACTGGCACACAAACAAATTATATTAGTGAAATAATAAAAAAATTTGATGGAACACAATTTGGTGAGGCGGGATTAATCAATGATGATTTATTCGCACTCGCTCCCCTACTTCATTCGGGATATTCAACGAACGACGCACTCATCGTAAGTACCACCAAATACATTATTGCAAACCAAGATACATACGGTTCATTCGGAAGTATCGACCTTACCGGAGCTGCAGTGCAGACACTTTCAGAGCTGTCATCTATAGAGGGAGTAAGCGAAGCTCTCACCAAAGCAAAAAATTATCTGACATTAGCACAACAAGCTGACGGAGGATTTGGAAATGTATATGCAACTGGGTGGGTCATGCAAGGAATTGCAGCGCTTGGTGAAAATACTACAAATTGGAATAGTAATGGAAACACGCCAGTAACATATATTGAAAACAAGCAAGCTTCTGATGGTGGAATGCTCGTAGGAGATACTGATGCAAATAGAATCTGGGCAACATCATACGCGCTTCCTGGAGTATTAGGTAAACCATGGCACACTATTCTCACATCATTCAGTAAGCCTAATAGTAGTACAGGTTCCACAAGTAGTAGTAACACCACGGAATCGACATCGAGTACCACTACAACTACTTCAACGCCAACCATCATGACTACTCCGACCTCCACACCTACATCTACTACTACAACATCGACAACTACGACTGATAGTGTAATTGAAGAACCAATACTGTACACTCACACCGAAGTAACTCAAGAAAACGCTCAAATTCCAACACAACCTAAACCAGTGAAAGCAGTAGTACTCGGTGAGAAAGAAGAAAATACTGAAATAGCCAATGAACCAATTATCGAGGAAAATATAGAAAACAGCGAGACTGAGGAAGTAAACAATGAAAGGAACGAAAATCTGCAGACAAAAAAATACCTATTCATAACTTCGCTTATTATATTCCTCACTCTAATCGGGTACATGGCTTTCAAACATAAATCTTGATATAATCCACAAGCTCACAGCACGCTGGATAACCATAATCGCAGTTAATCCTGGTAATCTGTGCTCCAATAACCTACACAAAAATATGAAAAAATACCTTATCCTAGTTATCGCCTTAGCAACATACGGTGTCCTAGCGCGTCTCATGCCCCATTCACCGAACTTTGTGCCAATTACCGCTCTCGCACTCGTAGGAGGGCTATATATGCCCCGCAAACTGGCATATATCGTGCCAATGGCTGCAATGCTCGTAAGTGACCTATTTATCGGCCTGTACCACCCACTAGTTATGGTCTCAGTATACGGGTGTCTCCTACTCACCACCTACATGGGTACCTGGGCGAAAAAACATAAAAACTTCGGGACTATCGTTGGGATCACATTCGCAAGCTCAATGCTATTCTACTTCGCAACCAATACCATGGTTTGGGCATTTGGAGCGCTCTACCCACGTACACTCACAGGACTTCTCGAAAGTTATACTCTTGCACTCCCCTTCTTTAGAAATAGTCTCTTGAGCGACTTCTTCTACACTGGAGTATTGGTCGGAGGAATTGAAGCTGTACGATTTTATAGTTCAAAACTAAAAACGCAAAATTCAAAACTGAAACTAGAAATATAAAACTCTTCATTATGTCATTCCTGCGAAAGCAGGAATCCACTACAAATTAAAAAACCCGGCCAATCCGGGGTTTTTTAATCCTCAATTACTTCGTAGTGGACAAAATAATATTCGGCTTCGGGGTTTTGTATATATATTCAGTATCTCATTTTCCCCGTCGGCCGCTTTTTTATACCACAGATACTTTTCACAATACACAGATTCCACAATACACAAAAGCATCTCATACAACAAAGCGACCATCACAACACTATTTCGCGTTGTGTCTAGCGGACAAAAGAAGCCCGCCTTTGAAAGAACATCTCATTGCACACAGGACACCGCCTCTCATGCGGGAGTCGGACGAACTCACTGACCCGGATCTCATTGATCCCGACAGACTTCCCACACACAGACGTCTGGTGCCTGCCGACGTATGCGAGCAGGTGGAAGATACTGATCTCCTGCCCATGGCACATGTCGTCATGGAGGAGCCGGACACAGCGGGGGCACCTCCCCACGTCCGGGAGCTGAGCGAACTCACCCAGATCGACGATCGGATCACGATGCGTGGCCCTGCCACACGCATCGCCGAACATGTTGTAGATTCCCCGATGAATCCACTGGTATTTCATGTGAATCATCTCGATTCTCCTTGGCAGCCTCTGATGGCGGGATTGCCAGCTGCGCCAGATGTACATACTATACAGCCAGCGCAGTAGACAATAGTTGATAGATGAATCTACCAAAAAGACAAACAATTGTCAAGATCTAGGCATAAAGTATGAACTACCACCGGCTGAACGCCGGTGGTTTCGTTCTGCTGGCTACGCCAGCGCAAGCATTCGTGACTATATGAAGGTATGAGAGTCCAATGGGGGGGTTCGGGGGGGTGAAAACTGTCTGAGCTACGAGAGTAGAATCATACACTAATCTTAGTGAGGCGAGTTTTTTCACCCCCGAAAGTTTTTGGTACTTTTTGGTTACAAAAAGTACGGATAAGGTACTCCGTATTGCTTTCAAGCTAGATGGTCACCACAGTGTCTATTCTACTCTCCGAAGAAAAGCTAAACGCAATTCCAAGAGCTTCGCGTGTAAACGCACTCACCTGTCTGACGCTGGTGATTTTTAGGGTAAAAAAATTGAAGACCCTGTACTTGTGGTACAGGGTGCCAGTTAGACGCTAACTGGAAAACGTGTGGCAGGATTGCCGGATCAAGGACTAAGTTCCAAGGATCCAAAAGAACCCAAGGTTCAAAGTGAAAAGGACTACTTGCGGGGCTGCACGAACACCCAGCGGCTGTCAGGGTCCCAGACGTAGTCGGGGTAGCCATTGCAGCAGTAGAGCCACAGACCGTCACCGCTGCGCTCGACGTAGAACACGTCCAGGTACCCGCCCGAGTCAGAGATCGGCTCCATACCAATGAGGAGCAACTTGCCCATGGGCTGATCCTTGTACTGCAGGCGCAGCTGGGGACCGACCTCAGCCGGGCAGCGTTCGAGACCGAGCTCGATCGCACGCTTGTAGATTTCACGACGCGTGGCACCCTTCGCGAAGCCGAGTTCACCGACCGAGACATTGACCAGGTCGAGTTCGACCTCCTCGGTCGCCACCGTAAAGGCAGGATTCCCGAGGATATCGGTCGCAACTCCGCCGACCTTCCCGCCCGCCTTCACGATGGCCAGACGGAACTGACGAGCATTCTTCATGCCCGTGCCGAGCTTGATCGTCTTCCAGACTTTGAAGTCGGATTTTGACGGAGAGAGGCCGGACAGGAATTTCTTGAGCCCATTCGGGTTCTCGATCCAGCCCTGCATGACATAGCAAGGCATGTCAGGAAGATTCTCCGCGATCCTCGCGATCAACTTTGCAGTCTGCTTATCCATGGCGGTTTTTCCTATTGGTTTTCGCCATTTATCCACGCTAGAGGTCTACCAAGGTTTGTGGTAGTCATAGCTAAAAGATACCGACCAGTCAGTACTTTTTAGTTATGACTACATATTAAAAAGAACTAATGCAAAATAATGACATAAAAATTCTATTTTGTCAACCCAATCAACCATGCCTATTATAAAATCCCCTCGACTAAGTCGGGGGAATTTTATTTTTACTTCTTAGCTCACTTAGTAAACGGTGATAACTTGGCCAACTACTTTTATCCATACTCTTCCTCATCTGTCACAATCTCCTCACCCGAATCAGTCACAACACGCTTTTTTTGCCCATTTGCATGAGTCGTAGGAGCTTCGGAAGCAGGCGCAGGTATAAATTCCACCGGCAATCCAGAAGGAGGTTCTGCAGCCTTGTTTGCTGCTTTCTGAAGCAAAGGTACTTTTACATGAGACATTGGGAAATGCCAAATAGTAGCGAGCTCTTCAATATTCAATACATACGCATGTACTTCAAGATCCATTGAACGACTCCGATAGGCTTCAATATATTTTGCTTTTTTCTTATCTGAAGAAGCTTGTGCGCCGACTACAATAGAATTAGCAGTAGGAATATTGAATTGACTCACTGATCCGATGAGCGCAGTGACTCCGCGCGAAGGATTAAATACCTCTTTGCGTGCAAGATAGACTGCACGGATATTAGTCTCAAAACCAATTTTTTGTATCTTTTTTTCCATTGACTCTACCAATTTTACCTGTCCAGGAGTCATATACTTCAATTGATTCTTATCTTTTGACTCTTCATGTTCTTCATGATGAGCACCACCCATTCCCGCTATCTGTCTCCCCGCTTCCTGCAGAAGCCCCTTCCCTTCGGTTATAAGAAAATTATCAGTAATAAAACTCAATGGTGACCCATGGCCATGCCCATGACTATCTTCTTCCCCAATAAATTCTTTAATTTTTGCAATTACTGATTCTTTCCAGGAATTATCTATTGGTCGTACCAAAATCTGAAACCACATCTGTTCCCCATGCCCAATCCGAGAAAAACTCTCGAGCATCGTACCCATCGGATCCTTCAATACAGTGTCTTTTGAAATACTATGTTCGAATTCTTCATAACTCCGAATAGGAAAAGCAGCATTTTCTGCAAGAGCAAAATCAGCAGCCCATACATCATACTCAGCATTGGGAAAACGTGTGGGGGCGGCTGTAGTATAATCCTCGACTTCAGTAATTTCTGCATCAGGATACTGTGCATAAATCGCTGTCTCAATCAAATCACGATATTGCTCTTCAGTCCATACTAAAAACTGAATGTACCCTTCGATACTAATCACTTCAAAGCTAAACCATTTTTGCTTATACCCCTGATAAAATTTTCCTTTCAAATCCGGCTTACTAAATACACCCGCCAAATGACTAAAAAGCTGTTCGACCGCTTTTGGAGTCTGTACATTAAGCTGCGGAATATCAATCGCAAGCACGACATATTTCCAATGATGCATTGTCTGATGCACCTTCATATGATGATAGGTATCAAGAATTTCTTTCAGCAAGAAATTAACGATCGGTACCCAGAGAAAAATAGCAAATAACTGAATAAGGATTATCAACGGTGGCTGATCGATAAAATCAAGAATTGATGAAAAATTGAAATCAAATAAGCCGAACTCCATACAAAATCAAATTCTAGTGATGTCCCCCGCCAGAAGAAGGGTTGACGAGCTTGTAGACAATCGGATATATCACCAACACCACAACAGCTGAAAGCCACCAGCCGAGTGTTCCTGCGACATACCCCGCAAGAAACACAACAACAAACGCAGCAGTAGCTAGAAAAGCGATAATGTGACGAGTAGAATTGTCGGTCATAGAGAATATATTATGAAAAAAGTATAGCACAGATGCATCAAATTCCAAAATACACTATTCAAATTAAAAACCCCCAGAAACATACATGTATACGGGGGTTTTTATGTATCAATCCTGAGGTATTACTTTCGATGAGACCAATTGTGCCAACTCACCAAAAGCGAAGACGCAATAAATATTGAAGAATACGTACCAAAGAAAATACCAACAATCAACGCAAGAACAAAATATCTGATAGATTCTCCTCCAAAGAAAAATAATGAAGTGAGTACGATGAGAACGGTGACCGAAGTATTAATCGAACGCACAAATGTTTCATTAAACGCACGATTCACCAATCCAATGAAATCACTCGTGCCATAACGAGTCAAATTTTCACGAATTCGATCAAAGACGACAATAGTGTCATTGATAGAATATCCAAGAATAGTAAGAAGTGCGACGACAAACGGAATACCTACTTCCACACCATAGAAATGCCCGAGCAATGCAAATACTCCAAGTGTAATGATAATATCATGAAACAGTGCAACAATAGCTGCGGCACCATATTTCCATGAAGCAACCGGACGTGAAACTTTTCTGAAAGTATACGCAATATAGAGACCAATCGTGAAGACCACGAATAGTACCGCCTGGATTGAACGCTCTTTTAGTGACTCGCTGATAGTAGCACCTACCGTCTCCACGCTTTTTTCTAATACACGATTTTCTGGAGTAGAAGAAGTCGCCCCTGTCTCAAATTTTGTACGTGCATCGCTAAGAATTTTCTGATGCTCTGTCTCAGTGACAAAACGGAGACGAAGCAAATATCCATCTTCCCCGACTGGCTGCACGACAGACGCTCCATAGGTCTCTTGAGGCAATATTGACTGCATGTCTTCGAGTGAAGGTCGTGTGTGTGTAAAACCAAGCTCAATTGCTGATCCTCCAGTAAAATCAATTCCTGGCTTCAATCCATACATAACCAAACTCACTACACTCACCACCACAAAAAACAATGAGATCAGGAAAAAATAATTTCGTTTTGCTACAAATGCAATATTCATATGATTATGATTGTTCAGGCGAGTGACCTCCGCCAAGGAATAATTTTCCGCCATCGCGTTTTTTGAACCATGGCACGACGAATCTGAGCAATACACGAGTAACAGTAATCGCACTAAACATACTCACCAAAATACCTATAATCAAAGTAACCGCAAATCCTTTGACAAAGCTCGTGCCCAACCAAATCAATAATGCGCAGGTGATAAGTGTCGATACATTTCCATCTCGAATCGAAGTCCATGCCCGTTTGAATCCCTCTTCAACCGCAACTTTGAGACTTTTTCCACGCTGCAATTCTTCCTTCATACGTTCAAAGATAAGGACATTCGCATCCACCGCCATTCCAACAGAAAGAATAAATCCTGCAATTCCCGCAAGCGTAAGCGTAACTCCAATAAACTTGAATATTGCAAGTGTAAGTACGATATAGAGCGAAAGAGAGATAACTGATAAAAATCCAGGCAATCGATAATAGAAGAACATGAAGAGCATGATCACCAACACACCAATCACACCAGCCTTCACACTCATAGTGACTGATTCCTGTCCGAGAGAAGCACCTACCGTCTGCTGACTTGCTAATTCCACGGGAACAGGTAATGCTCCAGCATTGAGACGCTGTGTCAACGTGCGAGCCTCCTGTACATTACCACTACCAGTAATTACCGCCCGTCCATCTCTGATAACTGTCTGGACAGTCGGCGCACTGATAATCTCGCCATCGAGGAAAATAGCAACTGTCTTTCCCAAATTTCGTTCTGTAATTTCAGAAAATAATTTGGTACCCTCATCATTAAAATTCAAAGCTACTTGTACAGCACCTGTCTGCTGATCAGTAACAACTTCAGACCGTGCAAGCTGTTTTCCTGATAAGCCAGTCTCTTTCCATTGATCGACCGGGGGGACAATATCTTCTTTTGCCTGAGTTTCAATCAAGATTCTCCATACTTCATATTCTTTTGCAATACGTTCATCTTGCCTGAAAATAATATGAAAACCAAATTGCGTCTCGACAGGTCCGATAATTTGCCCGTTCTGTGCACTGAAAAGTGCGGTTTCAAATTCAGGAACAGTAAGACCTGCAGGTACCCATCCCAAATTCCCCTGATTCGACGATACCGTCGGATCAGTCGAATTCGCTGTTGCAAGCTCAGCAAAATTATCACCCGTAGCCTGCGCATAGATCTCCTCAGCCTTTGCTCGAGCTTCTTCTTTGGTATACTGAGGCGCATTACAATTAGTGGCACCGAGATAACAAATCAAAATATGACTTGCAAGCACTTCTTTTCCCCCATCTTGCTCACGTCCACGTTTCAAAATATTGTATCCATCCGCTGTCTCAACCAATTTTGCTGAAACCATTCCTTCAGTCGAGCTTGCAGCCCATGAATAAATTTCAGGATATATGTTAGTCGCGCTCACGTATGAAAGATAACCCCCGTTCACCTTACTCTGTTCATCTTCTGATAATTCACGCGCAACATCTTCGATTTTTTCACCTTTCTTTACGCGACTAAGAATTTTCTCAGCTCGTTTTTTTGCATCAACATTATATGCGCGCATTGCTTGTTCTTCTTCAGCAGTCAATTCTCGAGCAGGTTCAGTATTTTGTTCTTTGAATTCCAAAATAGGAGTCTGGCCAATCAAATTAGTAGCTTCAGTGATATCTTGCATTCCCGGTAAATCCACTGTGAGACGATATGAGTCACCAACTTTACTTGTTTGCACTTGAGGTTCTGATACTCCGATTCCACTAACTCGACGTTCAATAACATCGCGCACACCTTCAAGTGCTCCTGCTCGTTCTGTTTCACCAATCGAACTCATGTCTGCTTCGTATACCAAATGCGCTCCACCCTGAAGATCAAGACCTAATTGGAATGGTTTTTCAGACACCTCAGGGATACCTAATCCAGAGGAATTCAGCCATCGGATAAGCTTATTTGCAGGTTGCGGGTATACAAAAGTACCCGATACAATCAAAAGCGCGAATATTCCAACAATTCCCCATTTAATTTTCGATCGAATGTCTGTGTTTCTGTGGCTCATAAGTTAGTGGTCACTATCAATTAGAATGAGCGGTATTTTACGATACATTGTCTATAGAGTCAAGTTCAGATATACACCCCAAATCAGGCCCGTATGGTATATACAGAAAATGTTTTAATTTACCTAAGGGCTCCCTAGTGGGGGGACGACTATCATCGCGGTGCGTCTACCGACTATCGGCTCATGATCCCCGGTCTCATAATCTCGAAAGGATGCCTCAAAATTATGATATGAATAGGTAAATCCCTGCCCCAGGCGAGTACCCGGATCATTGGTAATAATATGATCCTTCGTATCATCATACCCAATTACAACGAGCATATGTCGCTCAGGTCCGCCGTTCAAAAAATTCGGATTATCAAGAATTTGCCCATCAAATGGAATGATAAGGACATTCCCCGCTGCAAGCTCATGCTTCACATCATCGAGAGTAATATCATATTCCACTCGACCACCGGTATAGCCATAAAATTCTTTCAGTAATCGACCATACGTATCTTCGGCCGACGTATCACGGTAGCTGCCATACTGACGCTCTTCCCAATTAGACATACTGGTTATCTCCTCAAGTGCTTCTTGTCTGGTGAGATCTCTGCCATTTGCCCATTTCCACGCCATAATAACTGATGCTTCCTCACATCCATCCTGCTGACGCTGGTCGCTCCAATCACCAAATGGAGCTTGGGGAGTAAATGGAACATCAAGTAGAACTTTTGTTGGTAATTCTACAACCGAAGGAGTGCTGGTAGATGTAGCCTGGGTTTCTACGCCTTCTGTATCTTCTTCATCTGTCCGAACAGGTGAAGAAGATGAAATTGTAATTGGGGTATTATCTACCGAAGAAATTACTGGTGGACGACTTTGTGAAAAAAAATAATTAGCTGCAAAAAAACTTGCAACAAGGACTGCTGAACCGAGCGCTAATATACTTATGAGACGTTTAAACATATTCTAAACAATCTGTGATAAATCACCATTAATAATCACTGGTCTTACAGCCTCAATCTCTGACTTATAATAAGGAATCTCAGGAATCGGATTATAGAGAAATATCTTTTGATTCAAGACATGAGCAAATCCAATTTCCATCAACGTGTTTCCGCCAATATAATTAGGAATACCATGTTTATCGAGGTTTAAAACAAGTACCGCATCCGCTCCCTGCATCATATTCCAAAACTCTCGAATTGCGTCCATATTATTTTTCTGATGAATTTTTATTTCTTCTTTTTCTTCATCAGTTTTCCCTACAAAAGCTTCATGTAGTGTAGTGACAAATGCCTCATGCCCCAGTGCATTGAGCTTATCTCGTGCTTCAAGCATCTTCTCCGTGTACTGCATGCTTCCAATAATTCCTATTCGCATATTTCTGGTGATATTATGATTAATCAATGGTACCCCGCCCAACATATATATGCAAACATATGTTACGCAACCCAGTATAGACGAGTAAACGCCGTAAGAAATAAAGTCCACAAAAGTACACATCCGACAATCAGCATATGCCGTATCCATTCATTTCGCATATGCGCGGCAAAGAAAATACTAAACAGAGGTACAATCGGTAATATCAGTCGGGGCATAGAATACAGTGTGCCACTCACAAGAGGAAGAAGCAAAAACGTAGCAGAAAGCAATGCATATTCTCTCTTTCCACGATAGAAAAGAAATAACACCGCCCCAATCCCAAACAACGTAAACAAAACTTCTGTCGCATATACCATAAAGGCAGGGTCAAACGCATGCGACTCTATGGCAACGTTCAACTCATTCCACAAACCAGCCACAATACTCACTGGATTGAGTGACGTCGTCCGGCCCCATTCTTTCTGTGCGTGTAAAAATAGAAAAAAACTACCAAATGTAATTTTTTGGTACACCATGAAAGCAAGAAGTCCAATCAATGAGGCTCCTGCTGGTATCAGCAGACGAAGCGTCCTTTTTTGGTGGGAGAAGAACAAGAGATACAGGGGGAAAAAAATAAACAGTACACCAGTCAATCGGGTAAGGCTGAGTAGAAAAGAAAAAATAGCTGCACCCACATATTTCTTCCGTGTAATCATGAGAATGGCGCCGAGCATAAGCGCAATAAACAAACTCTCGGTATACGGTGCGCTCAAGAAAAAAGCAGTTGGAAAAAATAAAAAAAATATGGGAGAAAAAAAATCATATTCTCTCCCTGTCTCTTCTCTTGATACAGCAAAAATCGCATAAATACTATACCATACCGTGATAAGCGAGATAAGAAATGTAGCATTGAAAAATGCAGTATCACTACCATGCCACAGAGTCATTAATATTCGAACACACACGGGATACAATGGGAAAAAAGCGCTATTTTCGGAAGTATACCCATATTGCACAATATTGGCATACCAACCAGCGTCCCAACGATATAAATTATGCCAAAATGACATAGTCTCAGCCCGTGGCGCAGGTTCAATCGAACGGTGATCAAGAAACAGCGCATCACCATACATATTAAACCGAAAATTAGCGACATATACTACCACGCTGACAGCAACAAAAAAGAAAAACCACAGAAGTGTTGTGTACCGTATGCTTTTTTTCATAGTAATAACGCAAAACACTTATTTCAATAGTATATCACAGCACTACATATATCCAGGAAAATTATATGGTACGTTTGCACGATCACTCATAGTGCGATACAGTAGATATACGCATACTTATTCTTAATATATAGATAGTATGAGACAACAAATCATCCACCCTTTTCTATTACTAATCACGAATTCTCATAAATCACAATGGTACCGAGTAGAAAGTGAAAACCGCATGATAGAATTAGAAACTGCAGTCGAAGAAAAGGCGCAATTTAGCGACAGAGAGGGTCAATCACGCGCCAGTGGCGCAACAGGTGGGAACCTGAAAACAAACGAAATATGGGACGAAGAAACCAGAAAACATCTGGATACGGTTGTGCGCATCACGAGAGAATTATATGGTGCAACAGAATACCATGCGGTAGTGGTGGCAGCACCGGAAAACCTAAAAAATCAATTTATGGAAGAACTCACTCTGCCGAAGGTGACTATAGTGTATATCCCAGGAAATTTTACTCACGAGAACCTGCATCAAAAGTTGCTGGAAAAAATACACAGTGGTCTAGAGTAGTATAATTATAGAAATCCCTCCCCTTTTAGAATCTATCCTGAGCTTGCCGAAGAAAGAGGATAGGTAGGGTGGATTGTCGAAGTGAAAAAATAAAATAATAGGAAAAATTCAGTAGGCTACTGACTTATTTCCCCCACTGCAGGGAGCTCCGATAATTCCGATTTTCCAATCGCGAATACCAAACTTCCTGAAAAATTTTTCTGCTGTTCAGCAAGTATCGCAAGCGCAACTACACGGTGCATACCCTCAATCACATGCATCTGACCATTTGCAAGCTCGATAACACAAACTACAGAATTTCTTGGATACTCTTCAATAATCGACCCAATCTTCTTCAATTGTTTCAACTCTGAATGTTGGGCGAGTTCAAGAAACTGTGCAGTATTTTTTCCACCATAATACCGCTCGATCCACGTACGAAATGGACCACCATACCACTCACGAACTATTGTGGTTGGTTCAGTAATTTCATAGAATCCCCAACTCGCTTCTCTACACTGAAATCTCTCAGCGTAACCCTTGAGTCTCCATTCAGCCCACGAAGAAAAACCGCGCGCTCGTGCAAGTGCATTCCAATCAGAATTTTCCCCTTCGTTCTTATACCACTCGAGAAACACTTCCTCCCATTCACAGGGACGGATTAGTGATATACGTGAATCCATACTTAAGTATATAAAAAATTTTTAAGTTCTTCAGACTGTTGATACAAAAAGGCAGCCCCTCCCTTATTTCGATACAAATTAATAACCGAAGGAGAATCATCCACCACCAAACTATCTGTAATATCTACACATAATTTTTCAAGCGCGATATCAAACAATTCTCCATTATTGTCTTTCTTCAACATTCCATAATCGCTCGAATTTATAATTACATCAAATAATTCATTCAACGCATGATTCTTGACAGTGATATCTGAAAAAACATCCATATTATTTGTCACAAGCCCTATCTTTTTGCCACCTACTTTTAATTCCTGTACTAATTTCTTGATACTCTCGTCCAATTGCATGAGTTGTACGCTCGTGAGGAATATTTCATGTAAAAATGTACAATCGATCCCATTAGCTTCTGCAACTATACTATTAATCTCTTCTGAAGTTACCTCGCCCCTCATCCATCTCTCTACCAATTGTATATTTCCAAAAATGTTTATCTGTATCCAATCAACAATTTCTTTATGCTGTAAAAACAATGTGTGCACATAAAAACGATCTCGACAAAGTACACCATCAAAGTCAAAAAGGATTGCGCGATAATCCATATATATTTACTATAACAAAAAAGGTAGACCGAAGTCTACCTATTTTTCACCTGATGATACTTTTTCGTAGGAATTAAAATTCTTCCAACGGATATATGTCGAGTGCAACCTCCTCATAAGGATGAACTTTCTTTATAGAAGCAATAACATCAGTTACGACACTGCGACCGCATACGAATTCAATCCTCTCTTCCTGAACCGATTCTAATTTCCCAATCTCACCGATTACAGGATGCGCACCATCTTCTGGTTTGAAACGACCAATACCTTTTGACGAAAAACTACAAAAACTGTAATTCCCAATTTTGCCTGCCCCCGTCTTTCCTATCGCTTCGCGAACGATATCTGCGTGTGATTCTGGTACGAATACAACAATTTTTACATTTTGTGATTGACCCATATTATGCCCCATGACACTTCTTATACTTTTTGCCAGAACCACACGGACACGGATCATTTCGTCCAATTTTTCCTTCTGCTACTTTCCCAGCACCTGACGATCTTGCCGCAGCCTCAGATTCAGACGTTTTTTTAGCACCCGCGAGAGACATTTTGTCTGTCGCCATGACCGATGGAGCGACTTGAATTCCTGCATGAATTTTGAATATCGTGTTTGCAACCTCTCGTTGAATTCCAGAAATTAATCGATTAAACAGATGGAAACTCTCCTGTTTGTATTCGACCAACGGATCTCTCTGTCCATATCCCTGAAGCCCGATTCCTGCGCGCAAATGATCAATTGTAATCAAATAATCCACCCACATCATATCAATCGTACGGAGCAATACTCCTCGTTCAATTTCAATCACCATCTGTGCACGAGCAAGCGGTTCAGATTGTAATTTTTCCATTGACGCTACGAATGCATCATACACCTCACGCGCTTTGTTAACTAATTTTTCCACCACCGCATTACGCACTTCAATCGGATTCCTATTTTCCTTTGTTGCTCCCTCGACGATAGTTTCAATGTCTGTTTTTTCTCTATCTGTCAATGGCATCATCGCAGACATACTCTCGATAACCTCTTTCACATTCCACACAGTCTCATCATCAGAATTGGTGTGCATGGAAACTACTGTTTCAATTTCCTGATCCACCATTTCCAGAATGATTTCTCGTAATGTTCGTGGTGCAGTCTCCCCTTGTGAAGATCCCTCATGGTCCGCATCTACGAGATGCACAGTATCGATTTCTCGTTTTGCTGAATCGAGAATCTCACGGCGTTTTTTATAGATGACATCACGCTGTTTGTTCAATACATCATCATACGAGAGCAAATGTTTTCGAGTATCAAAATGATGTGACTCTACTTTTTTCTGTGCGCTTTCAAGAATTCGAGTAATCATCTTCTGCTCGATCGGCATGTCGTCTGGTATATTGAACCGTGTCATCACACTTTTCAGACGATCACCAGCAAATACGCGCATGAGATCATCTTCTGCAGACACAAAAAACTGAGTCTCCCCCGGATCTCCCTGACGAGCACTTCGTCCGCGAAGCTGATTATCAATACGTCGTGACTCATGTCGTTCAGTTCCGAGGACAAACAATCCTCCAGCCTCTACCACTTTCTTCACATCTTCCTCGACTGCAGGAACACCACCCAGCTTGATATCGACCCCACGTCCTGCCATATTAGTAGCAAGTGTGACTGCTCCAGGGCGCCCAGCCTGCGCAATAATCTCTCCTTCACGCTCATGATTCTTTGCATTCAAAATTTCATGCTCAATTCCCTTACCAAACAAATATGCGCTTAATTCTTCATTTTTTTCAACCGAAATCGTACCAATAAGCACTGGTTGACCTTTTGCTCGAGCCTCTTTCACTTTTTCTACAATCGCCTTGTATTTTCCTGTATTATTTTTGTAAATACGATCTGGATGATCTTTGCGATTATCCGGCTTATTAGTAGGGATTGTGGTAACTTCAAGACCATAAATCTTAAAAAATTCTTCTTCTTCGGTCTTTGCTGTACCAGTCATTCCACCCAGCTTGTCATACATTCTGAATAAATTCTGGAACGTAATTGTCGCGAGGGTTCGGCTCTCTTTCTGAATGGGAACTTTTTCTTTTGCTTCAATCGCTTGATGCAATCCTTCAGAATATCGTCGACCCGGCATCTTGCGTCCCGTGAATTCATCAATAATAATAATTTCTTGTCCATCAACAATATAATCTTTATCCTTCTTGAACAAAAACTCAGCTTTGAGCGCCTGCTCGATATGGTGTACCACGCGGATACCTCCCTCGACATAAATATTCTCGACATTCAACCATTTTTCAAATTTTGCGATTCCAGAATCAGTCAGTGTCGCGCTTCGCAACTTTTCATCAATATTATAATCATCGTTTACCGTAAGCATTTTTACCAAATCAGCAAATCGATAATACTGATCAGTCGCTTCTTCAGCAGGGGCAGAAATAATAAGCGGGGTACGCGCCTCATCAATCAAGATGGAGTCGATTTCATCAACAATTGCATAGTTCATCTCGCTTCCTGGACGCATTACCATATCCTCAATCCGCTGTACCATGTTATCTCGAAGATAATCAAACCCAAATTCATTGTTAGTCCCGTAGGTGATATCGCATCGATATGCTTCTTGACGTGATGCTGGGCGCAAATATTCATTTTCTATTTTAAAACTACCTTCTTCATCCCGCTCTTTATCAACTTCACTTCCCTCTTCCGTAGCTTTTGCGCTTGCATCATAGACAAAACTTACTCGCTGATTCTGCACAATTCCAACAGACATTCCCAAAAAATCATATACCTGCCCCATCCAGACAGCATCACGTTTTGCCAAATAGTCATTAACAGTCACTAGATGCACTCCTCGTCCAGAAAGCGCATTCAAATATACCGCAAGTGTTGCAGTGAGTGTCTTTCCTTCACCCGTACGCATTTCAGCAATTCGTCCATGATGCAAAGTAATACCTCCAATAAGCTGCACATCATAATGGCGCATACCGAGCGTTCGCTTTGACGCTTCACGCACTGCAGCAAAAGCTTCGGGCAATATATCATCAAGTGTCTCCCCCTTTTCGAGCCGAGATTTGAATTCAATTGTCTTACCCCGTAATTCATCATGGGATAATTTTTCAAACTCAATTTCAAGACTATTGATACGATCGACAATCGGTTGGAGATTCTTGATAACCTTTTTGTTTTGATCTGGAAAAAATTTCTGTAAAAATGACATACAATATAAAAAGCTAGCTTAGTACGTAAGCTAGCTGAGTATATCATCGATTAGCGCTCTTGTCTATGGGATATATCGGAGAGAAATACCGCTCATTCACACCCCATTATCTCTGGACTCAAACAGACTAATTAATCACCAATGATCCGAAAAATGAGTCAGAAGGCATCTCATTGCCCGCATCATAGAGATATGAGAGTGCGTAGAATTTGTGCCCATTAAATACATGCAATCCTTTGTAATACCCATTCCCATCGGGAACAAAAATCAAAAATTCAATTGCAGGATATCCTTGATAGGTCACAAGTTCTGAAGAAACAATTTGCCCACCAAGAGAATTTCGTGCTGATTCTACACTTGCAGTAAGTGTGTTTTCAGGGACTGAAACATCAAAACTTTCAGGGTATTCGGTATAGAACGCTTGATATAAACTCCCATATGGAAGCTCATACTGGTATAAATGCGTTGGAAAAGAAGTACCTTCATCAGTCGAGCCAGAATCTGGAGTGTATACAGGCTCACCTCCAAAATCAACAGAAAAATTGCCAGGTTCTGAAAGAAACACAGTCGAAAGTTGTGCAGAATTTGAATCTGAAGACGTAGGAGTGGTCTGTCCACTACATCCCGCACCGACGATGATGAGTAATGCCGCAACCGCAAGAGATAAATTCCGACCATGTGACATATATGATAAATTAAACATACTTAAATATACTGACTATACTATCATCAATACAAAATACAAGTCAAAATAACATATCCGATTATTCCTGATACCCCTTTACACTTCGCAATACGTCGCGATCTTTTGAACGCATCTTATTTTTCACTTCATCCAGCTCGAGTTTCAAATGATCCTTCACTTTATCAATCGCTTTATACAAATCCTCTGCTTCTTTTCTCACCCGAATCATTTTGCCTTGAGGGAGATGTACATTTGCTTCCGCATAAAATATTTTACCTTTTTGATGATGGGTCGTCGTAAGTCCGATATCAATAACAACACGAGTGATTCGATCAAAATATTTTACCAATCCCTCCATCTTTTTCTCGGCATATTCACGAAGTGCGTCGGTAAGCTCGGTACTGTTTGCATGAATGCTGATATTCATATAATCCGGATTAAGAATAGATAAATTAACTCTCCTATACAGTACACAGACTAAAATGTGTGGATCTCCTCTTCAAGCATGATCCCAAATTTAGTATAGACTGTTTCCTTGATTCTATCAATTAATTTTTGTACATCTGTTGCTGTCGCACCTCCCAGATTTACAATAAAATTACCATGTTGTTCAGAAATCAATGCCTGCCCCTCTCGCTCGCCCTTGAGTCCTGCCTGCTCTATGAGCCATCCTGCAGATATTTTTCCCACACCCAAAAACTTCTGAACATGCTCACTATACTTATCAAAGTGAGCAATAAGTTGTGGCCGATATTTACCGACATCTGGGTTTTGGAAAATACATCCAGTCGATGCGTGTCCTTGTGGCTGTGTTGCATTGCGATAATTGAGATACTCAAGCGCATGTTTGATAAGCTCAGTATTCTGCGTTCGCTCAAGCTCGAGGACAGCTTGTAATACGACACCACCTACACGCTTGAATATACTCGATCGATATCCAAATTCACATTGTTCATTCGTAAGTTCAATCACTTCTCCATCCCGATACGCACGTACACGAACGACAGAATCCTTCATCTCGACGCCCATAGCACCTGCATTCCCACGAATAGCGCCACCAATAGTGCCCGGTATACCTACTCCCCACTCAAACCCAGTCAATTGTTCTTTCATAGAAAGTCGGGCGACTGACACCGTGAGTGCACCTGCATCAGCAGTTATTCGTGATCCGTCACATACGACTCTCTGATACCCAGGATGAATCACCACACCATCAAAACCATGATCGCTCGCAAGCATATTGCTCCCCCCACCAAGAATCATATACGGCACACCAATACCATCAAGATACTTCATAAGCTCCACATGCTCCTCGAGAGTCTCAGGTGATACAAAAAAGCGAGCCAAACCACCAATTTTAAAAGATGTATGCTTCGAAAGAGGTTCACTCAATTTTACTTTTCCGTACTGTTTCAATTTGGGCAAAAGTCCATCCATAGATTGCAATTAGAAGAAAAAAAGAGTATAGTGAGGCTCACAAATATGAACAAAGAAACCAACAATACAATCATATACATCACACGAGACATCGAACGAGCAGTGGGGTGCCTCTCTATCCCATCTATATTCATTATCTCAAATGATTCACCCTTTGCCAAGTCAGTAAAAAAAGAATTTCCCGACCGAATAGCGCTCATCGCCCACCAGCGTCCACTCGACACCCACGAATTGCTCGCACACCAAGAAACATCCGCGATACTCGATGCATATGACACGCCACACATACTGGTATTCAAAAATACCTCACTCATTGAAAGATGGTGCGCAGAAAAAAAATATCATTTGCTCAACCCTCCATCAAAATTAGCTTCTTCAATCGAAGAAAAAATTACCCAGCTCACAACACTTGAAAAACTACGAGAACTCATGCCACGATATGAGAAAAAAAGAATTGAAGAAATTCAGTGGTTTGGTGTGCCCTTCGTACTTCAATTTAATCACTCACACACAGGAAGCGGGACAATCATTATCGATGCAGTGGAAAAACTGAATGAACTGAAAAATCAATTTCCAAAACGTGAGTCACGAATTGCACCACGTATTGAAGGACCAGTGTGTACGAGTAATATTGTGGTTGCGCGAGACATTACACTTACCGGAAACATCAGTTATCAAATCACGGGAATAAAACCATTCACTGATAGTGCATTTGCGACTATTGGAAATGACTGGGGAGCTCCCTATCGGATATTACATGAATCGGCCCGCACATCCTACGATCTGATGGCACGGGAAGTCGCAGATACACTACGTGATCTGGGCTGGGTCGGATTATTCGGCATTGATGCAATCTGGAGTACCGACGAAAACAGATGGTACCTGATAGAAATCAACGCACGCCAGCCAGCAAGCGCTTCGTACGAAAGTGAATTGCAGGTTAAAATAAAAAAAGACGACGACACAGTCACTATTCTTGAAGCGCACATAAAAGCATTACGTGGCGAAACATTGAACAATGTAACCCTCATAAAAATTTCTGACGGAGCACAAATTATTCAGCGAGTAACCACAAAAATTGCATCAGCAAAAAAATTAGAAAATACTATTGACGAATTGAAAAAAAACAATCTCCGGGTGATTAGCTACGAAAATACTGAACACAATAGTGATCTATTACGCATACAATCAGAGACAAGTATCATTGAAATAGATAATGAGTTTACCGAAATCGGAAAAAAAATTAAATCTATTTTGAACTAGATAACCAGAAAACCAGACAACGAGAAAACTATGCCTTCAAAAACCCTCTCCCCGCAAGCTCTTGCAGTAATTGACTCATACGAACACCTAAAAATTGGCAACAAAACCATCAACTGCCCCTATTTTAATAATCGCACCTCGAATCTTCGTGGCGCACTGCGAGTATTGGTAGGCAAAGGGACACCCGAAGAAATTGCAGATGAGGCTCGAATTATCTCACTTCGAGATAAATTTGAATTGGATGAATTACACGAAAGTGATCTTGTAAAATTCCTCACCGAACATCATCTCGGTATCGATTGTGCCGCATTCGCCTACTACATTCTAGACACAGAATTACAATCAACACAAAATAAAAAACTCACACAAATACTATCATTCAAATCAAAAGGATTACTTCGAAGAATCATCGCAAAATTTAGAATTGTAGAAAACACGGGAGTAATCGTATTTAGTGAAAATTCAAAAGAAATACCATTAGATGAAATAAAGCCAGGCGATGTAATTATCGCCCTAGGTGGTGGAATCAGACATGACTATAATCATATAATCGTCGTTACGTCAGTTACCACGGATACATCAGAAAAACCACAATCTCTAGAATATGTGCATTCATACACCTGGAAGAGCGAAGGAAAATATGCCAAAGGTATTCGACGAGGAACGATTGACGTCACGAAGCCAGATGGAGCCATTCTTGAACAACAATGGATTGAGAATGGAAAGACTGATGAAAAAAATGAAACATGGATATATATGCAAAGCGCTCAAGAAGTGAGTATACGACGAATATACAATTGATAAATATGTCATCACCAGAACGAGGCCCTGTCTGGGGTGGTTCAGCCATAGACTGGCAGGAAAAAAAAGAAAAACAGAAAAAAGAAATTGAAATGGCACTCACTGATCTGCCTATAATTTTTGATACAAATAATTTCCAAGATTTAATTACACATATACATTTACTCGAAAAAGGAGGAGTGCAGGAACTGCAAATAGGTGAAAAAAACTATTCTATTGAAATAATCAAAAAATTGATACGAATAACTATCGAAGATTTCTCACGCGAAGAATGGCGTGAAAAAATAAAAAACAAGACAATGACTGATGAGAGCATAATTCAGTATCTAAAAAAGCGTGGTATTACGGGAAACAAAATAAATGAAGAAAGTCTGCAAGGATTCAGAGACTGTATGCTCTTGTGTATCAAACATATGTGTACATAGGAGCAACTTGAACTTTTGATCGTTTTGAGGTACACTGGAATGGCTTAATGTAGCCATTCTTTTTGTATCAATCTATTGGCCTTCACGCCATTGACTATGAATTTGTACCTATGGTAATTCCTGAATTTTCTCTCACCCTCCTCAGAGACATGATCGGCTACGGACTCATCGCCTGCATCACTGCATTCGGATGGACTCCACTACTCACCAAAATACTCTATAAATACAATCTTACCCGCCGACCAGAATACGATGCAACACTCGCGATGGGGGCACGAAAAAACAAAGCAGGAGTGCCAGTGATGGGAGGACTCTTAGTGATACTCACCGTTGCGGTGCTTACAATAATTTTCAATTGGGAACGAAAATATACCTGGGTGCCCATCGGCGTTATGTTGCTCTCTGCCCTACTCGGCGGTATCGATGATGTGATGAATATCTATGGACAAAAAAGACGAAGTAGAAAGCTAAGTCAAGTATTCCGCCTCATTCGTGTACACCATGATTGGAAAATGCGTCTGTGGTACATCATTACGCTCCCCTGGTCACTTTTCAAACGTACCTCGGTATGGCTATCTCGTCATCCAGGTCGTGGAATTCATGTACATGAAAAATTATTACTACAATTTCTCGCAGGAGGAATTACAGCATGGTGGGTATATTTTAAACTAGGAGAAAGCTGGAGAGAAATACACATTCCGTTTGATGGATTTGTGAATATTGGCTGGTGGATTATCCCCTTGATCATTTTCTTTGTCGTGTTTACAGCAAATGCAGTAAATGTGGCGGATGGAATGGATGGGCTTGCCGGCGGATCACTGCTCGTAACTTTTTCCAATCTCGCCATATTGAGCTGGCTCGAAGGATACCAGGAAATTGCCATACTCAATACCATGGTCTCAGGGGCATTAATTGCGTACACCTATTTTAATATCAAGCCGGCTCGTTTCCAGATGGGAGATGTGGGATCACTCGGACTGGGCGCACTTCTCGCAATCAACACGATTGTTATCAATCACATGCTACTCCTTCCACTATTCGGTTTCATCTTCTTCGTCGAGCTTCTCAGCGTCATTATCCAGATTATTGGTCGCTATACTCTAGGCCGTCGCATCTTCTCTATGGCGCCAATTCACCACCACTTTGAACTCCGCGGGTGGAGTGAAGAAAAGACAGTGATGCGATTCTGGATCATGCATGCGGGCGCAGTGCTCCTGGGATTGTGGATTGCATTATATTAAAAGAATACGTACAGTATGTACGTATTCTTTTATACAGATACAAAAAAACTATTTTCCTTTCTTCATCATGACCATGTTGTACACGATCGACAAAGCGCCGACCACAGTCACGACCCATGCCCACTGCTTTGCTTCCATAGTACCGAGCATGATAAGACCGACCGCAAGTACTACGATACTGAATACCAAACGAGTTTTACTCGAAGGTGCGACTGGTTTTTCTTCCATAGATTACGCAATTAAAAAATTAAGTAATATAAGTATACCATATGTTAATCTGGTTTAGACTAAAGGCGCTCTATGCAGGCGCAATCGCATTCGGCATTTCATTTGTATGGGCAATCATCGCATTTGCAGTATTCGGTTCATCGATACCCGAAGAAACACTCGGTGCGATGCTCGTGCCTATGTGGGTATTCATATTTGGACTCAGTATATTCATCGTTGATCGATACTGGCATCTCTCCGACCCTGCCGCAAATATGTTTTTTGCCGCAATGCAGATGAAAACATGGAGCTATATTCTCATGATTGGAGGGATTGTTGCCGCTTTTTTCTCAGAATTCAATATAGTAGTGGCATTCTTTACAATACTAAGCACGGGCGCATGTATTGGAATCTACCAATGGATGGAAAAAAGATTTCACACTCAAAAAAATAAATAGTATATTGATTGGGTAAATATAACAAAATCAATAATAAATATAATCCGTCCCAATCCGTTAAATCCGTGTCATCCGTGTTCTATTCTATGTCAAACTACTTAAGCTGGAAAAAACAAACAATCACCGATTTTTCCTCAGAGAACATCAGTAAAA
>JBPOJQ010000022.1:0-35292 GCA_052033375.1 Candidatus Magasanikiibacteriota bacterium
CGAAGTTCAGCAAATTACGCAGTCTCTTGAACAGAACCAGGACTTCTGATACACTAATTGCCATTGATCGTCCGAATCAGCCTCTCGACCCATTCAAGCGTTCGAGAGCCCGGCCTGGCGACTCTACGATACAAGCACTGCTCATACCCGAGTGGTGCTTTTATTTGCAAAGAGTATTGCCTATGCTAGAATTAAGATACCTATGGAAGTTTCTGTACCTGTAGAACAGAATAGAATTAAGACATTTGATTCAGTGCGAGCAGCTGCAACGATTGCGGTTTTTTTGTTCCACGCCGGGTATTTGTTGAGTTTTACCACAGATAGTATTTTTTCATTACATAGATTCATATATTTTGGAGGTACGGTCGGAGTTAGTGTATTTTTTGTACTCAGTGGATTTTTACTTTTTTATCAGTTGTATAAAAAAGATGAACCACTCACGACATCGAGATTATGGACGTACGTAAAAAAGAGATTATTTCGTATTTTACCATTGTATTATTTTTCTTTATTTTTTATTGTTTTTGTTCTTCGGCATGATATATTGTTTGCGGATGGGGGAATCCGTACAATTATCAATAATATTCTTTTTATTCGCGATATACGTCCTGATGGCGCGCCAAAACTTACTATTAATCCTGTATATTGGTCATTGGTGGTTGAAATGCATTTTTATATACTTTTGCCAATTTTTTATTATATTTTTTATAAAATTAAAAAGATATATCTCTTTTTCTTGGTTATTCTTCTCGGTGTCGCGTATCGTTCGATTCTTGTATTTGTTATTGAAGATCCTACGATGCAGTTTTTACGTTTTACCCCTGCAAATTTTGATTTTTTTGCATGGGGAATGCTTGGCGCTTATTTCTATATTCATCGGAATAAGTGGGTCACCTATATGGGGAAACCGTATGTGCAAGTACTCTATGTGATTGCCTTTACGCTTTTTGTGCGACTGTATGATCTTGAATTTTATCCGACCATTTCATATATTGGTGCCCCGGTCTTTTTGGGTTTTCTCACTGCCGGTGCAATGCTTTCGTTTTTGGTAAATGAGCGTTCTTTTTTCTCACGTGTGTGCAGCGCCAAACCTGTGTTATTTATCGCGCAGATTAGTTTTAGTATCTATATCTGGCATAGTATTATCATTTCTTATGTGGATGTGTTACCGATATCAAATGGTATGAAATTCCTACTGAATATTGGCACTGTTCTTGTTGTCTCTACCCTCAGTTATTATCTGATTGAGGCTCCTTTTTTGAAATTGAAAGACCGGAAAGTCACTACTTGACATTTTTTTATACGTATGATATTGTGGTCTCACCATAGACAGTAGCTTCTCGAGAAATATCGAGATTAAATACGCTACCGAGGTAAACCAGTCTTCCAAATCGGAAGGCAAAGGTCGAATTACCGTGTACGTCTGTGGTTCACAAAACCACATTTTTTATTTATCTATGCCAAAAACTAGAGCACAAAAAGAAGAGGCAATGCAGGTCCTAGTTGATACACTGAAACAGTCAAAGTCTGTTGTCTTTGCAAATTTTCAAGGACTCAAGGTTTCAGAATCAGAAGAACTTCGACGATTATGCAGAAAAGAAGGTGTAGAGTATCTTGCTGCTAAAAAAACGTTGGTAGCAAAAGCTCTCAAAGATGCCGGAATTGACGCAAATCCAAAAAGTTTTGAAGGTGCTGTATCTGTAGTATTTGGAATTCAGGATGAGGTTGCTCCTGCTCAGATTCTTGCGCAATTTGCGAAAACACACGAAGCTGTAAAGCTTTTTGGAGGTATTCTCGAAGGTGCATTTATTGATGGGGCAAAGGTCACTGAACTTTCGAAACTTCCAAGTAAACAGCAACTTCTCGGTCAGTTGGTAGGTACACTCAACGCTCCAATATCTGGATTCGTGAATGTACTTGCAGGAAATCTCCGGGGATTGGTTACTGTTCTTAGTGCAATCAAAGATACAAAAGCTTAAACACTAGTTATTAACTTACTTACTATATGTCAGAAGAAAAAAAAGTTGTAGAAGTACCAGCAAAATTCCAGTCTCTCGTAGCAGAGGTTGAAAAAATGTCAGTACTCGATCTCGCTGAACTTGTAAAAGTTCTTGAAGAGAAATTTGGAGTATCAGCATCAGCTCCAGCAATGATGATGGCTGCCCCAGCAGCAGGTGGAGCAGCAGCTGCAGAAGAAAAGACCGACTTCAATGTCGAGCTTACTGATGCAGGTGGAAACAAGATCGCTGTAATCAAAGTAGTAAAAGAAATTACCGGTCTCGGACTTGCTGAAGCAAAAGGACTCGTTGATGGAGCTCCAAAAGTTATCAAAGAGAAAGTTGCAAAAGCAGAAGCTGAAGAAATGAAAAAGAAAATTGAAGAAGCAGGTGGAAAAGTTACATTGAAGTAATATTTCTACATACAAAAATCCCCCTTTCGGGGGATTTTTGTATTAACCAGATAAGCCGTCTACATCAGGTAATCTATGTGGTTCAAGTGCCATGAGCATCGATTAGGTTCTGTTTGGTGTATTGCTGTTTTGACTAATTTATAATTTGAATTTATATACCGTTGTTCCATCCAATATATAACCTTCTTTTTCGTCTGCGCGTATTGCTAGACCGGTAGGATTACTCCACATGTCTGAGGTTATTTGTTTTTTGAAATTACCTTCTTTATCAAGTATCACGACGCGTTTTCGAGATGGTTCAAGGATGTAGAGATTAGCGAATTCACTGTTTGTTTCTATAGTAGCTGGGGATTCAAGAGCTGGGTCAAGTCCTGAAATCTGAAATGGTTGTTGTTCTCCTGCTGTTAGCTTGAGTATATTTCCTTTTGTTGTTATGACAAAGAGATCACCATCAATTCCAAAACCATTGCTTTCTTTAAGTAAATCTGATTGCACATTTTTTGTAATCCATGTCGTACCATTGTCATATCCAATTTGTGTTGGGTTGTGTCGATAGAGTGTCCCATTTCCTGAGTCAAGCGCATAGAGACGTCCATTGTATAATGCGATGTCAGCAAGAATTACTGATTGATTGGGGAACCCAATTGTTTTTGATGTAATATTGCCTGAGGCTGTATCATATGCGACGATTGTGTTTTCACCTGAAATAAATACGACTTGTGAACCATCTTTTGCTGCATAGCCGTGTGAAAGATGGCCGGTTGTTTCCGCTGTTTTTGTCTCCATGGTTCCTGTGAGTGTTGAAATAAAATATAGCGAACTGTCCGTCTTTCCTGTGGCGATTATGGTATCGTTCAGTAGGGTGAGTGAGTCTGGCTGTGCGTTCGGATGTACTGTGCCAATACGCGCAAGTACCTCTGGTGTAACTGTGGTAATTTTTTGTACTTTGACTAGGAGTGCTGCAAGGTCTGCTTTAATCTGATCTGCATGAGCTTGTTTTTCGGGTGTTTCATGAGCGAGTGAATTGAGCAGATTTTCAGCCTGGCGGAGTGAATCAAGTGCTTTGGTATTTTCTCCATATAGGAGGTATGATTCAGCTTCTTTTTGCTTCTCGTCAACATGTGTAATTTCTATTTGGTACATTTCTTCTGCACGTGCTTCTTTTTGCTTTGCTTTCATATACATAATGCTACCTGTCAGTATAGCAATTCCCATGATGAGTATTAGGAGCATTATTTTTCCAAACATGCCAAGACTAGTAATTCTGTTGAGTGTTTTTTTGATCCATTCGGTGTATCCTTCAATTAGTATTTTTCTGCTGCCATTGTAATTACTAATCAGAGACCATACTATGGCGATGAATTTTCCAAGTGCGAATATGATTGTCTTTGATACATAAAACAATGCGCGTGCGATCCACACCAGTGATTTTCCGAGCATTACTAGTATTGTGTTTGCGCGACTGTCGGTAGCCTGATCGTCCCGTCTTATTTTTTTATAGCGCCCTTGTTTTGTTTCCCTAATTGTCGCCGATCGAGCAGGCGTATCTTCTATGTCATCTGGTGTACGTTTTATGCTACCTGACAGGGATTTTGCAAGGTGTGCAAAGACTTTTGGCGATAATGTTTCTTCAGTCGATCGTGTGGTGTCCAATAGTTTATCCATCGATTCTTCGGATCCAATTACCGGGCGATAGGCAGGTTTTTCAATGCGTGTTTGTTCGACTACCTCGCTTGCGGTAAGTACGATTCCTCCGAACGAGTATTCAGATGAGATGCCTTCAAGTGTCTTTTGGATTTGGTGTGCGGACTGTTTTGCTGGTTTATCTACAATCATTTTAGCGATGCGGTCGCATGAAAAATATTTAATAATATGGGGTGTTGAAATATATACCGCTTCTTCGGTAGTGTAGTTTCCTTCGATAACTGAAGAAAAGAAGATGTGCTCAGGGTATGCAGGTTCGTCTACAATTCGGGTAAAGGTGGGTCCTTCGGGAGTGTTATACGCAAGTAATGCAAGAATGTCCCCGCGATATGCAAATGAGAGTTTGTCCCGCACAATCACTCCCACTGCAATGTGTATTTTTCTATGCTCATCTTCCAGAAGTATTTTTGCTCGACGATTGAGTTTTTCTATTACTGATTCAAAATGCTTTACATCTGGATTTTCAGCATGTTTTGTCTCTCCATCATATTCACTATAGTAGAGCGTCTCTCCATCAGTTATTAACTCTTCAATTATTCCAAGTATTTCTCCTTCGGGGTGATCGATTTCTGCGAGTACAAAAAAATATCCCTGATTTTCTCCATCTGGTTTTCCTGGGGAGGCAATATGGAGAAGTACGTGGGATAGCTGACTATTCTTTCCTTCAACAAAAAATTCGTATACGTCACTTTTTATAGCCATAACTTTTGACACTTGAGTACCTACATAGTATACTACAGATAGTCAATTTCGCAACAACATGTCTGTTTATTTTGCTCAGTTTACATAGTTTTTAATTCTATGCTCGAACACTTATTTGGCTCAAAGACTCGGGTCAAAATCCTCAAGTTATTATACCGAAGGCCTGATCGACCTTTTTTTGTTCGTGAACTTTCTCGAGAAGTTGGTGTACAAATCAATGCAGTTCGAAGGGAATTAGAGCTTTTATTGCATCTTGGCATTATTAATGAAAAAACAGACACTAAGCCTACTGACGCTGAAAAAGCAGGAGCAACTCTACGTAAATATTATCAACTAAACCCTGAATCATTATTGTATTCAGAATTACAAGCACTGCTGATTAAAGAGACGGTGATTGAACAAAAACAATTTATTGCTGATCTGAGTACCAAGATTGGTGATATTAAGTTGCTTATCCTAACTGGGGTTTTTACGCATGACTCAAAAGTAGAGACAGATGTACTGGTTATTGGTTCGGTGAAACTCCGAGCATTGACTAAATTAATAGAGCATTATCAGCGTGAATTAGGATTTGATATCCGGTATACGATTATGACTGAAGATGAGTTTATTGATCGACGATATGTAATGGATAAATTTTTGTTCTCTATTTTTGAAGCCGAGCATGTGAAGGTAGTTGACCACATAACACAAAATTAATTGTGCACTATTTGTTTTTGAACATTTGATTCTATGCGTCTGTTTATTGACCCATCATCTCCTGATGTCATCCGACTGGTCTTCTTTTCTGACAATGCGATGCATGAACGGATAGTTCGGGCAAGAAATAGGGAATTGCTACGTGTAATTGCTGATGCATTGGAGGAGGATCAGTATACACTCGCTCACATCACTGGTGTGGTGGTGTTGGTAGGTCAAGGGGGGTTTTCAAGCACTCGAATTGCTAGCGTGATTGGAAATACATTTTCGTATGCCTTGCATGTACCGGTGGTTGCTGTAGATCGTGCTCATGAACCGACAGTTGAGACTATTGATGCATTATTTTCTACTCCATCATCTCACCACTATATTGTGCCAATGTATAGCAGTGAGCCTACGATTGGAACTTCTCATCACTCATAGACGCACCGTATGCTTTCTCCTTATCAGCGTTATCGTTTATATGAAATGCTACCCGGTATTTCAGTATGGGGAACTTTGTTTCTTGCAATTTTTTTATCGTTTATTCATCCATTAGCGATGATATATTTTATTATTATTTTTGATATTTATTGGGTACTCAAAGTGTTTAATTTTTCTTTTTATCTCGTTGTATCGTGGATTAGATATCGTAAAGTGCAGCGTATTGATTGGAAGGATGCGCTCGCACATGATATTCCTGCGGCAACTCGATTACGACATGTTGTTTTTTTGACTGTTTTTAATGAGACGTGGGATGTGGTGGAAAGCGCTGTACAGAGTGTCGCATCCTCTGTGTACAATCCGTCATTGTTTACCCTTGTCATCGCAGGAGAGGAACGACAGGCTGAACATTGTAAACATATTTTTGAGAAAATTAAAATTCGTTTTCCAAATGCTTTTGATCATATCGTATTTACACTACATCCGTCGGATTTACCTGATGAAATTCCTGGAAAAGGATCGAATCTCCATTTTGCTGAAGGGGAGATGAAGAAGTATATCGATCAGCGGGGGTGGAAATATGAAGAAGTAATTATTACTGTGTTTGATATTGATACGGTATGTCATTCTAATTATTTTGCGTACCTTACGTATGTCTATGCCACTCATCCTAATCCCACGAGGAGTTCTTATCAGCCGATTGCCCTATATAATAATAATATGTGGGAGTCACCTTCGGTTTTGCGTATCATGGCGTTCGGCACCACTTTTTGGATGATGATGTCACTCGCTCGGCAGGATTCATTGGTTACTTTTTCTTCACATTCTATGAGTTTCAAAGCATTGGTAGATGCTGGATTTCATGATAAGCGCATTGTAAGTGAAGATTCCCGTATTTTTTATCAATGTTTACTTGCATATGATGGTGGATATGAGGTCACTCCATTGTATATTCCTGTTTCAATGGATACGGTCAGGGACGCTTCGTGGTGGCAGAGTATCCGAAATTTGTATCGACAGCAGAGGCGGTGGGCGTGGGGTGTTGAACATGTACCATATCTATTGTGGGAATTTAGAAAAAAAGGAAAACGTATACCATGGTATACTAAGTTTAAGTGGTTGTTTATCGAATGGGAGGGCAAATGGTCGTGGTGTCTCGCAGCACTTATTATTACGATTCTTGGGAGATTTCCTCTGTGGATTGCGTCTCCAAGTATCAGACAGAGCGCGCTGTATTTCAATGCACCGCATTTGCTTGAAATTTTGATGACCGCTGCGATGGCAGGTCTCATTCTTTCTGCAATGCTAAGTCTTCCGTTATTACCTCCGCGACCACAATCACATCCACGGTATCGATATGTGATTATGATTTTGCAGTGGGTACTGCTTCCTATTTCTATGTTGTTTGTAGCAGCAGCCCCTGGAATCGACGCGGTGACACATCTTATGTTTGGCAAATATTTAGGGTTTAATATTTCTCAGAAAAAACGTTAATGAGTTGATATGTCTACATCTATTCGTGAACCAAAATCGTGGCGGAAAAAATTAGGGTATATTCTTCTAGTTATTTTCGTGTGTGTGGTTGCATTAGCAGGCATCACCTATTTTGCTGTTCGACATATTGGGATTGAAAAATTATTCACCCTTCCTTTTTTGCAGGAACAAATTGTAAAACGGGCGGCACCTGGCCAGACCGATATTTTTGAACTTGTGCCACAGGCACTTGGTTTTGATGAGCCGAAGACGTATCTGGTATTATTTTTGAATAATACTGAACTTCGTCCGGGCGGAGGATTCATTGGTGTGTATGCGACGGTTCGATTGGACAGAGGAAATATCGAAGTGTTGAAAGTCGAAGGAAGTGAGATTCTCGATAATATGTCTTCTCGTGAGAATGTGCCGACTCCTCCCGATCCATTGAGAGAATATTTGAAGGTGTCTGGGTGGTACTTCAGAGATAGTAATTGGTCTCCTGACTTTACTCAGAGTTCAAAGCAAGCGCTTGCACTCTATGCTCGTGAGAATGGTGTTGCTTTTGAAGATATTGATGCTGTGATTGGAGTCACCGCAACAGTACTCGAAGAATTGATGAAAAAGACAGGGCAACTTACCGTGAATGGAATTGTCTTTACTCCGGAAAATGTTATTGCAGAGCTTGAACACGAAGTGGAATATAAGTATGTTGATCGAGGGATTGCTCGAAGTGATCGCAAAGATATTGTCGAGCCTTTTATGCATGCAATTATTGATGCTTTGAAACATGACGTGCTTCGACATCCGTTTGAATATCGAGCTCTTGCAGAAAAATTGTTGCACGAAAAACACCTCATTGCGTATGCGGTCGATCCTTCAATTCAGGAGACATTACGTGCGCATGCTGCTGATGGTGCGGTGTTGCCGGCTACAGGTGATTATCTGATGTGGGTTGATGCGAATTTGGGAGCCTTGAAGACTGACCATGCAATTACTCGAACATTATCTTACACGATCCATCCGAGTCCCCGTGGTGGTGGAAAAATAGCATACGAGGCTACTGCTACCATGGAGTATGTGCATACACACGCCTTTGATTGGAGAACCTCTCGCTATTTAGCATATGCACGTGTGTATGTTCCAACGGGTGCTACATTTATTTCAGCCACAGTACAGACAACAAAAAATCAACGAACAAGTACTGCACCAAATTCTGAGGGTGTACAGGCTGGAGTGGAGCTTGAAAAACAATGGTTTGGTACCTTTATTTCAGTTGAACCAATGACTACGGGCACTATTTCCTTCACCTATCAATTGCCTGATGCAATTGCACAAAAAATTGATGAAGGTTTGTATTCACTATTAGCACAAAAACAGATTGGGCTTGTGGGTGCACGATTGACGCTTGACCTTGATTTTGATACAACTATCAAATCTGCTTCTCCTTCTGAACTTTCGACTGAATGGGGGAATGATACTTATCGGATTCAGATGCCTTTTGAACATGATCAGTTTTTTGAAGTAACTCTCGATAATTACTAGCATATGCGTAAAGTAGGAATTGATCTTGGAACTACCAATATATTGGTGTATATCCCAAAACGGGGGATTGTGGTAAACGAACCTTCTGTTGTTGCTATTTCAAAAGAAGACAAGAAAGTACTTGCTGTTGGTATTGAAGCAAAGGAAATGATCGGACGTACCCCTGACACAATTATTGCTGAACGCCCACTGAAGGATGGTGTCATTGCAAGCTATAAAACTACTGAAGCCATGCTCCGTTATTTTATTAATAAGGCTCTTGGGGGTATTCGTTTATTTCGCCCTGAAGTAATGGTTGCTGTGCCTGCAGGAATCACGTCGACTGAGCGTCGAGCGGTAATTGATGCAGCAATGGCAGCAGGTGCAAAAGCAGCATATATTATTAAAGAGCCTATTGTTGCGGCTATTGGCGCAGATATACCGATTGGCTCTCCATCGGGACATATGATTATTGATATTGGTGGAGGTACTGCAGAAATTGCAGTTATTTCGCTTGGCGGTATTGTTTCAGTCGGCTCTGTACGTATCGGTGGTAATCGATTCGATCAATCAATTGCTGAGTTTATTCGTAGAAAATATGGTCTTGCGATTGGGGAGCAAAGTGCTGAAGAAGTGAAAATCCAAATTGGTAGCGCGATGTTTATGGATACTCCTTTAACTATGGATGTAAAGGGTCGTGATATGGTGACAGGTCTTCCACGCACAGTCGCGGTGACTTCTGATGATACTACCGAAGCTTTACAACATGATCTTGAAGGATTGATTGAAGCAGTAAAAGAAGTACTCAATCGTACACCTCCTGAACTTTCGGCCGATGTGATGAATAAGGGTATCATTATGTCCGGAGGGTCGAGTCTACTTCGTAATCTTGATGAATTGATCGCACAGGCGATTGGTGTCGCCGCATATGTTGCTGAAGAGCCACTCCTTTGTGTTGCAAAGGGAACTGGTATTGCTCTTGAAAATCTTGATAATTACAAACGGTCAATTGTGTCTACACGATAGTTCATAGCCAATAGGAATACGAATTTGTATTCCCCTGTTAACTAGTAATTTGTATTTATGATTATTGGAATTGATGCATCACTTGCGTGTCGAGAAAAGCGTACAGGTGTTGAAACATATGCTTTTTATATTATCTCACATCTTGCATCAGTTATTCCTCCGGATGTTGACGTGCGATTATATAGTGACCGGGAATTTCCTGCAGATTTGGTGCGACATTTTCCGCCGCACTGGAAACAGATCATTCTCACCTGGCCACCTCGTTTTTTATGGACACAAATTCGTCTTAGTTTTGAAATGTTTCGTCATCGTCCTGATATTTTATTTATACCAGGACATGTGGAGCCATTTATCCAACCAAAAGCAACTGTCATGATGGTACATGATGTGGCCGCGTGGCGAGTCCCTGATGCGTATTCACGATTTGATCGATGGTATACGCTTTTTTTGACTATGAGAGCGTGTCGTAAGAATCCAATCCTGCTTACTCCTAGTATTTTTACCAAACAAGAATTGGAAAAATTATCATTCGAACGAAAAAATACACACAAAGCTCAGGTAGTGGTTATTCCGCATGGGCATGTATCTCGAGAACAACCTACTGATACTCCGCAATTGTTTATCCGATATGGGATTGATACTAATACACGATACGTTTTGTGTGTGGGTAGGGTTGAGTATAAGAAAAATATTGATACGATACTCTCTGCGTTTGAGCGATTGAAAAAATCTAGTCCTCAGTACACAACACTTAAATTGGTGCTCGCCGGTAAACCAGGGGTTGGGTATGAGCATATTGCCCACTTGATTAATCGCAGTCCTTATCGTGCTGATATTATTGAGACAGGGTGGCTTTCTGATACTGATCTGGCTTACATGTTGTATCACGCACGTGCACTAGTGTTTGTCAGTAGATATGAGGGTTTTGGATTTCCGGTGCTTGAGGCGCTTGATTTTGGAGTGCCAGTAGTTGCTTCTGAAGGGAATGGACTCGAGGAAATCGGAGGGGAATATTGCACCTATGTCCCATCTACCAATCCTCAACTCATCTGTGAAGCATTGGAAAAATTGTTATCCTACTCTGCTACAGAGCGTGCTCAGTTTGCGGAAGGATCGCGTCGTTTGGTCTCTCGATTTTCTTGGCAACATTCTGCACATGAGACATATGATTCACTTATTCGTGCGTATACAATTGCGGAGGGTGGCGAGCCTATGGTATGATTGCAATTACTCTATGCACTGTATTGGACATGAGACAATAATTTCTTTTTTCACTACCTGTATCGCGACACAGAAATTGAGTCATGCGTATACTTTTTGTGGTCCAAAACATGTGGGAAAGCGTACGATTGCTGAGTATGTGGCGCGTATGATTCTCGGGATTTCTTCTGCGCATGCCTTTACCCATCCAGACCTAATTATTGTGGAACGTGAAATTGATGAAAAGACTGGAACTCTTAAAAAAGATATTAGTATTGGACAAATTAGAGATTTGATACATCGATTATCTCAGAGTGCATTTACGAAAGATGGGTATACTGTTGCATTGATTGATGGTGTTGAATATCTTAATACAGCCGGAGCAAACGCACTTTTGAAAACACTCGAAGAGCCGTCATCACGTACGGTTATCTTTATGATTACTCAAGACGAGAGTACATTGCTTCCTACTATTCGCTCGCGTGCACAATCAATATTTTTTTCACCAGTGAGCCGAGGAAAAATCCAGACCTATTTAGAATCTCAAGGACTTGATTCAGTTCGTGCGCAAGAATATGCACGTGAGTCACATGGATTACCTGGATATGCGTGCGGGTACTTTGCTGATTCAGCAAAGTATGAAGCATATATGATTGAGAAGCAACGATGTACCGCTCTTATTGGAATTCCGTTTTATGAAAAAATATCAAGGATCGAAGATTTTTTTCAAGATCGAGATGATCATATTGAAGCCCGAGCACGAATTATTGATATACTTGCGGTGTGGACTTTCACCATTCGCGATATGACAATAGAACAGATACGTACTGGTGAGAGGAAAAATACTCTATATCGTGTTCTTGATATGATACGTCAATCTGAAAAACAGTTGACACAAAATATTCATCCCCGATTAATCCTCGAGCACCTTATGCTCGCGTTACCCTAATTATTAACTTGTATGAGACGAACGCTTTCATCCATCTTTCTGCTGTGTATAGTGCTTATTTTGAGCGGACAGGCATGTATTTCATTTGGTAGTAAAAAAAATACCGCTCTTGGCCCTGCTGGCGTCTGGGTGACGACCAAGAATGGAGAGTCTTGGACGCAGATTGTGTCTGTGCCTACAGCTGAAGGGGTGGCGCAATTTCCGAATGCGGAAGTGTATAAATTGATTGACGATCCTCAGGATCCACGTGCAATTTATTGGGCATCTCGAGAACATGGTATTTTTTATACATATGATGATGGTAAGACGTGGGCACGCGCCGAAGCCCCATTGAACACCGGATTTATTTATAGTATTGCTGTGCATCCTCAAGAAAAGTGTACGATTTTTGCTTCAAATGGGAGGCAAATATTCAAGACGCTTGATTGTATGCGTTCGTGGACTGAAGTGTATTTGGAAAATCGGACAAAATACGTAGTTACTTCTGTTGCTATTAATCCGTTTAATCCATTTCAAGTATTTGCAGCAACGAGCGCTGGAGACCTCTACGTGAGTTTTGATGGGGGAAATTCATGGCAGGTTAATTCCCGACGTGCTAATACTGATATCCGCGAAATCGTATTTGATCAGAATAAGGAAGGATTTATATATCTTGCTACCCGAGAAGACGGACTCTATCGCACGCGTGATGGGGGTGTCACGTGGGACACCCTTGCACCTAAATTTAAGGAATATGCAGGTGCTTTACAGTTTCGAAGATTTGTGGTATATCCTTCACAAGCTGAGACTATTTTCTGGGTTTCAAAATATGGCATACTCACTTCTCGAAATTCTGGTGAAGAGTGGGAGCCTATCGCACTAGTGCCTCCTCCTGGAACAGTGGATATCTATGGTTTTTCTCTCAATCCGCGTAATGCAAAAGAGATGTATTATACGGGGAGTATTGGGGAGAGATCTACGTTTTATCGCAGTGTAGATGGTGGTGTGACATGGGAAACACGCAAACTTCCTACTCGTCAGACTCCGACTGCATTACGTATACATCCAGAGCAGGATGGGTGGGTATATCTCGGGTTTACGACAATTATCAAAAAATAAATACTGATTGTGCGGAGTTAGATGAATGCACATGTGAATCACTCACTTTTGTTTGCTTATGAGTGGTACGGACATGGCCCATTATTCCACATACGATCAGTTTTAATCAGTATAAAAAAGGTATATGACTTCAGAATATAAAGAACAAATATATAAATCACTTGAACATCTCAAGCAAGATATTTCCAGTTTACGTACAGGACGTGCAACACCTGCAATTGTTGAAGATATTTTGATTGAAGCATATGGCACCAAACAGCCGGTGAAATCACTTGCGTCTATTTCAGTATTGGATGCAAAAACGCTCGCTATTGAACCGTGGGATAAGAGTATTATACAGGCACTAGATACCGGACTCCGCATGTCTGATTTGGGAATTAATCCTGTCAATGATGGAAAATTGATTCGACTTCCTTTACCTGAATTAAGTCAGGAACGCAGACAAGAATTAATCAAAGTTCTCCATACAAAATTGGAGAGTGCACGTATTGTTTTGAGAAAAATTCGTGAAGAAGCTCGTGAGGATGTGGATATGCAAGAAGAGGGGGGCACTATTAGTGAAGATCAGAAATACAAGCTCCATGAAGAGATTGAAAAGATGGTGAAAGAAGGAAATGAAAAAATTAAAGAGATTGGTGAGGAAAAAGAAGTTGAAATTTTAAAAGTGTAACTCTACGTGTATATATAAAAAAATAGCCATATGGCTATTTTTTGGTGGACACCGACACATACGTGTGTATTTCTTCCGCATTACGTTGTTGTGGATTATTAATTGTGTGTTAAGTGTGTTATACTTAACATGTTCTGTGTTATTTTTGATAACATAATTCAATGTCATTGATAAGCATCAAAAATTTATCAGTTATTTATTTCCTTGGAAAAAGCAATGAAGTAAAAGCTTTGAGTGACGTAAGTCTTGAGATAGAACAGGGCGAATTTATTATTTTTTTTGGTGCGTCTGGGTGTGGAAAATCAACATTACTATATACCATTGCGGGACTCGAAAAACCTACTAAAGGTCAGGTCTGGGTAGGGGGAGTTGATCTTGCGAATATGAAAAATAAAGAGCTCGAAACCTATCGCCAGAGCACTATCGGTATGGTTTTTCAGGCATTTCATCTGATTCCGTCTCTTTCGATTTCAAAAAATGTAATGCTTCCGCAAATTGCAGTCGGTTCTAATCCTAAAGTACGACGTGAAGAGGCAGAACGATTGATGAAATATTTTGGGGTATACGAGCAACGGAATAAATTACCTAATGAGCTTTCTGGAGGTCAGCAGCAGCGTGTTGCAATTTCTCGAGCCTTGATTAATAATCCTGATATTATTTTTGCAGACGAACCAGTCGGTAATCTTGATTCAAAATCAGCTCATGATGTGCTTGGATTGATTCAGCAATTGAATATTAAAGATAAAAAAACAGTTATATTGGTTACTCACGATCCGTCCCATCTGGATATTGCAGATCGAGTATTTTTTATGAAAGATGGTTGTCTCATCGATACCAAGATTAATCGAGAAACACGCAAAATCACTCCCACCGCAGAAGCAGGATCTACAAAAAGCAATCTCGAATTGGTATCCAAAACTTTCAATGATTCGAATCATCTTGCAATGGGGAGTCTGTTTTTGGAATATAAAGCAAAAGAAATTGTTTCTAATGCTCTTACGGGATTGAGTACTGAAGAAGTTTCGGGAATCGAGCGGTATGTGAAGGATATTCTTAAACAGTCCCGAACTGACTATAAGAAACTTGAAGAGTATCTAGATAAGGAGTATATACTCGGCGGTCTTGATATTTCGTCATCAAAAGCGCATCGACTCATAGAAAAAATAGAACAGAGTGTTTCAGAGATGAAACTATTGAGTATGGGGATTGCCGAGGAAGGGAAGAAAAAAAATCACTACATTGAACAATTACGTTTTCATTTACTCGATTTATTTGATGTACATGTATCGAGTACTGAGATGGTTGAGACGATTGAGCGTATCATTCGTGACCGTGTGAATGGATTGACTGATCGCAAGGGTGTACAGGCTCAATTAGACATGTCTATATCAGATGGAGGTGCTGGGCTTGATCGTCGAGATGCAAAGAGAATGGCAAAACATTTGGAATTGGTACTTTTGGGCCGGTACACTATCCAGTTCGATGAAAAAAAAGAAACGCATACTGAAACTCGCGGGTAATATATATGCAACTCAAAAAAAGTAATTCAAAATTAAAAAAAGATACAAGTCTGCGCAAGATGGTGGTGCGAGATATTTTATCTTTGTCGACGCGTACTTTTAAGACTAGGCCCATGCGTACTGCCCTGACTATTCTAGGTATGAGCGTGGGTATCGGAGCAGTTCTTTTCTTGGTTTCATTAGGGTATGGTTTGCAAGAAACTGTCTTGAATCGTATTACCAATGCTGATGCACTACTCAGTCTTGATGTTAGTGCTGGGCAATCTGAACTTATCAAATTGGACCGTACGAATTTGGAGAAAATGTCGCAGATTCCTAATGTAGAAGAGGTGAGTCCGATTACGGCAATTTCTTCCCAGATTACCCTCAAGGAATTGACCGGTGTAGTCACTCTTTATTCAGTAAAACCATCCTTTTTTCGTCTGAGCGGTATTTTACCGTTTAAAGGAAAATTACTTGAAAATACTTCAGAACCAGCACCTCGAGAAATTGTAGTCTCTTCTGCGCTTGCCACTATTTTTAATCTTGAACCGGATGCGATTATTGGGGAAAAGGTTTCTATTACTGCGTTTGTCTCGACTCTTGATGAGATTGGTAATGAAGTGGTGAGTACGACAAATATAGTCGAACCTTTTGTTATTGTCGGCGTTGTGCAAGATGACAAAGAGAGCTTTATGTATGCTCCTGAGAGTTTGTTATCAGACATTTATGTTGATACCTATATCGGTGCGAAGATAAAGGTGACTTCAGCTGAAGCAATGGGGAGTATACGCGACCAGATTATTGATATGGGTTTTTTTGTTTCGGCACTTCAGGATACTATTGATCAGGTAAAAAAGATTTTTGCTATTGTGCAGGTAGTCTTAGGGTTGTTTGGTCTTGTGGCGTTGATTGTTTCGGCAATTGGAATGTTTAATACTATGACAGTATTGCTTATGGAACGTACCAATGAGATTGGTATTATGCGTTCAATTGGGGTTACTCGGAATGATGTGCGTAAGCTTTTTATGGTTGAAGCTATGGTTATGGGTTTTTTGGGTGGATTGGGTGGGGTGGTGTTGGGCCATTTGGGTGGTGTATTGGCAAATTTTGGTATCAACTTGTTAGCAAAGAATTTTGGTGGACAGAGTCTTGCTTTGTTTAGCCGTCCTGCATCATTTGTTGTGATTATTATCATCTTTTCTACCGTAATTGGATTCATTACGGGTATCTTTCCTGCGCAACGTGCGGCAAAGATCAAACCGCTCGATGCGCTTAGGTATAAGTAGTCCACAGTTTTGTATATTAATATAGCGAAAAATGGTATAATTTCTTTGCTTTTTTGTAGCTAATTTTTGTATTACCATGCCTGTTATGGCACTGCGACGAAAGAATAAAAAAAATACTATACAACCTCCCTCTAAAAAAGAAAAAACGAGTGATAGTTTTTCTAATTATTGGATATGGCATGAATTGGTTTTGTCATATGCTAGACTTAGAAAAAATACCAAGACTAGGATAGTAAAAAAACAACTTAATTTTTTGGGTAGACAAATTGTCCGTCACTACATAAAAAACTTTCTCTATTTTCCTGTTTGGTTTTTTAAATTTCTTACACCTTCGTATTTTAAAGGACCGGTGAATGTCTGGACTAATATCAGGACTATTGTTCGAAGTCCAGAATTTCGTCCATTACGCCTAGCAGTAGTATCACAGGCAGTTTTTTGTTTTGTTTTTATCAGATTGGGCATGCTTATTTTCTTCAATCATTCTATACCGGCTGATGCTGCTACCTATGGTTGGATTCAGACCACCTGGACTGGTGGGGTTGCTACGAGTACTGCCACTCATAGCACCAATCGTACAGGTTGGACGACATTTACGAGCTCCACACAGGTTAATACAGCATTTTCATCAGGTGATATTACCATCTCTACTTCAAGTTATACGACTACTGATGATGCGACATTGACTACTAATGGTCTTGCTAGCGGGGGAGGATTTGGTAATGGCACTGCTAGTTCTGTGGTAGTCACTGGAGGAGACGTCACACTTGGTATTGCCTCAGCAGGAGGTGAAATTAATCAGTGGGATGCTAGCCCCTACAATTTACCTGCAACAATTAGTGGTACTGAAGATGGTAATGGTGTGATGGTCACTGATGGAAATGATGCGTTTTATATTTTACGTGGTGGTGGTACTACTGGTTTTTACAAGTTCGTTCCATCTGATAAAACGACGACCACACTCACCTCTGTACCTACATCAATACCTCCAAATGGGGGAGGCGGATCGATTGTTCTTTCTGGAAATTATATTTATTTGTATTCGGGTGGTAACAGTAATCCAAAATTTTATGCATACTCAATTTCTGGAAATTCGTGGGTAACCAATCTTACCTTACCACCGAGCGCTCCATATGGTGATGGTATTGGGAGTACTATGGCTGCTGACGCGTCGGGTAATATTTACTTTGCCGCAGGTGGTGCGACGACTAACTTTTTTAAATACACCATTACTTCGAGTGCTCCGTATGGTTCGTGGAGTAGCTCGTACAATATCGGTAGCTCTGTCGGTCGTGGATCACGGGCAATCTATGATAGCGAAAACAATGATATTCTAGTTCTCACAGGTAATAATGGACACATGGTGAGTAAATTTGATATTGATTTAAATACTGTAACTACGTATTCCGGAGCACCAAATGATCCTGGATTTACCTCAGGTGCTTCGATGGTAAAAAATGATGACACTGATATGGTATATGCTATTAGTGGTCAAAATTATGCATGGCTTGAACGATTGAATTTGAATTCTGGAACATGGGCATCTCGACAGACGTCCTCTACTCCTGCCTCTGGAAACACAGTGGGTTATATGATTCACAAGCCTGGTGAAAATAGAATCTATACTACCTTTGGTGCAACTAGCTTCTACTATCTACGTCCGCAACAGGGTGATTGGCAATTCACCACGACAAGTAAAGCAATTCCAGGATCAATTGGCGCTGGCGCTACAATGATACGTCATGGTAATGACGAAATTTATCTTCTTGCCGGAGGAGGAAGCAGTGCAATTTATCGTTTTGCTATCAATGCTGGTACTCAATATACCTCGACTGGCACACTCACTTCTGCAACGATTGATTTGAAATATGCTACCTCGACGCGTATTTCCTGGTCTGCGAATGCTCATGCTCAGACTGGTTCTGATCCTGTAAAATTTCAAGTTGCTGCCAATACGGACAATAGTACTTGGAATTATATTGGACCAGACGGGACAGCAGGAACATATTTCACCACCTCGAACACGGCGCTTCCTGGAGTTCTCAATGGAAAACGCTATTATCGATATAAAGCGTTTCTTACTACGGCCAATAGTTCATATACCCCTACACTCGCCAGTGTTACTTTTTCGTATCATAGTTATCTGACTTCTGGCGCGCTTGTTTCTTCTGCATTTAATGCTGAAGATGATACAAATGTGCTTGCAGCAGTGTCATGGACTGGTACTACTCCGACCGGGACTGCATTAAAATTTCAGGTACGTACTAGTCCTGATAATTCAAGTTATACATCATGGATGGGTCCTGATGGAACAAGTGGAACATATTTTACCGATAGTAGTGGTGCACAGGCAATGCCTGCTGCATTAGCAGATGGCGAAGGAGATCGCTGGATACAGTATCAGGTATTTTTTGAATCTGATGGCACTGGCACTCCTACACTTGAACAAAGTACATTGACGTATGTGGTAAATGCTCCTCCTGAAATTACTATTACTAATACAGTGTCAACGACTGCTGATGGGATTGTCACCGTGAATTATGATATTCGTGATATTGATACGACGACTGGTGCAACGCCTGGCGTGGTTGCTGTGACATTACAATACTGCACAGCCAATTGTGCGAGTGCCGGGAATGAGACATGGGCTACTGCTGTGACGTCTAGTTTGAGTGGAACTTTTGGCCCTAGTGTATCTGTCAATGTTGCTTCGACCACACAGTATACGAGTTATACACTCACTTGGACTCCTACGAGTTCATATAACAATCAGTATAATGGAAGTAATTTCAAGATTCGTCTTCGCGCAAATGACTCTGAAGCGGCAAACAATATCGGCACTGATGAATCAAATACGTTTGTGCTTGATACGACTGATCCGCTTGTTTCAATTATTATCGATGGAAGAAGCACGGTGACTAATACGCTCGCTATTAATGTGACTGATGATACGATGTCAGGACTGCAGATGAAGTTGTCCAATGATAGCGATTTATCCTCCGATGGATTAAATGGTAATTCTGGGAATTGGATTCCGTATACATCAACTTCGACATGGAATTTAGGTACAGGAGGAACAGTGGTGTATTATCAGGTACGCGATGCGTACGGGAATGTGTCAGCTAATGGCGCTATTTCATCAGCACATACGCCACAAATTCCTGGAAATTTATTTTATAAAGATATTTCAAATTCTGATACTGCAGAGTGGCGGGAGTTTATTGCATGGCAGATTATCGATGAGCCTACGCCCGGGTTTGCTCAATATACAATTTATCGTTCGACTGATGGTACGAATTATACTGAAATTGCGTCTCAAGTTTCGCGTATTATCAATTACTATCTTGATACGAGTATTGATACTGGGACTACGTATTACTACAAAGTGACTGCGGAAGATAATGATGGGAATGTGTCGAACTATTCCACGGTTGTTTCTGACGATCCGAATGGTACTGGTGGTACTGATGTATCTTCGCCTACGATTTCTAATATTACAACGAGTTCTGTAGGTTCAAATTCCATTACAGTTACTTGGGAAACAGATGAAGTCTCTGATTCATATATTGATTATATTACTGAAGAGGGTGGTGACTTTAGTTCTGCGGATACAGTCGGTCTTACTACTATGCGTAATAATGCGGCGGGACTAGGCGTTCATAGTGTTGTGCTTACCAATCTTGCTCCAAATACGACATATTATTTCAGGGTGCGCTCCCTCGATCCTGATGGTAATGAGGGAATCGGTACCTCGGCGCCTAATGGTTTTTCATTTACGACACTTTCTGGTCCGATTATTTCTGATGTGTTGACTTCAGAAATACGCAATACTGAAGCCACTGTTACATGGACTACTGATCAGGATGCCGATTCATATGTTATTTTTTCTACTTCATCTAGCTTTATTGCATCATCTACTGTAGGTTCTTTATTGACGGTATCATCTCATGAGGTTACGTTGCCATCGCTCACTCCCAATACGACGTATTATTACTATGTTCAGTCTGATTCGGTAACTGATAAAAATACGATTGATGGGCAGCATGAATATTATAGTTTTCAGACAACAGCTGATCTTACTGCTCCTGTCATTACATTTGATCCGGATCAGGATGTTACTATTTCTGACACCTCACTAGTCTTTACGTTTTCCACCAATGAGCCAGCAACTTCCAGTATCCAGTATGGAACAAGTGTTTCTTATGGATCTTTGGTGACAAATAATAATCTCAATACGGATCACCATATTACCTTGACAAGTTTGCTCCCAGGAACGCGATATTATTTGAGTATACAGGTCTCAGATGAAGATAATAATCAATCAAGTGCTACAGAGTTTACTGCGACCACTACCAATAGTGCCGATTATACCCCACCAGTGATTTCGAGTGTGACCTCAAGTGTGGTTACCGATGATGAATCTTTGATTGTGTGGTCAACTGATGAAGGTGCTACAGGGCAGGTCCACTATGGAGTCGCGTCTTCGGTGTATACTGAGTCCAGTTCACTTGTCTCTACTTATAACCGTGAACACGCAATTACGTTGAGTGGGCTCAATACGTCGACTGTGTATTATTATATTGTCGTTTCAGTTGATGTGAGTGGAAATAGTAATACGTCGAGCGAACATACGTTTACCACACTTGAAGCACTCTCTGAAGAGAGCGAAGTATTACTTCGCGAAGAAGCAGCTCGGGCGGAGGGAGTCGCACAGGGTTCTGCAACGGTTCAATCTGGAGGTGGGGGAGGCGGAGCTTCGATTGACCGCACGGCACCTGAAGTTTTTGATGTGTCGGTTACTAATATTTTGTCTGATGCGGCTACGGTGAAGTGGAATACGAGTGAGAATGCAAACACACTAGTCGAATTTGGTAAGACTACTGAATATGGACGAGGCTCTCTTGATCTTGAAAATACCCAGACACACTCGATTGATTTAATTGATTTGCTTCCATCAACCTTATATTATTATCGAATAAGCTCTATCGATACTTCAGGTAATCGAAGTACTGGTGTGACGGGATCGTTTACCACTGTTTCTCTTGCAGAGGAGATTGCTTCCAGTACTGAATCAATTGTTGAAGAAACCGCTCCAGTTGAAGAGGATCCAGATGCTATCGATACACAATCTGCTGAAGAAATATTTTTGTCTACTATTGAAAAAGCTGGTCAGATTATCAAAAGTCTTGCTAACCGTGTGAGTGTCGGAGTGCTTGAATCAACCCTACTTGGACAGGCAAAAATTATTGAAGAATTGTCTGATATATTGCCTTTGCCTATTATCGGTGGACAGCCGGTGGTAGATACTGGTCCGAATTTTGCGACCGTGTCTTGGACAACTGATAAAAATTCTAATTCTCTTGTTGAATTTGCACCAGAAGAAGTATTTTTATCTCAGCGTTCATATGAACAGACCGTCGGAGAACCTACTGCCTCACGTACTGGGCACACTGTTGAAGTCAAAGGGCTTTTGCCAGATACCCTCTATCATTATCGTGTAATTTCTCGAACACAGACTGGGTCTGAAACAAAATCTCAAGATTTTGTCTTTAGGACTAAACCTCAGAGTAATGAGATTACTAATTATAATGTGACTGTCTTATCTCCTGAAGAAGTCGCTTTTTCTTGGAATACCACAGTGCCTACTGATTCTGCAGTGGTGTATACTCCATATCGGAATGGAGTTCCTCAAGTGGAGGCTCGTCAGACAGTAAGACAAGCAGGGCTCACTACCCAGCACTCTCTCAAAGCATCAGGATTTGAATCAGGAGTTCTCTACGATGTTGAGCTGCTAGGCACTGATACTGGTAATAATGTATCAAGTAGATTGATTAGAGGATTTACGACTGAGGGCGAGGACCTTGCTCCTGTTATTTCTCAAATACAGACTGACTCTGCAATTGTTCCGGGAGGTAAAGAAAAAATTCAGATTATTATTTCTTGGCTCACTAATGAGCTCTCTACGAGTAGACTATATTATCGAAAGGGATTTGCAGCTGAAGGTTCTGAATTTAGTGCGAGCACCACGTTGGATCAAAATTATACCAAAAAGCATGTAGTGGTAGTTACTAATTTTGAACCAGGAACAGTGTATCAGTTCTCAGTTGAGAGTATTGATTCATCCGGAAACGTTGGTATCTCTCGAACCATTACCATTCTCACTCCACAAAAAGAACAGTCAGTATTCCAAGTTATTTTTAGCAATGTTGAGGATATGTTCTCGTGGGTCGGTAAACTCAGAAATTAGTTTGATTGAGTTTTTGATATGCTTTATTTTTATAGTATCTATGGATTCAAAATTGCACACGATATTGTGATATGTTGATTAGGTGCATTTAAAATTGCTTATCTTTTATCATACGAATTTGTGGAAGGTTCTACGACACAACCTACGTCACATCAGTCTTCGTACACCCATCATACTGACCTTTTTCTCAATTATTCGACATGGCGAGGATTGCTTCATTCATACCGCACTTTGAAGGAGGGGAGTGTGGCCATTCACGATGTATATCGGTTGAAGTATCTGAGAAATCAGATTATTTGGAATTATTTTAAAAATTTTTTCTTATTTCCGATTTTGTTTTTTAGATTGTTGCTGCCTTCGTTTATGAAGGGTAGGGTGAATGTCTGGACTAATCTTAAGACTATCATTTTTACCCGAGAATTCCGTCCACTCCGTACTGCTGTTTTTATGCAGTTTGTGTTTTTGTGTGTGCTGGGACATCTTGGGTATATTGTGTTCCATAATTACGCACTTCCTACGTATGCTGCAACATATACTTGGGTACAATCGAGCTGGAGTGGCGGACAATCTACCTCGACCCCCATGCATCCAGGGAATCAGACAGGGTGGAATTTTTTTTCTTCTGCTTCGAGTACGGTGAATGCTGGAAACACAGTTGTTCTCAGTCCGATTTCTGCTTCATCTACCCACACCTCCCAGGCTGAATTTGCTCAGGGAACATTTTCTCAAACCACGAGTACTGATAGCGGGTCGGTAACACTGAGTGGGGAAACTACTGCTGTTGATAATTGGGATACCACTATTTTGGGCGCTCCGACGACTACTGGTGCTGGTAGTTTTATGATCCGCAACGGTTCTGATGATACTGTATACGTATTGTCTGGTAATGGTCGAAATGGTTTTTATTCATATTCTGTATCAGAAAATTCCTGGACTACTCTTACTGCAGTGCCTGGAGCAGTCAGTTATGGCGGATTTATGATCCGCAATGGATCGGATGACTATATCTATGTACTGGCTGGCAATGGGACTGGTTTTTATCGCTACTCAATTTCTGGAAATTCTTGGACCACATTGACGTCGTTACCTGCCGCTTCAGGTCTCGGCGCTTTTATGATCCGCAACGGTTCTGATAATGATATATATGTTATTCGTGGAAACAGTCAGACCAGCTTTTATCGCTACTCAATTTCTGGAAATTCCTGGACTACATTGACGGCAGCTCCAGGTGCTGTGAGCACAGGTGCATCTCTGATTCGCGGCGGTTCTAGTAATGATATATATCTCGTGAGAGGTGCTGGTGTGACCAGCTTTTATCGCTACTCAATTTCTGGAAATTCTTGGACTACATTGACCTCATTACCTGGTGCAGTGAGCGATGGCGGAGGTGCTATACGCAATTCTACTGATGATGAAATCTATGTATTGGCTGGTGGTGGGACTGGCTTTTATCGCTACTCAATTTCTGGAAATTCTTGGACTACTCTTACTACAGTGCCTAGTACGGTCGGAGAAGGTGGACGAATTATACGCAATCTTTCTGATAATGATATATATGTATTACCCGGAAATGTGAGTACAAATTTTTATCGCTACTCAATTTCTGGAAATTCCTGGACTACTCTTACTGCAGTGCCTGGTACGGTTAGTTTGGGTGGGTTTATGATTCGTAATAGTTCTGATAACGAGATATATATATTACGTGGCAATAATACACATAGTTTTTTTAAATATTCTATAGTGGGTAACTCATGGGATGGTTCTTTGGAATCTACTCTTTCGGCTACGCCTGGTGCAATTGCAAATTTAGGTTCAGGTTCAAACATGTTACGATTTGGTTCACGTGATACCATCTATGTATTGCGAGGAAATGATACTGCCTCGTTGTATGCATACTCAATTTCTGGAAATTCTTGGACTACTCTTACATCAGCTCCTGGAAATATAGGAAATGGTGGAACGATGCTCGGGAATGAGTCAGAGGATTATCTGTATGTTCTTGCGGGTGGTGCTACGACCGCTCTCTATCGCTACTCAATTTCTGGAAATTCTTGGACTACTCTTACATCAGCTCCTGCTTCGGTTAGTAGTGGTGGTACCATGATTCGTAATGGTTCTGAAAATTATTTGTACATGGTTAGAGGAGGATCTAATACTTTTTATCGCTACTCAATTTCGGATAACGCTTGGACGACTCTTACCGCACCCCCATCTTTTATTTCTGGTGGGACACTATTGCGTAATGGTTCAGAAGACTACATATATGCATTGAAAGGGGGAGGGCAGTATACAAATTTTTATCGCTACTCAATTTCTGGAGATTCTTGGACCACACTTACCTCGACACCTGCTACTGTAGACGGTATGATGGTTCGTTCTGATGGTGAAGATTACATCTATGCATTAAGAGGGGATGGTACTGCTACTTTTTATCGCTATTCAATTTCTGGAAATTCTTGGACTACACTTGCATCAGCGCCGAGTGCGTCTATGGCCCAACATATGTTTCGTGTAGGATCGGATGATTATTTGTATGGTACTGAAGGTACGCAAGTGTATCGTTATTCGATTTCTAATAACTCGTGGACTCCGTTGACTGGAATGCTTTCTGGATTGAGTGGTGTTATGATTCAGAATACCGTAGACGGTGATATATATGCATTATCTAATAATTCTACTAATTTTTATCGGTTTGTTTTTGATTCTGTCGTATATAGTTCTCCTGGGACGTACACTTCCGCTGTCATTGATACGGGTGGAAACGCTGGTTTTACCACACTTTCTCTCACTACCTCTACTCCAAATGGAACCACGCTTACCCTTGATGTGCGCGCAGGTGATAGCCCTACACCAGATGAGACTTGGACTGATTGGCAGACCGGTATTTCGAGTGGCGCAAGTATTTCTACTTTGGGAACCGCACGCTATATCCAGTATCGGGTGAATTTTTCTACATCAAACAGTATTCTAACACCTTCACTTTCTGATATTGCGTTTGGGTATAGTCGCTATACCAGTGGCTCTCTCATTTCCTCTCCGTACAATGCAGGTGATTCGAGTAATGTGCTTGGTGGTATTTCATGGACGGCGACAACGCCTGCAGGAACCGCTGTAAAATTTCAAGTTCGAACGAGCGCAAATAATTCAGCATATACTGATTGGATAGGTCCGGATGGTACTAATGCAACGTACTTCACTGACTCAACAGGTGGACAAGATATGCCGAGCATGTTTACTAACAGCGAGAATGATCAATGGATTCAATATCGGGTAACCCTCCAGAGTGATGGTGAGGAGACCCCCACGCTTACTGAGTCTGTGTTTACCTATGTGGTCAATGCGCCTCCTGATATTGTAATTGTTACTTCGACACCTGTTGTTCAGTCTTCGACAGGAGTCGTAGCGTTATCGTACCGTGTGCGAGATGTTGATACCACCCTCGGTGCTACGCCAGGATTTGTTTCGGTTGAATTGCAGTATTGTACGAGCAATTGTGCCTCAGCAGGTACTGAAGTGTGGGAAACAGCTGCAAGTTCCAGTCTTACAGGCAATTATGGATCTAGTATTGCGGTCGATTCTCTTAATTATACGGAATACACACTGGTGTGGGATCCAGTAGTATCGTACAACAATCAGTATAACAATACTGATTTCAAGATCCGGCTTCGTGCAAATGACTCTGAAGCAGCTAATAATTATGGCATTACAGAGTCTGATATTTTTACAATTGACACAAAAGATCCGGTAGTTTCGGTAGTACTTGATGGGCGAAGTGATGCGCCGTATAATCTCACAATTACTGCGACTGACGATACTGTGTCTGGGCGTGAAATGAAAATTTCAAATAATAGTGATTTATCGAGTGATGGGCTCAATGGTAATTCGGGGACATGGATTGCGTATACAGCCACCTCTACGTGGGATTTTCCTGCAGGCGGTACGACGGTGTATTACCATGTGCGTGATGCATACGGGAATATTTCAAATGGCGGTGCGATTGCATCAATACATACTCCTGCTATACCTGATCAAATTGTATATCGAGATGTTTCTAATTCGGACACTAGTGAATGGAGAGAATTTATTGCATGGGGAGTGATTGCTGATCCTACTCCAGGATTTGATCACTATACGGTGTGGCGTTCAACTGATGGTACTAATTATACAGCACTCACCACTGAATCAGATCGACTTATTAATTACGTTATCGATGATTCTCTTGATACTAACACTACATATTATTATCGCGTCACAGCTGAAGATACGGATGGAAATGTCTCTAATTATTCACAAGTTGCTTCAGATAAGCCTGACGGTCAGGGTGGTAATGATGAGACTCCACCGACGATTACTGCAGTTAGCTCTACATATATTGGCACACAGGGAGCGACTATCGTGTGGGAGAGTGATGAATTATCTGATTCTTTGGTAGATTATACGACGGAAGAGGGAGGTGATTTCAGTAATGCTGAGACTATTGGAATCACCGCAATGGCTGATAATGCTTCCGGACTTGGACAGCATTCCGTAGTGCTATCTGGACTCCAACCCAATACTACATATTATTTCCGTGTTCGTTCGCGTGATCCTGATGGTAATGAGGGTGTAGGCACTTCAGCACCTAATGGTTTTTCTTTTACCACACTTCTTGGTCCTTCAATTTCAGATGTAGCGGTTTCCTACGTGACTAATCATGAGGCACTTATTACCTGGATTACTGATGAAGCGAGTGATACGTATATATATTATTCGACTAATCCAGACATGACTTCGTCAACACTTGTGGGTATTTCAGAAAATGTGAATGAGCATGCGTACACTATTCAAAATTTGATTTTGGGCACCACGTATTATTTTTATGTACGATCGGGTGTCGCTGAGGATGCTCATGTGGTGGATGGTGAAAAAAGATATTACACATTCATTACTACGAGTGATCTTGACGCACCAGTGCTTACGTTTGATGAAGAAACTGATGTTGCAGTGTCTGATTCTACCATTTCGATTACATGGAGTACTCAGGAGACTGCCTCATCTACTGTTGAATATGGTACGAGTAATGCGTACGGCACTTCTGTGGTTAATAATAATTTTAATACCGATCATTCATTTATTCTTGAGGATTTGCTCCCTGGAACATTATATTATATACGCATTAAAAGTGCAGATATTAATCATAATATTTCTTCAGCAATTGAGTTTAGCATCGCAACAATCGATACTGCTGATTATACTGATCCTATTATTTCTGATGTTGGTGTGACGGTCGTGACTGATGATGAAGCTTTGATTGAATGGACGACGGATGAGGGTGCTACTGGACAGGTACGGTATGGTACTGTTTCTTCGACCTATATTTATGCCAGCGAATTGGTTGCCACGTATAATGTAGCACACGCAATTACACTGAGTGGGTTGTCTACTTCGACGTATTATGTGTACGTTGTTGTTTCGAGTGATTCTAGTGGAAATACCGTCACCTCGAGTCAATATTCATTTACGACACGTGAAGAGCTGACAGAAGAGAGTGAGGTTCAATTACGAGAAGAGGCTGCCCGAGCAGAAGGTGTCATTGCAGGTCAGACAAGCGCATCTCGAGGTGGGGGCGGTGGTAGTTCTTCTGATCGAAGTGCACCAATACTCTCGAATGTGGTGGTGTCTGATATCACGGGGTCGTCGGCGCGTATTACCTGGGGGAGTGATGAAGTGGGGGATAGTATTGTAGAATTTGGAGTTACCAGCCAGTATACGCGAGCCGCTGTCGATTTGGAGGATAGTGCATCACACGCAGTTTCTCTTATTGATCTTTCTCCTGATACGACATATTCATATCGAGTGAGTACTGCGGATCCTTCGGGAAATCGGAGCAAATTTTCTTCTGGCACGTTTACTACACTTTCCACACTTGAGGATATTAATTCAATTGTTCCTGACACTGCGACAGTTTCTGGTGAAGAAACTGAAAATTTATTTGTTGCCTCGATACAGAAAGCGACTGATATTATTAGAACACTTTCGTCACAGGTGAGTGTGGGTGTCCTCGAGTCTACATTACTTCAGCAAACTCAGGTTATTGAAGAATTATCTGCTTTATTACCGTTGCCAATCATTGGTGGACAACCTGTTGTTGAGGAGGGTTCAAACTATGCAACGATTTCTTGGACTACTGATAAATTGTCCAATTCTCTTGTCGAGTACGCACCTGCTGATGAATACCTTTTGACCAATGCGTATAGCCAGACAGTTGGAAATTTTGATATATCAGCTAATGAACATACCGTCGAAGTTAGAGGATTGATTCCTAATACGGTGTATCATTATCGTGTTATTTCACGCACACCTACTGGAGCAGAGACCAAGTCAAGAGATTTTGTATTCAAAACTGATACTGAATTCAGTGAAATTAGTAATTATAAGATTGAGGTACTTTCTCCTGAGGAGGCATCTTTTTTCTGGGTTACTAATTTACCTAGCGATACTGTGATTACCTATACACCATATCGTTTGGGAGTTCCAGATGTTGAGGCGCGAAAAACAGAACGGAAGTCTGTATATAGTACTGAACACTTGATTGTGTTATCTGATCTTGAAGCGGGTGTTGCATATGACATTGAACTTTCAGGTACTGATTATGGTGGCAGCACAGTGAGTAAGATGATAAAGGGTTTTTCTACCAATGATACCGATCTTCCACCATTGATTTATCAAATACAGACTGAATCTGCGATTATTCCTGGTGGCAAGGATCGCATACAGGTCATTATTTCGTGGGTTACCAATGAGCTTTCAAATAGTAGGGTATTATATCGTCGAGGATTTGCGACCGAGGGCACTCCGTTTACAGATAGTACTATATTGGATCCTGGATATGTGAAAAAACATATTGTGGTCATTTCCAATTTTGAATCTGGACAGGTATATCAATTTGTTGTTGAGAGTACTGATTCAGGTGGTAATACCTCTATCTCAAAGACTATTACCATTCTCACACCCCGAAAAGAAGAGTCGGTATTCCAGGTAATTATGAGCAATGTTGAGGATATTTTTTCTTGGACAGGAAAAATTAAAAAATAGCGCATATTGTTTGCGTGTATTATTGACAAAATGTGTATATATTACGTATACTATCTCATGATAAGTCTGGGTAATGATAAGGGGTGGCTCCCTTTGAACTTTTGGCTTATTGTAAGGTAAAAAAGTGTCCCGCCCTTTGTGAAGAGCGGGAAACTTGGGTGGAACCCCCCGCCGCTCATGGGCAACGGGGCCCAAGACCATAGTAGTGGTCTTTTTTTATTCAAAATCGAATAGTGAAAATTATTAGTCGTATGTCTCAAGAAAAAATGGAATCTATTATTTCGCTTGCCAAACGCAGAGGTTTTATTTTTCCAGGGTCAGATATTTATGGCGGACTTGCGAATGCATGGGATTTTGGACCACTGGGGGCACAGATGAAAAAGAACATTAAGGACTTGTGGTGGAAAACATTTGTTGAATCTCGTCCTGATATGGTGGGGCTCGACGGGGCAATTCTTATGAATCCAAAAGTGTGGGAAGCGAGTGGACATGTAGCGACTTTTAATGATCCGCTGGTTGAATGTAAGAATTGTCATGGACGTTTTCGTGCTGATCATGTGGACAGTACCAAGAATTGTCCAATTTGTGGCAAAAAAGACTGGACTGATTCAAAACAATTTAATTTGATGTTCAAAACATTTGTAGGACCTTCTGAAGAGAGTGCTAATGCGGTTTATCTTCGTCCCGAAACAGCACAGGCAATGTTTGTAAATTTTAAACATGTTGCAATGACCACGCGCAAACGACTTCCTTTTGGTATGGCGCAAATCGGGAAGGCATTTCGTAATGAAATTACCCCTGGGAACTTTATTTTTCGAACACTTGAATTTGAACAAATGGAAATTGAATATTTTGTTGAAGAGAGCGATTGGGAGCGTTCGTTTGAACTCTGGCTTCAGGGTATGGAAAAATTTGCTTCAGCTTTGGGTATTACACTTAATCCTCAAAAAGATTATTTTGAAGTTCCAGAAAGTGAACGCGCACATTATTCCAAGCGCACAGTTGATATCATGTTTGAGTTTCCGTTTGGGCATAAAGAATTGTGGGGACTTGCGTATCGAGGAGATTACGATTTGAAGCAACACGAGACACACTCGAAACAATCTCTTGAGTATACTGATCCGGATGATAATAAGCGGAAAATAATTCCTCATGTAATTGAACCATCGTTTGGGGTCGAGCGCACACTTCTGGCTATTCTGGTTTCTGCGTATGAAGAACAGGTGGTGAAGGAAGGGGACACGCGTGTGGTACTTCATCTTACATCAGACATTGCCCCTTATCATGTGGCAGTACTCCCACTCATGAAAAAAGATGGTTTATCCGAGCTGGCACATGAAATACATACGGAGTTGCTCAAGAATTTTCGTTCTGATTATGACGAGTCAGGGAGTGTTGGGAAGCGATATCGACGACATGATGAGATTGGAACACCGTACTGTGTGACAGTTGATTATGAGTCAAAAAATGATAATTGTGTGACGGTACGAGACCGTGATACAATGATTCAAGAGCGAGTAAAAATCGATGAGCTTGTTGCATTTTTTTCTTCAAAAATAAAACATAGTTAATACCTTAGGATATGTTTGAACGCTATCACCTAGATAATGGCGCAGAAGTATGCCTCGTGCCCCTCAAAGATGCACAGTCGACCACTGTGTTGATTATGTATCCTGTGGGCTCACGTTATGAAACGTTTAAACTTAATGGGGTGTCTCACTATATCGAACATCTGTTTTTCAAGGGTACTAAAAAACGCCCAACAACTCTTAAATTGACAGGTGAAATAGATCGGCTTGGGGCAGAGTATAATGCGTTTACAAGTAAAGAATACACAGGGTATTATATTAAGAGTGCGGGAAAATATGTGGCCACATCGCTTGATATTTTATCGGACATGCTGTTTAATTCATTATTTGATGCGCGTGAAATGGAGAGAGAAAAGAAAGTAATTGCTGAAGAAATCAAAATGTATAATGACAATCCTCTCATGCATATTGATTCAGTCTTCGAAAGTTCGCTCTATAAGGACAGTCCTCTTGCGTGGGATATTGCTGGAACAGTGAAACATGTGCTTGCGTACAAACGTGATGATGTATTGAAGTATCGAGACACGTATTACGATCCAGGTGCGATGAAGATTGTCATTGCGGGGGCAATGGGACCTGACATTAGACAATTAGTTGAAACATATTTTGGTATACCTGCTACAAAGAAAAAATTGAAAAATGTGTTTAAGCCTGTGGCATATGGATCTACGAAGCGGGAGGATCGATTAATTATCGATCACAAATCCACTGATCAGGTACAGATGATGCTTGGGTTTCCTTCGTTTTCTCATACTGATGCGCGTATTCATCCTCAGACGGTCATGAATACTATTCTTGGCGGTTCAATGAGTTCTCGATTATTTATTCAGATTCGCGAACGACGTGGACTTGCGTACATGGTGCGCTCAGGTGCTGATCAATTTCGAGATACGGGATACACATTTATTCGTGCAGGGCTCGAAGCGTCCAACATCAATAAAGCGCTTACGGTGATTGAATCAGAAATTGAAAAAATTGTAGAGAAGGGTGTCACTAAGAAAGAGTTGGAGGATGCAAAGACACACATTCGAGGATCATTCACCCTGTCTCTTGAGGATTCGAGTATGCAGGCAAATTACTATGCCCGTGAAATGGTATTTTTTCCAGAGGTTCAAACGCCTGATCAGGTGCTGTCAAAAATTGATGAAGTCACTCATGAAGATATCAAATCTGTTGCTCGGAAATTATTTAATTGGAAACAAGCGCGCCTTGCGATTATTGGCAACATAGATGAATCAAAGATAAAATTTTAATTATGTACGAATTATAAAAGAATACAGGTGTGCGAAATACGAACCAGTTTATTGAGAGAGATTTCGCAGTCTATATGTCCACATTAGTCCGTACGTAATAGTTACATGTTTTATATGAAATATATATTTGGAAATTGGAAGATGTACCTCGACCATCATGAGAGTCTGTCTCTTGCACAGGCTATTCGAGATACGATTCAGATTCCGTCACAGGTAGTGTGTGGGGTGTTTCCAAATACACTCGCTTTTGTTCAGGTGCACGATCTATTGCAGGGCACCTCTATTAGTGTCGGCGCGCAGAATGTATCATGGGTGCCTCGAGGTGCATATACAGGCGCCACATCTGCTGAATTTTTTCATACCGCAGGAGCGCGATATGCGCTCGTCGGACATTCTGAAAGACGATATATTTTTGGTGAGCAGGATGATGATGTGCGGAAAAAACTGGAGGCGTGTCTTGATGCCAATCTTACGCCTGTCGTATGTGTCGGAGAGACCGCTGACGATCGCGCGAGTCTGAAGGCTGAGTATCGTATCAAAAAGCAGATTATGAAATTATGTGAAGGATTACAAGCCACGGTACCTATTATCATAGCATATGAACCTGTGTGGGCAATTGGTACCGGAGATGCGTGTGATCCGGGTGAAGCAGATCGCATGATCACTCTTATCAAACATGAATGTCAGACATATCTATCGCAACAAATTCCTGTGTTGTACGGAGGAAGTGTTGATGAGAAAAATGCTGGAACTTATCTGTCTTATGGGTCGATTGACGGAGTATTGGTTGGCTCAGCTTCAACTGATGCATTGCGATTGAAAACAATAATTGAAAGTTCGATATTTTCTGTATGATGCTTATTTTTCTTATTCTTCTCGCCCTTATTTCTCTCGGTATTATCGTGGGCATTGTGTATCGTCATTATCATGAAATCACATTACTCAATGTGGAGTCGTTGCCATACATGCGTGAGGAAATGAAGAAGGAGGAATTTATCAGAAAAAAAGCTGCGCAAAAAAGTTCACAGATACACGCACGGGTTCGACTCGTTGTGATCACACCGATTATTACTTTGGCAAAACAAATACAGCGAAAATTCAGACGATTTGTCGGAGTAGTCGAGCGTCGCGCGATGATGCATGATTCCTCGAAGAGAATGTATACTTCTCCTGAGGAAGAGACTCGTCATCAATTGAACATACAACAATTAATGTTTGAGGCAAAACGTGATTTTGATGCTGAAGATTATGATACTGCTGAGAAGAAGTATCTGACGGTGTTGCGCCAGGAGTCAAAAAATACTGATGCATATAAAGGACTTGCGAATGTATATCAAAAACAAGGACAGACTATTGAAGCAAAAGAAACATACCAGTTTGTGTTGCAGATTAATCCGTCTGATGATGAGACACTTATCAGACTAGGGGATATGTATGAAGAAGAGGGGAGACTAGAAAAGGCAGTGGAATATTATGAGCAGGCTGTTATGGTGAATCCTCATAATCCTATTCGTTTTGCAAAATTATATGATTTGTTGTATGAGCTCAAACAATATGAGACTGCGCTTGAAGCAATTCAACAAGCACTTGAAATCGAGCCGCAGAATCCAAAATATCTTGACAATTTCATTGAAGTAGCTATACTATTGAAGCAAAAAGCGCTTGCAGAGAGGGGATATCACGATCTTCGCATGATTAATCCTGAGAATCAGAAGCTTCAGTCGTTTCGACAGCGGATTGACGAACTTGCTTAATCTGCAACAACGATGCCATCTTAGCTCAGCTGGTAGAGCAACGGTTTTGTAAACCGTGGGTCGCGAGTTCGATTCTCGCAGATGGCTCTGGGTAAAAAATATATGGGTCGATTCCCGAGCGGTCAAAGGGGGCAGACTGTAAATCTGCTGGCTCAGCCTTCGTAGGTTCGAATCCTACTCGGCCCACCAATAAGAAGTCGCTTTACCAAGCGTCTTTTTTCGTCTATAGTAACACTATATGAAAAAACTTTGGTTTAAACGAAAAATATACGGTTGGGGGTGGTATCCTGCTACTTGGGAAGGGTGGGTGGTAGTTTTGGTATATATATGTGTCGTTTTTGCGTTTGCTGCAACTATTGATGAACAGTCCCCGCCCCGTGAATTAGTGTTTACATTTTTTCTTCCCATTACATTTTTGACGATCGCTCTTTTGCGTATCTGTTATACTACAGGTGAAAAACCACGTTGGCAGTGGGGGAATAAGGATAAGACGTAAGTTGTTTTGCTATGCAACTTACTCCTGACATGATTCAAGATTTGGCTACCATTGCTTTTTGCCTGGAACCATTGTCTGACAAACCTGGATGCACTACCCGTTTTATCGATCTTCCGAATAAACCTTTGACTGATTTTATTATTGCGGGCATTAATGCCGGTAAATATTTTAGATTTTTAGCTGAAGACGTATTACATGGAAAAGATCCTGATGTTTTTT
>JBPOJQ010000013.1:0-82719 GCA_052033375.1 Candidatus Magasanikiibacteriota bacterium
ACCCCTTTGTTAACTCCCCACATGTATGCGTTCGGTACATATTTTATGTAATTTAACTATAGAAACAGTACTCTGAGTGTACCAGCTCCCACAGGCTTTTTCAAGCCCTACTAAGCCAAAAAATCAAGATTAACTTGACAAAATGGCTAAAATATGGTTTAATCTGTCCAGAAAGTTCCTTCCGGGCCCTCTATTTCACTCCAACATATTAGGTCGTTTATACATCCTTGATTAATGATCTAATACGTTGGAGTGACTCATGGTGGTAATGGTTCCATCCTGAGAAAGCCCCATCTGGAGGTGCCCTGTGTGTAACGTGACGAAACTCTTCGTCGCGGCTGCCCTCTGCATGGCGGCTTGCGACACATCGTTCGCGCCAGGCGATGAGCCTGACGCGACCAACCATCCGGATGCTGGGAAGGGAGACGATCCCTCCTACCATCCGGACACGGCAGTCCTCGATTCCGACGAGGAGACCACAAATGACACGGCAGTCACGGAAACTGCCGGACACGAGACCATGGCGTGTGACCCCCCGTTCCCGGAGGGAGAACACGTCATCTGCTCCGGATACGAATGTGTCCTCACATGGCTCGACAACTGTCGAGCGCAGTGCCTCGATCCTGGAGGTTCCCCGTGGGGACCCAACGGAACGAGTGAGAGTACGGTCCGGAATACGTGCAGGCGTAGGGATCCCTGACGCACACCGGAATCGAATCTCGTAGACCCCGCGCATGCCAAGCATGCGCGGGATCACAACATAAAAACACCAGTCTATGGTGTTTTTATGTTGTGCAATACACATGTACGACACTCGTTAATTGACCGGCAGGATAATTATTTTTCCATCCCCTTTTCCATCACCAGTCAAATCCGCCCCGTAGTAAGTCCAAGGATCAGATCCTAAATATACATCTGACTCTGGAGCACATTGTGAAAACTCGTCACCACCAAGTCTACTATATTTGGTCCATGAACTACCTTTAACACCATAACAACCATTTCGAAGCGTACCATTACCACTATCGCACGTACCATTACACCATCCCCAGTTATCAATCACCTGGACCGCGGGCCTAAACACACAAATTTCTGTCTCATTGCTCACACCTGCACGCTGAATCAAGCGCTTATATGCCTCAGGGTCAGACGTCTGAATACTTCCCACCGTGGCATTTGTATCAGCTCCAGTACATTGATAGGTATGTGTGAATTCAAAATATTCACTCTTACACGCACGTGGTGCATCACCAAAATGTCTCTCAACAGCCACATTTGCGCCTAATCCAGTGGTCGACTGACTCAGATCACATGATTCTACTGCTGAACCACTGATATTTGCACAATCGCTTATCGTCTGACATGAATTATTAGTAGTATAGCTTGCTACTGTATCATATCTACAGAATCCACTTGCTTGGTGTGAGGAGCCACTAAACCCACCAGTCAATTCACACGACCGCGTAGTGCCCGGTAATGCCTGACAATCAGTATCAACCTGACATGTATTACCATAGGTAACTGTATGGTACCGGCAGATGCCTGCGGTAACTACCGATCCTTCTGAGGCCTGTGTAGGCAGTGCGCATGCAACTGCAGCACCATTCACACCAGCATACGCACAATCTTCAGTTGCATTGCACGTAATCTGTGTACCTACACATCGTCCAAGTCCGCTATTGGAATCAGCATCAAAATTATACGAAAAATTATCTGCCGTGCCACAGTACGGTTTTCGATTTTTGTACAACCCAACCGGACTATCGTGCACCAATTGTCCATCATCCCATTTTATCGTTACTTTTTTGATAGGCATTCGATTATCATCAGCATATGCAAAGAAATTGATGACTGCATGGTACGCACCTTCTGCGACTATTGGATCTACCCCATCCTGTCGATTTGCATCTTCATCCGGAGCACCATCGCGATTGTAATCAGCGAGCGTGTAATTCTTGAGATTGAGCGTAAATGCATCAGCTTCTGCAGCAGTACAATTTCCCCCTCTTTGTGTACACGTGTATGGATTGATGGAAAAAATCTGAGGAGGTCTCGTTCCACCAACCAATCCTAGATCACCACTCAAATCAGCAATGACGCCCATCAAATTGAGATCCCTTGGCCCAGCAGAGATATTCTCAAAATTCTTCAGCGCATAATATTTCACAAATAAATTACGTAACGTCTGAATACCCTGTTCATTATTCGCCGCAATGGTAGTAGCTATGACAGATGGCTGATCTTCAGGAAGCGCACAACCTCTACTCGATGCGAAAATGGAATTTGCACCTGTCCTAAATCCATCCCCACCACGACATTGGTATGGCACGCCAAAATTATAATCAGGGAATCCAAATATTGGCGTCAACAAACTCTGCGTATTAGCCCCTAAAATCTCTGCATTTACGACACTCTGTGGAAGTGAACCATATGGTGCGATTCCGGTGGTCTGCCCTTTGATTACTGAAAGAAGGCCATTTGCAGCCGGCTGATACACACTATGAGCCCACACTCGATCGGTCCACGCTTTATTATTATCCTCCATCAGACTTACTCGATTATCTACGACAGCACTATATTCGAGACATCGATCTTGCATCTTTGCGATTGTTGCGATTCTAATACCAGTCGCCTCTCCGCCACTATTTTCTGTTGCCATACACCATCGTGCAATATACCCGAGAAATTCACCTTCTGCATTGAAATCCATTCCGATTGCGAGCCAGTTATTTTTTCCCCTCTGTTCACAGCGAACCTGGAATGGATCACTGAATGCGTCAATTGTATTTACTTCAGCATTCTGAAGTGCAGAAAATTCAACACTGTCGCTTCCAAAAACCACAGAAACATATCTTCGCGCTATTTTATTTCTATCACGCATGTCTTCTGATTCGGGACGATTGTATAATTCCCAAATAAATCCTTCCGGACTAATTCCCGAAGAATCATAATCACAATATGATAACAATCCATTCACACCGCAACTTTCGCTATCACCTGTACGATTCAATACATACGAAATATTCGTCATGTTTGTCTCAGAATTGGTAACATTGTACGTATGCTGATCATCCGCTCCTCCGTCAGAGTAGGCTGGTACTGTATTTCGATATACCCGCTGATTTGCTGGGGCATTTTTTAATACACTAAATTCAATCTTGACCTCTGCAGTGAGTAGAGCAGGATTCACCCCCTCTGCCCCATCCGTAAATGCAATTGGTACAAAATGAACACTCTCCAAATCATCCTCACGGAGCCCAGCTTCGACAACTCCATCTGCATGGATAAATGTATTTGAATCTCTAAAACCAGGGAGTAACCCTATTTCAGGCGAGAATGCCATGGTCCCAATTTTTCCAATCTCCTCACTCCCTGCGTTCATATAATATTCACCGATATGTGAATACCCACTCGAATTTTGTGTTGCACTAAATTTCCGTGGTGGATGCATCAATACGCCCGTATCCTCTTCCAACAAATTACCACCACTACCCACAATCTCGGTAACCAGAGGCGCAAATGAATACACTTCTTTCCCCACCCCACCAAGATCTTCTGAATAATCTACTCGATCACCGCCCTTGGTATCCAGACGAAGCACACGCGCAGAAGGTCCAATATTTTTCCAACTCCATGCCTGGATTGCACGATACACTTTCATTTTTTCAGTCGGGCCAGTACCAGTATCACTCATTAAATTACGGTAGACGCTCGTACCCCGATCGACTCGATAATTAGTCTGATTATCTATATCAAATACCTCACGATACTCAACACCACTATACAATGGTCGTGTAGATATCTGATCGATTGATGTCAGATTCGACCCAATAAATGTTCCCAAATTAACCAAGCTATTAAGTGATGTGTCATAATACCCTGCACCACGATTCGTGCTCTCCGTGCAATACGCATGTCCTCCACCAAGTGGTGAATCGTATGCCTGTACAGGATAATACCCTGCCTGAGGATCAAGATTATTCAAATCCACTGCCGAAGCCGACACTTGAATTGGAAGCCACGTAAGACATGCAAATGCTTCATGCAGTCGAGCAGTCGCTTTTGAGGTGCCAAGTGGACGACTAAAATCATATTCAATACAAAGTCCTTTCTGTCCCACATATGTCCCACGCTGTTTTATCGTACTACATACACCACCCACTCCACACTCAGTAGTGCTCGCGCATGGATTTCCATCACTGTCCCCACCAGTACAAATTCCTGGTGCAACCAATTCAGCGTCTGATGTCGCCCAATAGTCTACCACTCCATTCTTATATTCAACTTTGACATATTCACATGAACAATCTTCAGATGCACTGCCTGGCTGGCATACATTCGCTCGTTCATACAATTCTTTTTTCTCAGTGAAATCTACTCGTGAAAATTCACCATTTTCTTTTACATCACTTTCATTTAGATCGCGTACGGCAATTTCAATCGAGAACGGACTTGTCTGTTCTGGATACGACTTACAAATTCCTGGCTGCAGCTGCTTCAACATATTCTGAATATTTGACGCAACTGCCGCATCGCTCGTCCCTGCTGCTGGAGTGAATGTGAATGTACCCTCAATCGGATAAATGCACCGCTCACGGTAGCATCGTCCACCATTATCAAATCCACACACAGCGCCATCGCTTTTTACATACGTCACACCTTCGCTAGTGTTTGTAGTTTCACGACATCCACGTGCCTCGTCTTCAGTAAAGAAACTATGGCTCATTTCATACCCCATGTATGCTTCCTTTCTACCATCAAACAAAAGATATACAAAATTACTTGGATTGTACATGTTGAAGAATGAATAACCAGAATATTCCGTCGCGTTCCACCCTATATCGCGGGAAATATATTTTTCTTCCGTCATTCGAGAATTATCGAGTGTTGCATTTATCCGTTCAATACATTCTCCGGTTGGCCCAAATTTGCGACATCCCACATATTGCTGACACAATACCTGTTTGTTTCCATTTTCATCAGTAACTGTAATCGAACTACCACATGCCAGCCATTCACTACACTGTCTATCACGATCTACTTTGAGCAGAATATTCGCATCTAAATTCCCTGTAATTACAGGAGTGACCAGGCTATCTTGCGGATTCGCGCTTCGGCTCGCCTGATATGATGCTGACGTATTGTATACCTTATCCAAATCTTCGGTCATGTCGAACAATACACATCCTTCTTTTTGACTCACTTTCCCCTGACACTGTGCAACACCCTCTGTCAGTCGATCATTCATGAGTACGTAGTACGATTTGCCATTAGGTGTCGCTGGTGTAATTGCTGAACGATCTACCAATTCAGTACATCCATTATATGCACTTTCACACACACCCACCGCACCTTGATATTGCTGACTTCCTTGCGAATGAATACCATACTCATTTCCTGCATTAAGATACGTCGGATCACACGGAATAATACCAATATCAATACATTGGCCATTACTGCCACACTCAGAATTGGTCCGACATTCCTGATTGCCCACGCTACACCGCCCAGTATCTCTAAACCATCCACTGTACGTCTGTGCCGAAGACCCTGAGCCGAGCGTCACCTTATCTTTGTATACACACTGTCCATTTCCGCTGTACTTAGGATCCTTGAAATACACCAGTGAATTATCATTTTTAAATGCCGCGCACCCCACCTCATTACCTGTACACAATGTATCACCATAGATACGAGGATCATTCTTGATAAATACGTCTTGATAGCTATACGCATTCGCATTATCGGTATTTACATTTTTTGTCTCAAGACCGACACGTGTACAAGCAAGATTTTCTTCCTGACATAAAAATTGATTTTGTGCTGCAAGATAAATCAAATCAGAGTCTTCCTTCACAACAACACTTGATTCATCAATAAATAGTTTATCTGAATTATCAACCGCACATGATCCATTAATCGAGATACACCTGCCGGACGTACCCGCAAAACTACCCGATGTAATAGAGGCGTGTGTTGCCGCAGGTGGAATCACCACTGGATTTTGCACTCGGCATTCTCTTTCCCCTTTTGCAACCATACATGTATACGTTGCCGACACTCCAAGAGATTCAGTTAGAGTGACTGAGCACGGCGTCTGATTGGTGACAGTAGTCGATTTTCGACAAACCACACCATAGGCCTGCTTTTCTTCAGGTCGCACTCCAGATACAGTATTTTGCGTATCTACCAACGCACGACACCCCACGGCCTCCTCACGACACAATCGATCAAAACCAGTCAATGCAAAAGTTTGTCCATCGTTTCTTGTATATTCACGACATCCCAGATGTTCTCCAGGCAACCCATTATTCGGTGTGGAATCGCATGCGAGCGAAACCTCATACCCCTCTCCTGTACGCCATGAATTTTTTATGAGGAACACATGATCACTCGCGGTGCCACCAATTTGCACAAATTCGATATTGTCGAGAAAGAATACTTGATTCGATCCTTGTGTATTAAAATACAATTGTGTCTGCTTGGTACTATCCCCCGTAAACTGTACAGGTCCCACTCGGTATTCTTGCCACTGTGTTCCAATAGACACAGGCACGTTGCTATTTGACGCAGGGTCGAATGTAAATGCATTTCCAATCTGTGCACCATCCTGACTAAATCCAATTGATAATTCAAAGGATGCATTACCCCGTGCCCAAAAACGAATCTCATACCAGGCACCTGGCTGCAATTTCCCTGATTCAAACGTATAATTCGTGCTTTGAGCATTTACCCGAAGTGAATGTAACCCTACTTGCAAGGACTCTGCCTCAATTGACGTGTTTCCAAACCACCCAAGCTTTGCTTGATTGATTGCCCCAGCTGAGGTATCTGATGGTTCGAATCCAAAATTAGCAACTTCATACAAATTATTTCCCGTATTTCCAATATAAGATCTACATCCATTCGCACTCACAGGACAACTCGTTGCCTCTGCTTTAATCGATTGGTACACACACGAGCCAATTCCTTCGGCGTTTAATTCATATCTTCCTCCGGATGCACATCTCTTACATTGACTATTTCCCCATACCCCACCTTTTGCTTCACATAGAGATGCGCCACCATTTTCTGCAGTAATATTAGTATCTACCACCAATTCTGAATTTGTTTTTCGAAGTGGCGAGCATGAATTTGATACTGTCACCGTATTTCTAAATACTCGATAAAAAATTTCTCCATTAGCATTATACAAAGCTCGACAATCAGGATCAGCAGCACGAGGATCATTTTGAGTATTATTTAATAAAATATTATAAGATTCTTGATTACACTGATCATAATTACTCTGCATGACTGTTTTTACATCTTCCACATAGATTGGAGAGCCTACTGGAAATACAGTCGCAACTGAATCACTCGTCTTGTAATTGAGCCCGAGTCCTGCAATATATTCAGCATCTGATTGAGTGATTGGTAATAACGTGTTTCGTCTCAATTGATACCCCTGACTCTCTGAACCTTCCCATGAGTAAAATACTCCGCTGTTGTTGCCATTCGGACGTTCACAGCGCTTGAGTGATGTGTAATATTCGAGTGACTCACCTCCCGCATTTGCAGCATCAATATTCGTAAATTCATCACATCCTACCTGAAGCGCAGAACATGTTCTCCCACTCCCAGCAATGAAATGTAGCGGGAATTTGGTAGATTCAAACGCAGTCGCTTCTTGCTTGAATGTCTCATACCCCACACACTGTGTCGGACAGCTGTTGCCCCCAATAATACCAGCAACTGATGCACCACCACTCTTGGGTCGATACTCATCGCATCCCACTTCCTCTGCAGTACATGCACTTGCAAATTGCGAACATGATGCTGATTTTTGTTCTTCCAGTTTTACTATCTCTGCTTGTGTTTTTGGCCATTCAATGGTCTGCGGTGTTGTCACATCAGTATCGTAACACTGTAGATATTCAGGCGCTTTTTTCAAAAATACTTTTGCATCATCGCTTGAACTATCATTAACGAGTGGATCCATAAACAGAGAACATCCCTCAGCAGACGCAGGACATTGTGCGCTCAATGTGAAATGGATCGCCTGTGTGCGACCAGCAAATGCTAATACAGGATCCGCACTTGCAGAAGGAGTCCAGGTATTTCCTACCTTTTCCATACTATACGACCGGCAACCAATTGAATCTGCACTACATGACTGTGTATCAAGCGTACGGGACAAATATGATCCTACCTGCCCACTCTCTACTGACACATACGTCTTACATGTATTAAACTGTGGTTCACAGGACTCTCCAGGCATGCTCCACATATTCTCTTCTTTGGTACAGTATCCAAATCCCGTACACTGACCATTTTCGTCAGTTTGTAGACAGGTAGAAAAATCTACACACTCCTCACGTCTATTTGCAGCAGATTCAGTCAGAAGTTCTGGGCCAGACACACGTGCCTCACAACGCGCTTCAGGTGACTTGAGTATCCAATTCGGATCGATCAATTTGCAATATGGATACGCTGGACTCGGTTTACCACTAGGGTCGCACGCATTAAATCCGTCGACGACATCGCCAAGTGTCCATGGATTATCTGGACTTGATTTTCGAACCGCAATTTCAAATCCGAGCGGTAAAATACGCGCTTTTCTTAATTTTTCCACATTCGAGATACAGTACGCTGAGCTATGACAATACTGTAAATTAGTATTATCGGCAGTGCGCGCTTCTGGAATCAACGGCCAGTTTGGGTGGAGTAAATTCTGTTCCAGCGCTTCGGCAATAGTCATTGGTGTTTCTACTCGTGCGCGTTCAAGTGCCTGGACCAGTCCTGAATCCATGACACAATTATTCAATCCTGGATTATTTCCACACGTGCTAAATTCCGTCACCACGTCATACGCGGTCAATGGTCGCTGAGGGACGCTTGCAATTAAATAAGAAAATGCCTGTTCTGCAATCTGACGATTACTATTTACATTCGATGCATAAAAATCACCCACAGATGAAGGATCGCCTTTGCTCGGGAACAAGCCTTTTTCAACCACATTCTGAAGTAACGAATTTACTAATGTATTTGCAAAAACCGAGAGTGCCATCGGCAGAATTTGGACTGCACCTGCTCCATAAATTCCTGCGATTTGTTCAGTATTTAATTTGGTTTGAGCTGAAGCAGTCAATTGATTTTTTGTTTCAGTACTGATTATTTGCGCAGGTGTTTTGATATCATCTGAAATCAATCCTGACACTGCTTTGAATCCTTCTCCTTCAAGTCGCTGTAGCTGAGCTGATAATTGTTTTTCAGCCACTAGCGTGTCTACTTTTCCCAAAATACCAAGCGCAACTCCAATATCTCCCTGAGATGTTTTGAGTGAGGCATTGAAATTTTCGAGTAAATTTCGATCACCAATGACACTTTCTCTTGCGTTATCCCAATTTTCTTTAAACTGATTATATGTACAGTTGGGCGTAGGTCCCTCGACTGTGCGATTTAATTCATTTTCAAAAATATTTGAAATACTCACCTGTAGCCCAATCTGCATTCGGATATCTGGGGGTTTACAGATGTTCAAACCAAACGGTTTTCCCAATTCATCAAGCGCATCAAATGCACTGTCTGCTGCAACAGTTCCCAAATATTCTCCGAAACCTTCCTGGAACGCTAGTGCCCCCTGTCCTTTTCCACCTGATGCGACATATTTTGCCGTATCATAGGCAACCTTACGCATAAAATAAGACACACCGTTGACCAGAGCACCCAATCCAGCCGCAAGCAGTGAATCTCCGATATTATCAGTGACATTTCTGATACCCTGATTGACATCAACCATACCCGCTCGTACAGGGGTCGGACGGAATATATTAAAGCCAAAGATACTCACTGACACCACAATTGCAAGTACTGTCAATGTGGAGTATTTACGTGTCTTTTGTGATAGGAAAAACATAGTTATTGATCAGTCGTAGTCGCTGATTTATTTTGTAGCGCACTATATTCAGTTATCATTTCTTCTGCCAATTGTTTGAGTGTGGCATCATCAATTTTTTCCAATTCTTCTTTTGAAATTTTTCCTGTATTCAGAATCAGCTGTCGTAGCTGCGCCGGATCTCTCAAAATCATTGCGACTGCTTCTGGATCGATTGCACCGCCACTCACATTTCCGAGCTGGCTTTGAAGTAAAATTTCACTTGGTGAAACAGCACTCTCAAGCAAGGGAGATTCGGGCGAATTTTCTTCGCCTGTTCCTGCGCCAAATTCGTTTTCACACATCTGCCCTTCTGGACAGAGCGGATTAGTACCTTCTGATATCTCAGTCGCGTCAGTACGTTTATCACTATCTGTGTCAGGAAGATACGGACTCGTATTGAAATCGTAAATTTCTTCATAATCAGACAACGTGTCTTTATCCGTATCAATACTCTGGAGTCTGACCGTCTCGCTATATTCTCCTAGCTGTAAATCAGGCGTCTGCTGTCTCACGGTGAATCTCCCATATACAGTATTTCTCAGATGCAAAAAACTAAACGAAAAAGTCACTAAAGCAAATATAAGCAAAGAAATAAATCCTGCTTTTTGCGCGGAATCGAGTTGTCGAGGCTCCGACGAATTCATGAAATCAGAGCTTAAATATCTTTGTACTCAAGTATAGCAAAAAAACACGCTCCTCACAAAATTATCTTGTGAGTAAGTCTGAAAATTTTTCCCATTGTTCGATTGACAATTCTTCTGCTCTGCTATTTTTATCAAGATTCAAATGTTCGTATATACCTTCAACCGTCTCTTTTGAAAGACCGTAGGCTTCAATGACATTGTTGATTAATTTCTTTCTCTTATGATGAAAGCCCGCTTTTACCAACCTAAAAAATGTATCGCTTCCAGGACGTGGTCGGATGTTTTTAATTGCAATAATCGCTGAGTCTACCTTTGGACTAGGCCAAAACGATCCTCGATGCACCTTCCCGACCATCTGCGGTTTTCCAAAATACTGAATCGATACCGCAAGAATACTCATCTCCCCCGGTCCTTTGACTATGCGCTCAGCGACTTCTTTTTGTACCATGCAAACGACTTCTGTCGGCGGATTTTTTGACTCAAGAATAATCTGAAGTGCTTCAGAGGTGATCTGATACGGAAGATTGGCCAATACTTTATATGGGAGACGTTCGGAATCAGTATACTCGCCCCATTGTCGTAATACATTTCCCCAGACAATTTCTAGCGTAGGATACGCCGCCTCATACGTTTCCCAATATGGTTTGAGTTTCTGTTCAATTTCAAATGCTCGAACTCTCGCACCTGCTTTCAATAATTCAAATGTCAAAATACCAAACCCAGGACCAATCTCATAGACGACTTCATCAGGCACCACTGCCGCAGCCGTAATCATTTTTTGTATTGGAATTTCTGAAATCAAATAATTCTGTCCGTATTTTTTACTCGGGGTAAGAGAATACTTTTCGCACAATTGTTTGATTTTGGTTGGAGTCAACAGGCTCATAGAATGATGATTATACGATTATTTTTGTTTTTGAAGTCTGACAAATACATTTGATTTTTTACCTAATTGCGTATACTCACCTTTCCAAATTTCACGTTCATGAAGACATGCATATTCCATACCCCTCCCTAATGTATAATGTAATCCCCGATCTTATTATCTTTCAATCGTTCAAAATTATCTCTCCTTGTCTCAAAATTATTTTTGATCCGTCTTCTCCGACTCGGACTACCGTAGACGGGCTATGATGGGCTAGATTCCCTGCGTCAATAATAAGATCAGGTACATGTTCCTGACCATCAAACATCTCGGTGATGTAGCGGATATCGTAGGGATTCGCATATGAACTGATGTTTGCTGAGGTGGAGACAAGCGGTGCGTTCAAATTTTTTGCACAGGCGACTGCGTAGGGATGATTGGTCACCCGAAATGCCAAGGTATCATCGCTTCCGATTACACCAGGGGCAAGCTCAGCACGATAACGTGGTTGTATGTTTGCAACAATTGTCAAAGGTCCTGGCCAATAGGTGCGCGCCAATTCATCAATTGTTTCATTCCATTCTACATACCTCATAGCAACCGAGACATCATGTACCAATACCAACACAGGTTTACCTGACTCTCGGACCTTGATTTTGAACACATTCTCAACCGCCTTTGCACTTCTTGCATCGCACCCAAGCCCATAACAAGTCTCTGTCGGATAGATAATAGTGCCCTCCTCTCTGAGGACGGTGAGGGCTTTTTCTATCGAAAGCGGGTCATGTATTGATACAATACGCAACATATGCTGTAAGCATAGCGTAGTTGTATGGTATATGCAATATATAGAAAGGGCTTGATTTTTTTTCTTAATTATCGTATACTATAGCTATATTTCATCGAATTACCCGATGGTACTTATTTCTTAATATACTAACCTGTATATGGGACTTCCCTCAAAACGTCGCACCAAACGTTCACAACGAGAACGCCGAGCACACCACGCATTATCAAAAGTTCATGTAACATATGATGCTGATGGCAATCCTCAGCTCCCTCACCGTGCAAATAAAACGACTGGTGCATACAAAGGAAAAACTGTAGTTGACACTACCAAACGAAAAGCACGATACGCTCGCGCACACAAAGCCGCTAAATAATTACGGTATGTCCAAACGCCACCTCGCCCGATCAATCGCCATGCAGACACTCTACCAATGGGATTTTCGAGGCAACCCTTCTTCTGCTATCCCTGCAATCATCGCAGAAACAATGCATGAATTTGGCGTCGGACTCGAAGAGCATGGACAATTCGTAGAATCTCTTATTGATGGTGTCATTGAACACCAAAAAGAGATCGATCAATACATTGCAAAATACGCCATACATTGGTCAGTCGAACAGATGACACTCGTCGATCGTAATATTTTGCGTATTGGTATTTATGAAATTCTTCATAGTACTGCTGATGTCCCACCCAAAGTGGCAATCAACGAAGCCATCGAACTTGCAAAAAATTATGGCGGACCATCTTCAGGAAAATTTGTTAATGGAATTCTCGGGGCTCTCTACAAAGATCTTGTTGCTGAAGGTATTGTCGTAGAAACCCCGCAAAATCCAGCTCAAACTGAACACAGTACCTAGCGGGCATACTCCTCAATTCAATTACATTACACTAAATTATACTACTTTACCCAAGTATTCTGCACCGTAGCCGTTTAGAATAATTAGGTCAATTAGAACAATTTCGACGCTCCCTTATGACTTTTGCACTCTACGAAGAAAAAGGATTTCAGACAATTGAAGAAACGATCGGGATTGTCTTTACTGATAAAAAACTATTAGTGCAAGCACTCGTACACCGATCATATCTCAATGAAAATCGTGATTTTCCTCTCGGACATAATGAACGTCTTGAATTTCTCGGAGATGCAATTCTCGAACTTGCGGTGACTGAATTTTTGTTTGAAAATTATCTCAATCCTGAGGGAGAACTCACCAATTGGCGTGCCGCTCTCGTGAATGGCACGATGTGTGCACGTGTTGCACGAGAATTAGACCTCGAGCAATTTTTATTTTTGAGTCATGGCGAATCAAAAGATACTAATGTCAAAGCCCGTGACTACATCCTCGCAAATGCATTGGAAGCACTCATCGGTGCGATTTATCTGGATCATGGCTGGGAACTCGCAGAACAATTCGTCACTCGTTTTATTATTACCAAACTCCCCGAAGTACTTGAGCTCGGGCTTTGGATGGATGCAAAATCGCGTTTCCAGGAAGCTGCACAAGAAATCACCGGCATTACCCCCACATATAAAGTATTACGTGAAGATGGCCCAGACCATGCAAAGAACTTTGTTGTCGGCATATTCCTTAATAAAGAAAAAATTGCGGAAGGTCTCGGTACAAGTAAACAAGAGGCGCAAACCGCTGCAGCCGAAGAAGCACTCAAGGTGAAGGGGTGGAAAGGACCTAAAGTATCAATCACTCCTCGCACGCCTGACGACCCTATTGGATAAACGCTGGGTAGAGATTATCTGCAACTTGATTTTTTCTTCTACTTAGGCTATACTCGTGCTTACAAACTTTGTATGTTATGGGCCGTTAGCTCAGCCGGTAGAGCAGTTGCCTCTTAAGCAAACGGTCGCAGGTTCGATCCCTGCACGGCCCACACCAATGCCTCTATAGTTTAATGGATAAAACTACGGTCTTCGGAACCGTTGATGGGGGTTCGATTCCCTCTGGAGGCACTAGTATAAAACCACCCTTACCGGGTGGTTTTATTTTGTATTGAGTTCAAAGGTACACACATCCGTTGTCGGAATACCCTCTAGATAACCATTGCAAAACTTTTCTGCTTCGTCATATGAATGTAATCTAGGGTATCCACTCACCCTACTGAATGGGAATATATAGATCGACATTATACTACAAAAATTTTAAAAAAGAAAACAGAGAATGATATCTCTGTTTTTACTCTCCCGCATACTCAAATCTTTTCATTGTCTTTCCATCAACTTCCACATCACTTTCAAACATACTCTTTGGTCGTGCCCAGAGCTGATCGACTCCATTCTCATCAGGGTGAGAATACACGACCAATTCCTCGTCGGGATTTTCACTATGTTTTGCGACACCGATCACTGTGCACATATGACCTTTGTAGTGCCGATATTTTCCAAGTTTAATCATACATGCATTTTTTTCCCTGCCTGCTGACAGGTAGTGTGCGTTTTCATCGTTACTCAACGAAGTTGAATCCCATCCCCCACTTTCTTTAGGGTTACCTGCGTGACCTGATCATCTGCGCTCATACGTACTTTTGAGGTAAGATCTTTTTGCGTCGGATTATCTACGTTCAACACTACAGGAAATGTTGCTGAAAGAATATCGACGCTGGTGGGCATTTCAGGTATGGTCCAGGTGATTCGTTTACTCGTCTCATCATATGTCATTTCCCCTGCAGCAACCGTAAATTTGGATGGATCGACCACTACTTCACCATACACATCCATCTCCAATTTGATATTTTTCAAACCATGAAAAGAATTTGATAACGCCCATGAAATATCATAGGTTCCAGCAGCACCACCAGTGCTGCCAAATTCATATTCTGTTTTGAGTGCAAAATCAGATACCAGCGTGAGATTAATCTGATTTGAAGAAATTGTCTTTCGATCATCTTTTTTTCCATGCGTAAAGCTCGACGTAAAGATAATATTATTGGTAGTAAAATTACCCAAGGTAATCTGATCTCCTGACCGAATAGGAATTGATACATCCACCTGAACTTGTTCTCCCGGAGCAATTGATGCGAGCTCGGGCACATACGCCTTATTCCAACTGATTTTTCCTCGTCGAGTATCTGGTGTCAATTGTTCTCCATCTACCGCAGCATCACCTGTGATCACGAGATCCTGCCAACCGAGAATACTTCGATTACTGTATGACGGACCATCAATCACCGCGTCAATCACCACATCAGTCAGCACAGTTTCTCCTTTATTCTGGACAACAATACTTGCTGATACTGTTTCACCCGGGGCAATTGTTGTATCACCCGCACCCCCATTGATGACTAAACTAATATTTGTCGTAGACTCAGTCAAAGACACTGATTGTGTGGCACGTCCGACGATATATCCGTCTCCTGTGCGCTGATCAGTCTCCCACCCCCGTAATTCGACCATAACATCACTGGTCGACGAAGGACTAGAAAAGGCGCCGGACAATTCGACTACTGTCTTTTCGGTTATATTATCAAAATCCCAGGTACATGGCATTCCTTCTTCAGAAGCAGGCGTACTCTTGATATCTGGTTGAAAATCCAGAGAAGTGCAGATGAGCCGTACGTGTGCAAGTACCACGCCAGATGCCGGAGTAATCGTGATTGTGATTGGAGTTTTTCCACCCCGAGGAACTTCATTTGCGACACCAATCTCAATCACTGCTGCATCTGTATTCGCATGTATTTTTTTGACAGCTACAGCATGAAATGTGGAAGTAAAATTATCTGGTTTATAGGAGAGTATTCCACGAATTGACTGCTCTGATCCGCTATCCCCGTACAAGATCCCTGTCACATCAATAAATCCACCGCTTCCAGGATCGAGGGTTCCCAATGTCCAACGATCATTTGATTCATCATCCCCTGCTTTAGTCGTTGTAGTTATCTTGAATCCTTCGGGAAAGCGCACCTCGAGTACTGACTCGTGCAGTGACACACTCTGTGCATTCCGATAGCGTATCCGATATGTCACCTGACTTCCTGGAAGAACACTTTCCTCGCCTGTAATACCCAATGACACATCAGCTTCTGAAAAATGTGATTTCGGTTGTAGTAGAAATAATCCTGCCCAGGCTGCTCCGCCAAAAAAGATACATGAGATCAAAAAAATCACTAGCGCACGCACAAACGTACTTGTTTTCCTACTTTCAAATGTCTTCATGTCTGGCATCGATCCATCACTATTTTCATAAATCTGAGATAATTGTTCGGCTATCACCTGCCCCCTCACACTGTCTGTCGGAGCAGCATACGTCTCTTCCACATCAGCAATCTCTTCAGAGTCATCCTCGATATCTTTTTTTTCAGAGTCATGCGTCTGCTTTTTCTTTTTTTCATGCCCTATCTTTTTCTTTTCTTTTTTTTCTTTTTTTTCCCCTGTTTCCAAATCTTTTTCCACAAATGCACCGTGCTCATGTTCATCATGTGCCGGTGTTTCACCATTCCATTCCCGTTCCAACTCTTCTATATGTTCAGTGTCGTGTGATTTTTTTTCATGTGTCATAGAAAAAAGATTATTCTTGTTTCATTACAATTCCAAACACTGCGTCCTCTGTCAGAATACCCTCGGTTGACGCTCCATTGAGGGAGAGTGAGATATCATCACTCGTTCTCCAAACCGGACGCCAGTGATCAGGATAAATAACTGTATGTACAAACGCACTCGTCATACCAGACTGTTTTTGCATGACCATACTATATTTCGATGTATGCTCTACCGCCTGTGATAGTTTGGTAAGATATTCTTTAACCTTGTTCCCTTCTGTTTCTGCATGTTTATTTTCTTCATCGGAAAATGCACGAAAAGGTAGTCGATACGTGAAATATACTTTTGTCTCCGTATTAGGATACGTGACAATCCAATTTCCAAATGAAGTCTTACCAAATTCATTCACCATTCGAGTTCCTGATCCTTGATGAATACCTTTTTCGATTTCATGTGTAGCAAGATCAGCGTCTTCGCGGTACCATTCAGGTGCCACGTGGAATGATGATTCATCAGGAAATACAAATCCACCAGCGTCGAGTAATTCTGCCCCCTCTGGCACATATACACGAATGTAGCTCGTATTTGGCTGACCAAAAAGTGTTGATTCATCACGCCCCTCATGTCTTCGTGTAATAATGACAGTGTCGATAATTGAACCATCAGCTTCAACTACGGCTTGATGTTCTACTGTCTGTGCAATATTCACATCACTCTTACCTCCGCCGATATTTGCATTGACGACCATGAGATAATCCTGTGTGCGATCAGTCTGAATGATTTCTCCACTCCACCCATATGAACGAGCAAAATCCTGTACACGCGTATCAGTAAAATATGCCTGAATTTCACGCTCACCCAGTGCGTCTGAGAGCTCGGTTACCAACGCAATCAATTGCTCCGGCTGAATCGTCTTCAGAATATCGGTAATCTGTCCAAACAGTACTGAGAGCACTGCCTTTGGTGTATTCAATCCATCCGCATTGTCATACGACTGAATTTCATAACTGAGATCTTTGATAGCTGACTCGCTCGTCAACATCACGTCATACTGTTCATTCTGCAATGGACCGATAATTTTTAATAGACGCTTGAGTACATCCGCATTAATTGCAATTACCCCATCGACAGTCGTATTTCTACTTTTTTGATAAAACCATGCAAGTTTTTCTCCTGTTGCTCTGAAATCAGGAAACCAATTCGCATCCTGAAATTCCCATCTATTATTAATTGACTGAAGTGGGACGGGAGGCTTCACAAATTCACTCAATTGCCCTTGCAAATCATAACTTCCGCCACCAGGAATATCGATGTTCAATATATTTCCATTCTGCACGTCGATTACCCCAAAACTTCCGATAAATCCTCCTGTCGGACGCAATTCATAGGGATTCTGGAATACGACTAGATACCGTTTGAATCCTTCTGAACCAAGCATGAGTTCAATACCAGAAATCACATCGGACACTTTTTGTACGTCTCCGACCAGTGTGTGAAATAACTCACGAAATTCACTAAATGATTCCTGATATTCAACGGGGAGCGAGGCAGGCGACACATGATCGAGACGTTCCAGTGCCTCGGTATATTGAGGCAGAGCTCCACGTATATGTACCCGGAGTGTTTTTAGGCGCTCAATATTTGAGACATCAGTTGCCATGCGCACCTCATTGATACCCTTGATCAAATACGCATTCCCCAATGCGAGATAATGTCCTGCTTCCAATAATTCCTGTCTACTTTTGATTTTTGTACCAACGACTGGTAATAGATCGAGTACATAGACCAATGCTTTATACTCTTTATCAACCATCGTCCGAGCGTTGCCAAAAGAGTTGAGCGCACTCGTCAAATCTAATTCTGCTTGTGGCAAATTCTGATTAAACGCAGCAACCGTCGAGGATTGGAGCGATAAAAATGCATTCGTACTCTCTGCAATGATTTCTTTGGTATTTTTTTCTACATCACGATAATACCCCAGTGCTTGGAATGGTGCTGCAGCAATGGTCACCAATATCAGGAGTGACAAAGCAAACTTTCGTATCTGAAATGAATGGTGTATTTTTTCTCGCGTACGCGCAATCGCGTCTTTCAGAGATACCCAGAACGAATGCCTCGTACGTGTCATGAGTACAGGGGTCAGTGGTACTTCCACGTGATTATCGAGGGGTGACATGTTTTGTACAGTATTTTTCGGAGTGATTACATATGCCACGTCACGCACACCCTCGAGTCGTGCAATTTCTTTCAAAATATCAATGGCTGGTTTTTTGAGCGTATCTCTCGTCACCTGTGTTGCCGGTGCTGCATTTTTCTGATTTGCCAGACGCACCAACTGAGCAAAATCCACCGCCACCGGACGAGAATTTTTTTTTCTTGTGTCGGGACGATATACCTGAAGACTCTTCCATGCAGTGTCCAATTCTTCATTTTTGAGTGAAACCATGTGTGGAGATACCGGTGGTTCTCCTGGGGTGACATGTACCGTAATTGTTGGGGTTGTTTTTTTTGTTTTTGGACTGGTTACTATTGGTGTTTCTGGTTGTTTGTGAACCACGTTTATACCCAAAACAGGAGTTGATTTGTTCACTCCATTTTCGACACACGTACGCGCATTATGTCCCACTTTGTCGCATCGTGCACAGCGACGCAGTGGTGCGCGTTTTTTGTTTGAGGATGTTTGAGAATAGTGCGGCATGGGTACACATCAAGCATATGTGTAGTATAGCATAGTTGCTCTCCCTATATCTATGCTCACACATTCTTTTTGAATACCTGTTGTGTACAAGTACTTACGGGACCATGTCCAGCGCCTTTTTATACACGTCACCTGTTTTTTGTATAAACACTGCTTCAGAGAAAAGCGCAGCCTGTTCACGCCCCTGTATCGAAAGTTCGCGACGCATTTCAGGGTCTCCCAATACTTGCGTCAATCCATATGCGATATGATCCACACTCGTAGGATCAATATAGTACCCTGCGCCTCCTACTACTTCAGGTAGTGACCCCGCATGTGACACGATGACCGGTACCCCCCTACTCATTGCCTCTAATGCAGGGAGTCCAAATCCTTCGTGCAGACTTGGAAACACCACTGCCTCCGCACCGAGATATAATTCCGATAATTGAGCGTCTTCTACAAATCCGAGCATTCGCACACGACCAATTCCTTTGCGTATACATGATGCTTCCAATTGTTGATACCACTTATTTTTTCTTCCTACCAATATGAGCTCATGATTCGGAAAATTATGATATATCATCTTCCATGCGTCGAGCAGACGTTCCAAATTTTTATGCGGATATGCTGCGCCTACGTAGAGAAGATACGGATGATCGGGCAGTAATTCGAGTCTGGACGCGTCCACGGTCGTTGATATCTTTGCATGCTGATACGGGGCCTGATACATCACTGATATACGTTCCTCAGGAGTACCACATGTACGCATAATATCTTGCTTGGTATACTCACTCATTGCCATGATACTATCTGCATGTTTCAATGCGTGACGCACGACGAGACGGTGCACCATATCTTTGATCCAGAACACCGGACGACTCCGCGTCGTCGCTTCATACCGAGAAAAATGAAACATGGTAAGATCGTGTATGGTCACGACATATTTTTTTCGATACAACAGTGGCATATTCCAATGTGGAAAATGCATCAACTCGTGAGATCCATTGTGTATGAGTGATAAAAATCTGGTCTGTTCATCCCATCCGTACCAATGCATCGGAGCCTCAATGACATCAAAATTTCCGCCCGCCATGCGATAATTCCGTACTTCTTCTGGCTTGAGATATAGTGTATACGAAAAATCAGACTGATATTTCTGCAATCCGTGTACGAGTGATTCTACATACCGCGCAAGCCCAAATCCCTTTCCATACATCCGCGCGTCAATTGCAATTTTTTTTCCTGACATACTAGACACACTAAAAATCTTGTAATAATTTCAATACACTCTGCGCCGCAGTACTCCATGAAAATTTCACTACACGTTTCCTGCCTTCGACACGATACCATTCTCGAAGTTCTGGACTATATGCGAGATCACGCATGGCATGTGCGATATCTGAGGTAATATGCGGACGCACGAGATATGCTGCCCCGTCGCACACTTCAAGCAATGACGACCGATCCGAAGTGATGACTGGTACACCTGCACTAAATGCTTCAAGGATCGGAAGACCAAATCCCTCATAAAAACTCGGATATATCAATGCCAGAGCACCAGCAATCAATCGTTGCTTCTCCGCATGATTCACATATCCGCGATATACCACTCCCGGAGTAGTCGTAAATTTTTTGACTACCTTCCGATATCGCCACCCTAGCCCACCGCAGATAATTAGCTGTATCCCATGTTTGTGCAATCCGCTCTCTTTGTATGCAGCGATGATTCCTTCAAAATTTTTGCGTGGTTCAATAGTCGATACTGCTACAAAATAGGGCGTCGCAGAAGACGCTGTGTTTTCTCCTCCTGCTACATCTGATACATCTTCTGGCCGACCATGTGGTATCGTGCGCACACGTGTATGATCAATGGTGTAGAGAAGTTTCAGATCTTCTGTAGTACTCCGCGAGGGAGTAATAATCGTATGTGCATGTGCAATCAGACGTTTGGGGCGCAGAATAGCATGCCACCAGATACGTTTGAGTGAATAATACTGCTTGAAACGTTCGAAGGTGAGATCATGCACCACAAGCATCATCTTGGTATGTTTGGATACAGAAATAAACCCAAGATTGGGGAAGAAAAACCAATCCAACGCGGGAATTCCTGCTCGCGCGCATACAATACGATCGAGTGTGAATATCCGAAGAGAGAGTAAGAAATTGAATATTTTATTCGGATATCGAGTAGAGACGAGATGGACGTGTGGTATATCGTGGCACAGATCGACAAGCGCTGGTGGTGCTATTTTTTTTCCCTGATTATAAAATACATACCACTCGATTGACGTATTCTGTATCAATTCGCCAACCAGTGAGTGCGTATATTGTCCGACTCCAGTCACTGTTTCCTCGACCAAACTTCTGATGTCGATTGCAACTCGCATATCTTAGAGAGATAGAGTATCGTGTGCCTTGCGATATGTATGTTCTACCAATTCCCTCATACGTGTCTCAAATACTGTGCACGAAAATGTTTCAGCATGCGCGCGGATTGTGGCTGGATTCCACGCCAGCGGATCAAAGGCGTTGACGGCATCGTAGAGCGCGTTCCATGATTGGGTCTTGAAAAATACTCCCGTGACTCCTTCGATAATGGTCTCCAATGCACCCCCGGCACCATAGGCAATGACCGGTCGTCCATTTGCCATTGATTCGATAGGTGTGATACCAAAATCCTCAAGTTGCGGATGAATAAATGCTTTTGCTCGGGATAGTAATTTCATTTTTTCTTCTTCACGTATTCTTCCGGTAAATACAATATTTTCTTTTGCACGTTTTTTCAGTTCAATCATGCTTGGACCGTCACCAAAAATAATCAATTTGTGTGTGAGCCGGTTGAAGGCTTCGACAATCAAATCAAATCGTTTGTATGGCACCAATCGTCCTCCGGAAATAAAATACTCATCAATCGGAGTCGCAATCGTCGTGTGAGACATATCGACTGGCGGAAATATAATCTCACTCTCACGGCGGTAATATTTGAGAATGCGATCCTGTACTGTATGCGAATTCGCAACAAAGATATCGACTCTTCCTGCTCCAAGCTGATCGACTACCCGTAATCTATGTATCAATCGAGGTAAAAACATCTTCACGATCTGTGGATATTTCAAATCTGCGATATATTCCTGTGTATCAGTCCAGAGATAGCGGGTCGGTGTGTGACAGTAGCAGATATGGAGTGTGCCCGGGGGTGTAATAATTCCTTTTGCAAAAGCACTCGTCGAAGAAATTACCACGTCAAACCCAGTAAAATCAAAAGACTCGAATGCTTGTGGCATAAGTGGTAGATACCACTGATATTTCTTTCTGCCCCATGGCAGGCGCGCAATAAATGATTCACGAATATCCGCGCCATCAAAGCCACTCACTGTTCCTTTCTGGTGAAATAACGTAAAAATAGGGGCTTCAGGCCACATCCGATGCAAGGAACGGAGCACACGCTCTGCTCCCCCGTCTTGAGCCAAATAATCATGTACGAGGGCGATTTTCATATAGAGTCGTAAAGTCATCAAGTCACAAAGTCGAAAGTCAATACAAGTGAACTAACGTAACGTTTTAATGAAACCGGAAAGGAGTTTTGAAATTTCGACTGACTGTTCATAGAGTTTACGGGTTTGTTCCTTGGAAGTAAAGCCCAGCTCACAGGATACATATAGCATCGATCGAACTTCCCTGCACGAACCTTTAGTAATGTAGAGAAAATGAGAAAATTCTCTATCTCCTCGCCGTTCAAACCCTTCTGCAATATTATTCATGATCGAAAGCAATGCTCTTTGTATTTGGTCTCTAAACCCAAAATCCCGACATGATTTAAATACGGCATATACACCAAGAGTTAAGGATCGTGCCTTTTGCCACGTAATAATATCCTCAAATTTTTCAATATATATATCCCCCCTTATGACTTTATGGACTTGTAACTTTTTGACTTACTCTGCCTTTCTTTTTTTGAACAAAATAAACGGAGTTTTGAGCATAATAATCAAATCAAGGAACAAGGTCCAGCGTTCGATATAGAGCACATCGAGTCTCATTTCTTCTTCGAATTCCAGATCTGACCTGCCTGAAATTTGTGAGAGTCCCGTGATTCCCGGCTTTACCGCAAACACGGTCGGATATGCATCTCGGTACAAATCTACTTCGCGCGGCTGATGCGGTCTGGGGCCCACGATACTCATAGTCCCAGCTAATACATTGAAAAACTGAGGTAATTCATCGATACTCCATTTTCTAATCCATCTCCCGACTGGCGTAATGCGTGGATCATTTCCAATTTTATAGATCGGGCCCGTGCGCGTGTTTTGTTTTTCTATCAATTGTTTTTCTCTTTTTTCAGCAAAGGTGCCTGCCCTACCAAATTGGGGACCGGTGCTATCTTTCTGATACATGGATCGGAATTTGTACGTAACAAAATCTTTTCCTTGATACCCTACCCGCTTATTTTTATACAAAATTGGACGTCCTGTCTCTATGAAAATAATCAATGCTACGAGAAGTAGTACAGGAGAAAACAGTATGATACACAGAAGACTAAAGACGATATCTGACACTCTCTTAATCACCTTCCCCCATCCTTCGAGTGGAGTGCGTTTGAGCTCGACCATAGGCATTCCTGCGAGCGCGGTAATCGTTGTGTTCGCCGCGTACGCTGCGAACATATCTGCGCTATATTTGAACACAATATGATGACGAGTACAGTATTCAATAATTTTCAAAGCTTCTGCTTCGCGACCCCTCGGATGTGCAAATATGATTTCATCAATTCCATGCTTCCCGAATTTTCGTGCATCAGTTTCAGTGAAATTTTTTGAAATCATGAGTACGCGATACCCCAGCTCTTTTCTGCGATCGAGCTCTTCGCCGATACGCTCAGCCACATGCTCATCCCCTACAATAATCACTTTTCGGAGACCCGCTCCCAGACGATACATCACCCCTCGAATAGCGCGCATGATAATTCTTCCGAACCCCACGTAGACAATCGTACACAGCCAGGTCACGACGAGGAGAAATCGGGATTCGAATTGTGTCGAGAAAAAAATAATCCCGAGTGCGACAAATGCTAGCCCGACAGTCGACATCATGGCTACGCGCTTCAATATTTCGGCAAGCTTTCTATTCGGATCCGGAGTATAGAGCCCATCAAGTGCAAATATGACAATCACCCCTATTCCGACTAGTGCTGTCCGCGCAAAAAATTCGGCGAGTGACAGATCGAATCGTATTGATCGCAAATCCACAAAAAATGGCAAAAAACGTATGCCGTATGCTGTGACTGCCGCGAGTAAGATGAGGATGTAGTCGAGTGGTACCTGAAGCACCATGAGCATTCCTTCGGAGCGTTTCATAAGGAGAAAAATATAGACATAGTATAGCAAAATATGGCTAAATTTCAAACTATCCAACTGTATAAAATACATACTTTTACATTCCTCACTGTCCTATCTCATGCAATATCACTTATGTATTGACTTTTCTTATTCACTGTGGCATTCTATGTAAGCAAATTAATGCTCAGGTGGCGAAATTGGTAGACGCACTACCTTGAGGTGGTAGCGCCGAAAGGCATGGAGGTTCGAGTCCTCTCCTGAGCACGACCTTGAGAGACCCTGCTAGATGTCCGAGATGGATACTGCAGATGAGCTTAACAAAAAACACCCGAAATTGGGTGTTTTTTGTTTTACTCAAATAAATGATAATATCTATCTACGCACTATCTGTATTCCTCTTATGAATGAAAAAGAAAAAACTATAAATCAAAAAATTATCATAAGTTCTGGATTAAATAAGTCAGAAAAGTATTTAGCTAAAATCTGCGGTAAAACTTTCTTATCTTTATGGAGTTATCCTAACCTATATCGCAATAAAGGAAAAGAATTATCGGATTTGCTTGTTGTTTTTGGTAATCATATTCTAATTTTTTCAGATAAATCATGTGCGTACCCAGTAAGTGAAAATCATGAACTTAATTGGAGTCGATGGTTTAGAAGAGCTGTTGAAAAATCAGCAAAACAGTTGTGGCGGGCAGAACAATGGATTCGGCAGTACCCAAAGCAGATTTTTTTAGATCCAGAATGTACGCAACGTTTCCCATTTGATATAGATATACAAAAAACAAAAATCCACTTAATTTTAGTTGCACATGGAGTTTCTGCATCTTGCAAAAAGTATTTTAATGGTGGAAGTGGTAGTTTAATTATAAAAAACGATATTAAAAGTATTAATGAGCACACAGAGCCATTTGTTATTGGAGATCTCAATCCTTCTAAAACTTTTATACACGTACTCGACGACATAACTCTCGATATAGTGATGAACGCACTTGATACCACATCTGATTTGGTTTCCTATTTTTCTAAAAAAGAAATTCTGCTTCGCTCAGATAAACATATAATGTATACAGGGGAAGAAGACTTACTTCCCTACTATATGACAAAAATTAAAAATGATGAACATGATTTTGTATTTCCTGAAGAATCAAATGGTATAGCGATTTTCGAAGGTGAATGGAAAAACTTTTGTAATAATCCACAAAGGAAAGCCCAATTAGAAGAAGATAAAATAAGTTACTATTGGGATGCACTAATAGAACAATTCAATAAAAATGCTTTAAACGGCACGCAATATAATACTTCAGCAGGGGGTATAAAAGATTCTGAAAAAATAATGCGTTTCTTTGCAAGTGAAACTCGATTTCGTAGAAGAATTCTTTCAAAAACTGTTCTTGGTTTGATTGAAAAAACACCTAATGATATTTGTGGCAGAAGATTTAGTGTTCCTCTAACTAAAGATGGAACCTATTATGCTTTTATCACTTTTCCTAAAAAAAATCATCACACGGAACAACAATATCGAGCTTTTAGAAGCGAGTACTTAAAAATTTGTTGCATGGTTGTTCGCGCAGTATATCCTAATGCTAAAGATATAATTGGATTTGCAACAGAGTCTGGTAAAGAATTAAAAGGAAGATCAGAAGATGCTCTATATCTTGATGGAAGACATTGGAATGAAGGAATGCAAAAAGAAGCATTAGAGTTACAGAAGAAATTGGGAATTCTTATGGAACCTAATTATTACAAAATGAGTGATACTGAATTTCCAGATGTTAATCCAACACAGATTCCTAAAGTTGGAAGAAATGAAAAATGCCCTTGTGGGTCAAGTAAAAAATATAAAAGATGTCACGGATTTAAATAAATCTTTATCTTATTGCCAAAAATTTACTTTAAATTAAACATAATTTTTTATCTCTTAGTATTAGCCTATTTTTAACTACTTCTATAAGTTCTCTTTTCTCAAAGATCTTTCCTTCTTTCAAGATATATTTTGCATACTTCTTCATATCTAAATCTTTCTTTTTCTCTAATTCATCATTTTTTAAACCCAGAACTGCATACCTAAACTGACTATACCGATCTAGTTCTGCTTCTAATTTCTGTTTGATTCCCAGTTTATCTAGACTCACCTTACCTATTATTTCTACTAGCTGCTTTATTACTTCGTTCTCATTCATACTCACTCCCCTGCAATTTTGATCCTTTGTTCTCGTGCACACATAGTACACGTATCTATGAACATTCCCATTCTGCTGATGCTTGAATTTTTCATCTGCAGTAATACCTGAACCACAATTTCCACATGTCATCATTCTGGTGAACGCGAATTCTTTGTTCTTTTTCTTTTAGTACACGCTTCGCCTCTTTTACATTCAAAACCAAAGACGCTATACTTATTGACAATGCTATAAATTTGTGTAAATATAGCGTAAAATCTTAACTTTATTGATTATGAACAGAAACACAAAAATATCTATTACGGCAGCAGTCGCCCTTGTACTCATTATTGGTGTTGGAATTGGATGCTACATACATAGTAAAAAAACTACTACAGTATCTACAGGACCAACAACCACCAGCACTCCAAATGTTGTGACAGATCCTACTCCAACCGCTAAAACACCATATAACATCGGAGAATCCAGAACACTTAGCCCGATCGGCTATTCAGACTTTGATGAGTTTTTGAAAAAAGCTATTCAAAAAAAGACGGTGAAAAATACACGCGATAATCTCAATTACACAGCATATCTCTTGAAACAAGAAGATGCAGATTTTCTTGGCTCATCACGTATTATTGTAAAAATTGATCTTGAACGAGATTATGCACCACTTCCCTTTTTTGATACACAAATCAATGATGTAGATAGTATTGGTAATTTTCATGTAACCGACAGCGGTCTTGAACTTACGTCAAAAACACAGACTTCTGAAGATGAACGCGCATATCTTCTTGAATTTTCACCTATCGTACTTGGAGATAATTATACTCCAGACTCACTGCGTGTAATGCGATTGGTTTCTGAATCAATCCGAAATAGCTATAAAAAAACTGTTGCTGATTTTTCTGCCGCACTTACGAAAAATGGTATTGCTAACGAATATAAAAATAATACGCTAGTGGGATTTGATATTGGCACTATTTACCATATAACTCTTATAGATAATACAAACTATCAAATAAATGTAATGAGTCCTGATTTTAGTATTGGAATTGGCGAAGGAATCCCTACATGGTTTACTCCTAATAAGGTAGATTTCACTGCGAGTACTGACATACTACATTCTCAATTTCTTTACCCTACTGACATCTTGTATTCTGATAAAATAACTATCGAGGGACAGCTGTCTTTTGTAATATTTACTTACTGCGGATATCCAGCATCAAATTATTGCGTACAGATTCGTACAAAAGACAGCCGAAACATGGGATATGTAGTGAATATAGACGTTGATGATTCCTATAAAGAAAATCCTGAAATTGCGGTACAGAAAATTATAACCAGCCCATTGGTTAAAAATATATTCTCATCAATCAATTCTCAAGAAAGTACTGCCCAGCCTACACGTGAACACGCTAAGAATGTTATTTCTGCACTTAGAAATGCTGATTTCTCACAACTCTCTACCTACACTCACCCCGAAAAAGGCATCCGTTTCTCACCATACATATATGTGCAGAAGGATTCACATCTGGTGTTTAAAGTAGATAGTATAAAAAATCTACTGAATGATACAAAAGTATATACCTGGGGAACTTACGATGGTTCTGGATTCCCTATTGAACTAACCCCTAAAGAATATTATGATCAATTCGTATATTCTCGTGACTTTGCGAATGTAGCAAAGATTACCTATAATGATATATCCAATTATAATACCCAAAAAATACTTGAAACGTATCCACAGAGTACTATTGTGGAATATTATTATCCTGGCACCGATCCAAAATTCGAGGGCATGGATTGGCAAAGTTTGCGATTGGTATTTGAGGAATTTAATGGTACCTGGTATCTGGTAGGCATTGTGCACGACGAATGGATGATCTAGTATTTCCTATATGTCTACCACCCAACTCCATTTCCGTTACTCTCCCATCTACGACCGCTCTCTTGCAGCATTATCTTCTACAGAACTTTCTGACGATCAGATTTCAGAAGGTTTTTCTTTTGCCAATGATTTTGCTGCGTATTGGCAAGATAAAAACGACAAAATATTTAATTACTATAGTGAACTAGGATTAGTGCTTGCAGATTTTTGGTTAGCATACCCGGTTCATGCACAAAAAAATATTGTTCCATTTAATGATCCTCTTACATTCTTCATCAAAGATAATTTTGATGAATGTGCAGCAACAATTACTCATGAAATTTGTCACACGTTCTTTAGTTATTTTGCAAACAATGAACGTGCAGTAGAACTCTGGAAACCAATTGCAGAAAAATTCTCAGATGAACCAAATGACGTACAGGAACATATTTTAATTAATATGCTTGCATCTGGTGGATACTTCAGAATCTTTGATAGTAATAAAGCTATTGAATTAATAAAAATGGAAACCGAATATTCTTCACTCGCTCGAAGCTGGAAGCTTATCTATGATGGTATTGGTGGAGATTTTGAGAAGCTTAAAGATCCTTTGGAAGCTCTCAAAATTCTTGCTACGTAAGACGTTAAATAGTTTTTCTCTTAAATTCAAAGACATAAAACATAAAAGACTTATTGTGGGCTGGTCTTTTATATACTTCTACAATTTCAAATCCATTATTTTCTGCCAAATGGAAAGGTAGGTAAATACTCAGATCAGCAAAATTTGCCCAACCGAAATAGATTCGACCACCAGGATTTAAGTATCTAGCTGCCTGGTTAAAAAACTTTTGTTTCATTAGATTATTTGGGTCCCAAAACATTTTATCGATAGCGTCCTTTGCACCATGATTGTTGTATGGTGGATTGCAGATAATAGCATCAAAGGTACCGGTAACATTTTCAAAAACATCAGACTGTAAAAACTGAATATTACTTATTCCATTTTTCTCTGCATTCAATTTGCTGTTTTCTACCGCGCGTTCATTGATATCCACCCCTACCCCAGATTTTGCATACTGAGCAAGGTATAAACATATTGTTCCAGTACCACATCCTATTTCTAAGAATGTTTGTCCTGGTTCCAGACATACCGATTGAGCCATAAGTTCGGTATCAACAGACGTTCTGTATACTCCACTAAGCACTTGAATTGGAAGACCACAACACTCAATATCTAGTGGTTGCCCTGTTGTGTGTCTTTCTTGAAGTCTCTCTGTTTGAGACGGGACAGCTGGAATATTGCTTTGCTCTAGAGTGAATTTCATAATTCAAAATAGTATCTAAGACTTTCTCTTGAAAAAAAGGTTCTCAAGCTGCTCAAGTTCCTTTATTGGTTTTTCTTCAAAGAAACAGACGAATGATTCTTTGAGTGTTTCGTTTTCTAATACTATCTGGAATTTACCTTCATGACTAAAAATGCAATCAATTGGGAAAAAGTGATGATGCCACGGGATTCCGTTGATAGAATATGATTGGACGAGACGAATTATTTCTTCAAATTGAACAATCTTCATATATTATATCTATTTATTTTCCATCACTTGTTTTAAATTTTCTAATATAGCTTGTGTAAATGGATTTTGTAACTCCCCAGTCTTTACCCATTCGTAATATTCTAATTCAGTCTGTGTATCTCCTATCACTGTATACGAATATCTAACATGATAATTCTCCGCCATATCTGAAAGAGTAAATACATCATATAGTTCATATTCTATTACTTTATAGGTATTCCATTCAGTATCAGTGCCAGAATTTTTATACTGCGTACCAATATGCGGAGGATATTCCTCAGCAATTTCTTTTTGAATAGATGGAATCCATAAATGGGTATTCTCGGGATTGGTGGTAAATTCAAATACAACTGGGGCAGGCTTATCTATAATAATAGTTAGTTTATTTTCTTTCATAGATTGAAATCAGTATATCCCATAAAAAGCACGACCGTCCACAGATGTTCTGGGACGGTCGGCGAATGCGAGCGTAGTGCTCAGTAGCCTTTGGAAGGCGGGATGACCTCGTCTCCGACTCGGATGAGTCCGCACTGGAACACTTCGGCAACGAGACCGCCGCGATCGTAGAAGGCTTCCTTGAACCCCGGCTTGCCCGAGAGGTTGCTCGGACGATCACAAGGATCGCAGTACTTCACGCCGAGGAACTTGGCGTCGTCAATCGAGAAGTACTTTCCGATGAGCCACATGAGCTCGACACCTTCGACGACGATGTTCCGTCGGCTATCGACGTAGTCAAAGCCCGTCCCTGGGAAGAAGACCCCGTTGATGAACGTGACCTGTCGACGACCTTGGTTACCCTTGTTAAAGCTACCTTCACCCGTGCAGTAACGATCTCCTTCGAGACCCATACCTTCGAGCGCTCGGACTTCGTTGACCAGCTGCATGGGACCTCCAGCAGCCGGTGAGATGCAGATCGCTATGACCTTGCCATTCGCCATACCCTGACTCCTTTTCATGGGTTTGTGCCTATACTACCAGATATTTGAATAAGTTCAATAAGTGTCTTATTTACCACGGAAACATGCTCCCCTGACCGAGAGGGTTTCCCCCATCCTTTCAAAAAGACCTTGAAAGAGCCCATGGTTGGCTGTAGATGTGATTATTTGGGCCGTGGTGGTGCACAGAAAAACACCCGATGAGGGTGTTTTTACATTCAAAACCAAAGACGCTATACTTATTGACAATGCTATAAATTTGTGTAAATATAGCCTAAAATCTTAACTTTTTACTTATGAATAGAAATACTCAGATTGGTATACTCGTTGCAGTTGTTGTTCTTGTAGTGGGTGGATGGTTTGCATACGATATGTATACAACCAAAAATACTCCTGTTGTAACTGATCCTAACGGTCAAACTCCTGTAGTTACTCCGACCAATACTGAACCTGGCGATGTTTTAGATTTCTCTAAAAAAATTGCAGATATTAGTGCACAGCTGACTGCAAAAGGTGTTACTAATGAATATAAAGAAGTCACTGAATCATTGGATACTGGTAGACGTTTTATGTTTACCTTTGGAGACCAGGCACCAGATTACCAGTTATATGTGATGAGTCCTGATTTCGCTCTTGGTGTTGGAGAAGGTGGCCCAACGTCGTTTACTCCTCGTGATATGGATTTTGCTGCACCTTGGTACGGTATGGTAGATCAATTACAAGAACTTGGATACTACCGCGAACAAAATATTCAAGATTCAAAAAAAGCTGAAATTAATGGAGTGTATTTTTATTGGATCTTTGGAGATTTCGGATTTGTGGAACCAGACTTACATGTTCAAGCACTTGCAAATGACAAAGATACTATCGGATACCTACTTCATGTAAACACCTTTGATCTCGACTACACGGGCAAAGGCATGAAAGCGATTGAAGAAGTAGAGAATAATCCATTTGCACAAAAGATTTTTTCAGTCATCAAATAATACATTGCAATATAAAATGTGATCTTTTTTATTCTAACATTTTTCTTCGTACCAACAACAGCACCACAAAAGCTCCATTCATGATAATAAGAGAACTCGGGTATAGCCACGTGGCAAGAGAAAAGGAGTTAAGTGCGATAATTCCAAAAATCCATTTAACACTACTGAACGTATACATAATCGCTGTTTCTTCGTGTGGATAGTGATAACCCTTTCGGAAGGTTGGCAAGAAGCCGATTGCGTCAGTAATCGTAATTAATACTACTGACCATGTAGGATCACTGGTAAATTTCCACAGTAACATCGATACACATGCAGAGGCTAAACAAAGCCAATCAAACAAACTAAATGTTCGTTTTCCTTTAAATAACGCTAGAAAGAAAATAGTGAAACAAACTAACGACGAAAATCCAGTTACCCATGCTCCAGCTCCTGCGTTTTCGGTAACTTGCGCAGCAAATGCGATACCGGTTAGTATTCCCCATACGAGCCAAGAAAATGCATGCGGTTTTGTCTGATTTTTAATAATATCCCGAAAATATGGAACATAGCCAATGAATGCAAGTATCGTAGCAATATATCCAAATGCAATTTTATAGTCCATATTGCCTTATTCTACACGAGATCAAAAAATTATGAAAACAAAAACAACCCAGTATCTGAGTTGTTTTTGATGGAACCGCGTTTGCACTCGACTCCACCAGGCACACCGCGGTTGAATGTACCCGTTGTCTCAGATGTCAGGTTCGGCGACGAAAGATGAATAGACTGTCGACCACACCTCTCTTGGTCGGCAGGCTGGGCAGATGTGCGTTGCCTCTCGTTCTCACCGCGATCAGCGCCCGATAGGCTTCGAACACCGACTTGTACTGAGTGATGCCAGCTCTCGACAGGAGTAACTTCAAGAAACTGTACGACTTCGTCTGCTTCAGTTGCTCATCATTCTCCACGGTCTCCCATGCGAGCTGGAGATCAGACGTGTCGACGGTTGCACCACCACCCATGCCGTCCGAATCGACTCTCGCGACTTCCTCAAAATCTGAATCGTTGTGGAGCCTGGTAGCCACCTCCCACCAGTTGTTGCACACCACGAACCCCGGAGTGTTGAGGCAGTCGAGTGGACGAGAAGGCAGTGGTGAATTCCTGGCGAAAATCACGTCAGCGAGTTCGGGAAGGGTGAAGTTTTCGACATCTGACTCGTACGCTTCATACCCTCGCTCCACCATATTCGACACCACTTTCGGATCAATGTCGAGATAGATGACACGTGCATCAGGGAACATATGCGTCGGCGCATCGTCATCGCCACATCCGGGATAGTAGACGACCCGGACCGTGACGCTGATCGACGCGAAGTACGCCTGAATTGCCTTGACCTGGTTACTGTAATTGTCTTGCATGTTTTTTCCTCCGAAAGGGAAGGTACAGAAAAAAGAGATGCTCGTCAATGGCGTACGCCCACATGATATAGTTTTGATTTAAGTCAACGTTATGGATTTAAAAACACCCGCTGGGGGTGTTTTTTTATTTATACACTCTACACCATCTCTATTTCTCCTGTCTTTCCATCTATTTGAACCATGGTACCAACCAATGTACTATCAACTTCTGAATGGATGATGACCGGCATTTTTCTTTCTCGCGCGATGATTGCAAGATGCGACAGCATGCCCCCGCGCTTGGCACAAATTCCCTGTATACGATCGAAATATTCAGTGAGTGACGGTGACAGTGTGTCTACCAATAATATGATGTTTTTTTCTGAAAATTTCTCTATAGAAGACATGTTGAGGAGAACTCCCTTTCCAATTCCTTCGGACACACCCATTCCTTTTTCAATATTCTTTTCAGCATATACTGAAGTGATAAGTGTATCTGTGTATTCAGGTAGATTATTGAATACTTTTTTTCTTTCTGCAATAACAGCATGATCAATAGCACCTGTAGCAAGTTCATCAAGTGTGACAAATAGATATTCATCTCGAGACAAATCTGCTCCTTTTGCAAGTTCTCGCAGTTTTGAAATATAGACTATAGTAATCCACCTTCCCATTTCACGTATACGTTCACCCTCTCTTGCAGCATTAATCTTACGTTCAAGATATTTCTTTTTGCCGACTGAAAGTGTGTCGAGCCATGTCGCCACTACGTCATTTTTTGCATAATTCTTTAGCGGACCAATTGAAAATGTGGAAGTGTCTGAAATATCCAACCCATTTCCTGTGAGCCTCGGTAATTCCTTCTGTAATTCTGTATACTCTTCATCCAATTCAGAGCTACCTCTTAGCACGTCCAGCACACTTACTGACTCTTTTTTCAATAAGATTTTCAGATACCCAAGAGACGTGCTCGCACACAAATTCGCATTGAATACATCCTGATACGCTACGGTAAATCGTTCTATCCATTCTTCAATAGTTGAGATATGTTCTACACGTCTCACATGTGTAGAAAAATTCTGTACAATTGGACGTGATTTTACATTAAGCACTGAAAGCTTCACTAGATTTCGTATGGTTCGTATTACTCCTGATTGGAGTTTAAACGATTGTTTTCCTGTTTGTATGTTTACAATATAAGATGGTAGCAGTGTTTTAATTTCTTTTACATTATCAATATAGAGGGATTTTCCGAGTAAGGTAAAAAAATCTGTGTCCTTGTATTGTATTCTGTGTATTCTGTACGCTTGCGCAACTGGCCCCGTATCGCCGTAAATATACTCGAACAGGCTCATTGCTAAGGGATAGGGCACCCCAACAATATCTGTAATGTCATTTTTTACATATCGGTAGTCCGTGTCTCTTGGTAATGTTGATTCAAGCGAAATAATCTTTTCGTACTGGTCAGTGGTAATAGTCGTAATCGGACGAGACTGTACTACGTACCATACTCCATCTTTGATACACCACTCAATATCCTGCGGATGTCCTGCCGTATCCTCCAATACCCTGAACGTCTTTTTCATGCCCTCCCAATTTGGTAGTTTGATTGGCGTGTGTTCCTGCCAATAAGCCTTGATGGTTTTTGGAGTGACCGCACCTGATACTAATAACTCCCCTGCTCCTTCATGATACTCTAGTACAAATTCTCTTCCTCCGTCTGGACTTCGGGTAAACAATACACCGGATATATCAGGATCAATATATTCTTGAATAATAATTGAAAATGATGATAATTTTCCGTTTAGATATGTTTTTGCATGACGAATAACTTCTTGCAGTGCTTCTGCGATATTCGCTTCAAAAATATTACCCTTACTCATGAATTGACCTGCGTGCGATGATTCTTGTGCATCTTCAATAAGCGCATTTGAGCGGATAATATAACGTTTTGCATGCAGAAGTTTTATCACTTCTTGTGCAACAGATTCATATATATCGTGTTTTGCAATGTCTACAATCTTTTTTGGGGGGATAACGACAAAAGCTGGAACGTTACACCAATTTGTTTGAAGCAATCGTAATCCTCTGGCTTTTCCTCCCCATTGTTTTGCAGGAATACGATCCAGCTCTTCACTTACATAACAAAACTCATTCATAATGATTCAGTGCCATCATAGAATGTTCTTCCCAAAAATGTATGTCCTTGTCTCTCAAGCTCGATTCCCACCAACCGAGCATCAAAACAATCAACATAATTATCACACACCACAATAATTTTACTTTCAGGAGGAACTACAGATAGAATAGCATCCATTTGACGTGTCGGCGTGTGCATAATCCTCAGTGGGATACCCCCTGCCAATGGTTTTTCTCGTGTTGTTGAAGGTTCTCGACTATCTATCAATACTACTCCCTCTTTTTTCAAATCAATTACTTGTTGTGAGGTAAATAGTTTTGAATACCGTTCTGCTTCATATACCGCACCAAACGATAACTCCCCTTCCCACCGCCCACCACTTTCAACCCATCCCTTTGCCCCATCTTTGAGGTAATACGCGTCAATACCTTTTGAACGAAGAAATGTAACCACCATGCTTCCACGAATCCCTGACCAACAAAAAACATACACAGGCACATCTTTCGGTAATTCTATCCATTGACCTCCTTCATCAAGATCCGCAAACTTTATATGCGTACTGCTCGGATAATGACCATACTCATATTCTATTTGCTCACGCGCATCGAGTACAAATACTGTACTTGTTGTCTGTGTAATTTGTGCAAACAACTCATTAGTTATTTCGTGAGTTACTGTTGTGTCTATCGATGCTGTACCATTCCCCAGTTCTACAATATCTGCAGAATCCAGCGTGAGTGGATTTCCGCTTTGATCTAGAACAAGCGTCGTTAAGATTCCATAGGTGGTCTCAGTTGAACCTTCGACCAGAACTACTCTCACTGAATACGTATATGGATCCATTTTTTCCACTTTCTCAACACGAGTATTTGTAACACTTGCATACACAGATGCAAATTCTTCATATGTGCTTTGTTTTGCAGTCATCGCATATGCTGTAGTTAAATCTCCTATAGCAATATATTCGTAATACAGACGTATAAATGCACTCGCTGTAGCATCTTGTGCATCTTCTTTCTCTTTCTTTTCTTCCATTTTTTGAGTATATGTCTCCTGTTGAACTAAAATCTGTGCGTTTATTTTTTCCAATTGTTTGCGTTGAAAATGTAGATCAATTCCATATGCGACACCAAGGGAAATAGTGAAGATTCCCAAAATGCTAAAAATAATAATGATGTATTTATGAGAAATCAGCCGACGGATAAACTGAAATGATACAGTAAAGCCAGTCACAAGAAATGCAAAAATCCAACCAAAAATAGGAACAATTTGAGATGTAATCTGCACAATAAATTCAGGCGGGGGTACTGCACGCGTAATTCCAGGAACGAAGAGTAAGACGAGTACCAAACAAAGGTAAATCATGAAATTTTTGTAATTATGTACTATATTTTAGCTTAAATTACTAAACATCGCAATTTATTGGGTTACCCACGACAGTCTCTCATTTCCCATAGAAACATACCCCCGACCGAGAGACGCCCACTCAGAAAACAGGCGATACGACTATTGAAAAAAACACCGTACTGTAGTACATTTCTCAATGTAGAGGTCAGTCTAGGAACAACTCTCCTGACCTACCAATTCACACACCTCAGAGGAGGTAACGCAACATGACGCGACGTGTTTTCCGCCTGTTCATTCTCATGGTATCACTCTTCTCCATGAGTGACTGCACGACTGACCGTCCAGGTCCCCAACCCGTGATCGTGAGCAATGCTTCGATCACGAAGATCAGCGAGCTCATCCAGGCTCGATGCTCCACGGGCGCCGACATCGTCACACAGTCACTCAGAAACATCAATCTTCCGCAAGGACCTGATACATACGAAGTGTTCGCAAGTCACGAATTCACCAACTGCAAGAAAGGCAGGAAAGTCCGATTCACGTCCCTCATCTACGAAATGCGCGCGGAACGTGTATTTCCCAATGGAAAGACCGTGCCCCTGGATCTCGTACAGAGCGACCAGATCATTCGGGTGAAGAAAATCATGAGCAATGACTTCAGCACAGGAATCGACATCACGCCGCAGCTGATGGATAGCCGAGCACACATCACTATCCGCGTGACGCCACACCCACGTTCACCTGGAACAACAGTGGGTATTCCAATGGATCGCGACACCTGGACATTCAGTCTGCTCGGACGATTCAACCGCGAACAGTGCCAAACACCCTGTGCAGATATCTATGCCACCCGACTCACGTCTATCCAGGCAGTCGATGAGAATGGAAAGAATCTGCTATTCACGCCGATCGATGACACTGCGTTCACTCTGCATATTGCGGGTGACTACCGCAACTGAGGTTTCGAGCTCTTCTGTGGACTCACACCCACCGAGAGCTCGTACCTATTATATTCATAAACACCACTCAAAAAATGAGGGTGTTTTTGTTATACTTATTTATTCTGTAAATTTCCCTTCATCCAAGAAATGTACCACGGCATCCAATACTTCAGGAGCGTTCATAATCCAGGTATGTTCTTTTGGGACAACCAAAAAATCCTGTACTCCATCGAGTTGCGCTTGTTCTGGTGATACCTTTTCATCATACGCACCCGCAATAATTCCCACTTCATATGTCGGAATAGGCAATGTATTCACCAAACTCTTTTCGTCAGTGGTGAGTTCCTCAAGCGCAGGTCCCATCACACGACCGATCAGTGTACTCCCAATCCATCGATCCGCGAGTTTACTTCCCTTGTTTGGCGGAGCGAGCATGACGAGTCGATGCATGCCTTCCAGTTCGTGGTGTGCCAAAAAATATCGAACCATGATTCCTCCCATTGAATGCGTCACAAAATTAATTCGTTTATTTGCATCCGTATATTGCTCTTCCACGAGTGGTTTCAATTTTTCCTCTACCAAATCTTCAATACTTCCACGAGTCCCCGGATAATTGATATTTATGACTCGATACCCCTCATGCGCAAGACGCACCCCCATCCGCTGCATTGAGAGCGAGGTCCTCCCAAGACCATGTAACAAGACTACGTACTCACCTTCATTTTTGAGAGAGTGCCTAATTATGCTGTCATTACGCAACACATATATACCACACAGGAGTATGGTAATTGCAATACCGATGCATATAACACTAATAATTTTCTTCATAAGATTTGATTGTACCATAGCCCGCACATATATGTTAAGCATGAAGAATACCCATTGTTCTTCATTAGTAAGTATCTCATACTCTTATGCTCCTACAAAAAAATCCGTACCATTTCTGGTACAGATTTTTTTGTTTCATACTACTCCTATAAGCCGAATTTTGTATCCCGACATAGTCGGGACGACGATCATTTCTCTAGTCTTACTGTTGCCAGTAAAATCATGAACGAGCTAACTTTTCGAATCCCAAATTGCTTTGGAAAACGCTGCTCTTTCTTCAGGTAGGGTTTGCCATCAATCTGTCTCGCGACAGAGGAAGTATCGTAGTATTGATACAGATGCATATGCGGACCGATCAATACACCAATACACTTTTCACCTTTCATCGCATAGCGATTAGTATAGTCTCTGTGGCACTTTCCCGTCAGAACATTTTGCAATGCCTGAGGTGGGTGTTACCCACTACCTTTTTTCTTATCTACTTGGTAGACAAGAGAAGTTCGGACTTTCCTCCCTTCTTCGCTCTTCACTGTGTTCAAGCTTCATACAGACCAGTACTCTCGTATTCACAAACATATACGGTGTGTCTGGTGTGGCTCTAAACGTAATGAAGAACGAAGTCAGGCGATCATCCAGAGTAATACGAAACAGTGAGAGAATACCATAAAAAAACGGTCTTGTCAACCGTTTATCAACTACCAATGAACAAAAAACAAGAAGCAATAAATTCAATTCTTTACATTCCACTATGTGTATTTTCTATATAATCAATACTAAAACTTTCGCTCTTTTCCGACCACCATATCGATTCTACTCTTTGCGAGCCTGATCGTAATCTTCACCTCTTTCGTTATCTTTCCATCCGCTTCGACAGAGAATGGTTTTTTACTCGACACAATCATTTCTTCAAATGGAAAGATACTCGGTTCTTCAAATTGTTCTTTCTTAAAAAATCCCCCAGTCACTACTGGCCGCAAAAAAGCTTCAAGTTTGTTATCTTGAGGATGTGCGATATAGCGTTTTCCTTTTCCCGTCCAGACAAAAGGTTTCAAATTACATACCACCAACTCCATTTTTCCACTCGTGGTGGAAACATTAAAACGTTCATCGTATTGAATCGAAATATTACTTGGTGGAATGTGGAGTTGGGAAATAAAATACCGATTATTAATCCAGCCTACATCCAAACGCAGCCGTCTACGGCGAGCAAGTGTATCGCAGGCATCAATTCCAATCGGAATACCCAATACTTCTGCAATGCTATTATCTGGGCCTAACGGAATAAATGCAAAAGTAATATCATAAGAGGCCACATATGAAAGCACATGACCAAAGGTAGTATCATTTCCCACAATCACAATCGTCTTTGCCCCACGACGAATTTCTTCTTGAATCAGTAATTCAGAAGATGAATATTGTTGGAGACGAATAATTTTTCCTGCGATGCCGTAATCAGTGAGACGAGTTTCGAGTGCTTTAAGCACCGTCTCATATCGCCGGTGCCTCAAAAAGTTGTCGTAGAGATAGACATACATACCACCAAGTCAACAAGAGTAACTCCTAGTTTCTTACACCATCTCCTCGGTAGTTTCTTCAGGCATCAATTCTATTTTTGATTTGGTTCGAGTAGTCGTTCGTTTTCTTTCTGGACGAATATCTTCGATTTCAATATCAGTCATGGTCACTTTCCCATGTATAATAGCTCCTGACTCCACTTCGAGTACTCTGCAATAAATATCCCCGAGAACGCGCGCACTTTGTGTCAATTCCAATTTTTCTTCTACTCGCATATTACCCTTTACTTCCCCGGCGACGAGGGCATCATTTGCTTTTACATTTGCCAATATTTTTGCGCCTTCTTCAACCGTCAAAAGTCTCCCTGTCTGCACATTTCCTGATACAGTACCTTTGACTAGGATATTCCCTTCTGAAGAGAAGTCCCCTTCGACTACTACTGACGGACCAACGACGGTCTCGATTTCATCAGCTTGAGTACGTATAGTATTCATTGGTTGTGGTGTAGGCATATCTGAAGAACTTTTAAACATAGGTGCACATTAGTGTTAAGGACGATTGGGGTAGTATATACAATTTTCTACCATTTCGCAAGAATTATACATGTGCCTGCTTCTCAGGAACCCAAAAACCAAATTCACTTCCCTTGCCCAGACCTGCGCTTTGCGCCCATACATGCCCCCCATGTGCTTCAATAAACATACGACAAACGTAGATTCCAAGACCAGTGCCATTAACATTAGTTCCTTTCACATTTTCTCCTCGATAAAATTTTTGGAAGAAATTTGCTTCATCCATATGCCCAAAGCCCACACCCTGATCTTTTACCCGTACATTCACCCCGCCATTTCCCATTTCTGTCGATACTACGATCTCTTTCCCATCTGTTCCGTATTTTATAGCGTTATCAATAAAGTTAAAAATCACATTTCTAATCTTTTCTGAATCCATATTTACTTTCTGAATCCGCGGTGAAGTATGCATTACAATCGTCAAACCTGCCTCTGCCGCACGTGGCTGCAATTCCTGTACCACATCCTCAACAATAGTATTGATATCCATTTTTTCAAAAACATACTTTGTTCTCCCCTGCTCAATACGTGTAATATCTAAAAATTCATCAACCAACTTTACGAGTCGTTCATTACTCACATCCATATCATGAAGGACACTTTCCAATTTTTTACTTGGCTTGCCATATGCACCATCCTCAATCAATTCAATATACCCTTTAATAATTGAAAGTGGGGTTCGCAACTGATGAGATGCGATTGAAAGAAACTCTGTTTTTTGCTGATCGAGTTCTTTTAATCTCACGTTTGCTTTTTCAAGTGAACGTGCGAGCTCAGTCATTTCCTCACGACGCCTAACATCACGATGTACTCCAAAAACAAGGAGTATTCCCACAATCGTCGTAAATACTAGAGTAATAATGGTAATAAGTCTTGATACTGTGTTTTGTTGTAAAAATATAAGTGCAAATTCGGCAAGCCAAAGTGCGCTTACCAACAATATCGATCCTGCAACCTTAATATTAAATGTTCGAAACCTTACAATTGTGTAGCCTAAAAACCCAATAAATACAGGCACTGAAAATAACCCAATTTGTGCAAAATTCCAATCTTCAGTAAAGCTACTTACGATATTGCCCCATGAAAAAGCAAGAAGGAAAAACACGATCCCCGTTGCAAGAAGTACTAATTCTCGACGCTTTTGTTTATCCAGGGTCTGTCTATGCCATTTGATAGCTAATACTATCAGAAATATCGTATAAAATAACTCAACAGGATAAGTAGAATAAATAGAAACAGCGCCTTCTATACTAAGACAGCTATCTAAATCAAACCCTGGCAATGCAAGCGAGGTTGGCAACGTAAGGGCTATAAAAATACATGGTAAAAAGAATAGCAGCTTAGTTCTCAACCTAATCTCTTCTTTTTTAATTAACGTATAAAATAAATATAGCCCACCAAGATGTACTAATGGCTCAAAAAGAATTTGTAGGGACCACACAAACATGATTGCATCGCTACTATTAGAAGCCCAAAATATAGAATCAAGAAAAACCCAAATAAAGAAAAAAAATAGCGTCAAAAATAAAATAACATTTGGTCTGGAACGTCTATTAGCAAACAATACAAAAAGTCCAACTATCAGTGCAACAGCTAGTACGGTGAAATGCGAGTAGTATACTAATGGCGGAACATTTTCAGAAAATAGTAAAAAACTAGGAGTTGGGTACTGACAAAATGTTGGTGCTGCCATATATCACGTAAGTTTCTTGAGATATGATGATAGATAAGGAAAATATTTCTTTTTTTCTTTGCTTGTCAATTGTGAAAATGAAGGTATTTTTCCACGACATTTTGCAGATCCACATTTGCATGGAATAGTAGCCTCAACCGCTTTTTCAGACCAAGTAAACTCGGTCATATAATATCCATACACTATTTCCTCACCTGATTTGATCTCTCGTAAAGCGAACAGTGTTGGGAATCCATTCTCACGTGTCTTGACATAACAATTCGGTTCACATGAATGGTTCCAATACTTTCCAGTCCATTTCGATGGAATGATGTGCGTTTTCAGTCCTATTTGTATTGAAAAATTTGAGGTTTGCTGATCAGATAACTTACCATACCCATGTGATACCACTTCACCAGGCATTATATTTTTTAAAGCAAAAATAGCAAAACCATACCCTTTCGGACTTCGTCCACATCTAACTATTTTTTTATTTTCCCTGCTAACGCTAGCCAACGCTTCTTTCATATTTTTATTTATTTTTTGTTAAATCATCATTCCCTAGTCACTGTAACAACTACTTATCCGCCAGATTCTACCGCATTTGAACCCACCCCCTCACTAGAAGTCACATAATAGTCATGTCGAATATAGATTCTATAGTAGACTAAAGCTACAATAACAAACAAAAAAATAAACAAATATAAAATAAAATTTTTACTAGAAGACTCTTCGAATTTATTCTGTTCCATATACTATGCAAGGGATTATACATTTATTTTCTAAAAAATAAAAGTATTTAAACTTTCACACGTTCACTTATTTTTCAAAATAAGCTTTAAAATTTTTATAACCTGTTCCAAATTTATATTTTACATGAATTCTGACTACATCATTTTTTTGAACAGAACGTTCCTCTAAAGGAATAATTACTGGTGCATTAAGCGCTTTAGTGTCTTCCACTGTCTTAGTACCTAGAATTGATTTACTCTCCAAAAGAATACTATTAATTTTTCCTTTTTTTACTACCTTAAATTCAACAACCACATCACACTGTTCTTTATATGGATGTGAAAAATCAATCTTATTCAACAATTCTTTTTTTGCCATCTTACTTTTAATTGGATTATACTCCAGCCATTTCCATAAATGATTTACCATAGGAAATAAGTGCCCACAAACTTCAAAAGATGTGTCTACAGGTGTAATGTATGTCTCTTGCACCCCTGGAATAAAAATTGTGCTTTTGTGTATATTCTTATGTCTATGTAGATTATTTATTGCCTGCACTTGATGTTCATCAACTATTCCCGTGGTTAACATTTCAGAAATAACGATATCAAATTTTTCCTTTAAAGAAATTTTTTTTGCGTCATTTACAATCATTTTAATCTTATTCTTTAACCCATTCACCTCAATATTCTTCTTCGCAATGCTCGCAATAAAAGGATCGTACTCTACGCAATACACTTGTTTTGCTCCAGCTTTAGCTGCAGCAATTGCCATAATACCTGAACCAGTTCCTAAGTCTATTACCACACTTTCTTTCGTGACGACTTTATTAATAGCATCAACAAAGGCAGTGGTCCTCTTGCTATCTACAAGACATTGGAAAACAAAATCTACTGAACTAAATGCTTTATCTTCTGACATACTGTTATTTTATTTTTTAATAAATGCTCTATTTTTATAAAACTTTCCCATTACTAACGATAATAGTATAACTAGGTTTCCAAAAAACATATATATAGGGTAAACACTTAGTTCAAAGGACCATGACGCCAGTGCAAATATATTTATTAAACTACCCAAAACTATAAGTAACCAAGATAATAAAAACTCTTCATGGGGCTTTTGAAGTGCATGTCGAACTGTAGGAAAAACACCACATACATCAATTAATAGACTAAAGAGTAATGCGTTAACGGGGTTTTTTGTTACAAGCCATAAAATTATCCCTGCAACTGCGCCAATCATGCACATTTTATCTAACACATTCCATTTAATATATCCCGATCTTATTGAAAATGCCACAATCAACAAATCCTGTATTACATACACTAAAGGTACCCAAATCGTTGTTCGCGCTCCTGACTCATAGTAGCTTACTAGAACTAGTGTATTTACAGAGGTCCAGATAATCCAAGACGCTATATTTGGTTTAATTTTTTTTTGAAAAACCAAATAAATATAAGGCAAAAATGCTACTAATGAGACTAGTCCAGCAATTTGCCCTAAGATTATCTGTAAATTCATAACTATTTTTTACAAAAAAATAACCATTGCATTGGTTATTTTTTTAGACGGTACCACACCACACTTCCAAACATGGTTGTCGACATTGCAGCCGAGAGCATACAATACGGGCAGACCGTGTATAGGATAAATAGTTGTAGGTAGACAAGATAGAGACTGGTCAAAAATCCAAATGTAATGATTCCCTGCAATAGATGCCAGAGACGTATATTACGCACCCGATGAAGTTGGAATACAGTAATGCCGATAACGGTATAGTACAATAATCCAAGATACGCGAGAGGAATACCCAATACTTCAGAATATATGCTCTGGAGAACAATATTACAGCTCCCCGGTGATCCTACGATGCAATTGATTGTACCATCCCCCCCAAACGTACCAATCATATGTTCAATTGAGAGATACAATGCGTCGAGGAATCCAATCCCAGCACATATGATGATTATACGAAATAACCAGGTAGGTACTCGCGCCTCACGGACATCAGTAATTAATTGTTTTAGTATAGAAAACATATGATATATTACATGTGTTCAACTGTTGTGATACCTAAAAGGTCAAACCCACGCTCCATAGTATGAACCACTCTCTCGATAAGTGCAAGCCTGAATTCTTGTGTTGGTTCCGAAGCATTCAACACAGGACATTCATGATAAAAATGATTCGCGCTTTGTGATAATTCAAATAAATATTGGGCGATATACGACGGATCTCGTTTTTCCACAGCGAGACGTAGCGCAGCATCAAATTCGCCGAGACACAATATGAGCTCACGTTCAGCTGATTCCATTACATCTGGAATATATAATTCTCGCCCATGCGATGCGGGTGCACGTTTGGACAAAATACTTTTGAATCGAGCGACGATATAGAGAAGATACGGGCCACTGTCTCCTGAAGTGGAGATGGATTCTTGCATATCAAATACAATATCATTTACTCTCCCGGTTTTGAGAAATGCATATTTCACTGCACCCATAGAGACTCTTTCAACCGTTTCTGCTTTTTCTTCTTTCGACAATTTTGCTTTGATCTCACTTGTCTCCATGTGTTCACGGATACTTTCTTTTACTTCTCCAATTAAATCCTCTGCAGTGACCACATTTCCAGTTCGCGAACTCATTTTTCCACCTTTAAGTGTGACCCAGCCATACGGTAAATGAAATTCTTTTCCCGTGCTTTCTGGAAGCGTTGATTCAAGTGCTTTAAATACTACTTTGAGATAATCTGCTTGTTCAGGACCAATTACATGATAAATTGCATCTGGATTGAATTCAGAAAAATGTTTTTCAGCGAGCGCCAAATCTTTTGCTTCATATACCGGAAAACCTTTACTGTTCAAAAACACCCGGTCATGCAAATCATGATCACTGCCTTTGAATATGACTGCTCCCTGACTTTTTTCAAATATCCCCTCTTTCAAACCGTCTCCTACGATTTCAACCGCTCTCTCAAACATTTCTGATTCAAAATAATATCGATCAAATGTGATATCGAGTGAGTTGTAAATACTCTCTAAGTATTCAAGACTCCATGAACGAGTGGTCTCATACACTTCTTTGATTGCATCATTTCTTTCATACACCATCTCATTGTATTTTTTTACTTCTTCTTGCACGCTTTCACTTTTTTCAAATTCAGTTGCTCCGTATGCATATACTTTGCCAATAAATTTCATTCGCTCTGACAATGGAGCTTCTTTAATTGCTTCATAATCACTCTTCATTTTTTCAATCCCCCAAAGACATTTTGCAATATGCATTCCTACATCCCCTCCGTAGGTCGTACGGATGACTCGATAGCCCGCATATTCATGAAGACGGACTAGCGACTCACCAAGAATTGCATTGCGAAGATGTCCGATATGAAAAGCCTTATGAGTATTGGCACAAATAAATTCAATAATAATTGTTCCTTTTGAATCAGAAACTGCCGGTTGTATATGGTTTTGAAGATTTAGAATAATCTGCGCCAATTCTTTGTCATTGAGAAAAAAATTGACATATGGACCAAATGCTTCTGCCCGTTCTACGAGCACATCTTCAGTTTCTATATTGAATTTTTCCGCGAGTAGTTTTGCCGCTTCTACGGGCGACATCTTATTCTCTTTTGCATACTGAAAAACAGGAAACGCCACATCTCCCATTTCTTTTTTTGGCGGAGTAGTAAGGATAATACCTGCTTCACCGATACCAATAGCTTCAAGAAGACCCCCAATGTGGTCTCGAACGTATCGAATCATACAATTTTCACAAAAAATCTTTTTCCTTTTTGAATTATATCTCCTGGACTGCAGACCTCTTCATAGGACGTTACTTTTTTATCATTAACTTTGACTCCCCCGCCCTCAATCGTTCTTCGCGCATCACTCGTGCTCGTTGCAAATTTTGCATCCTTAAGAACAGTGATAATATCGTAGGCGGTGGGTTTTAATTCTTCGATATCAGTTGGGATTTCTTTTTTTGCAAATGTCGCAATGAAGTATTCTTCTGCTTTTGTAGCCTCTTTTTGACCGTGATAAAAACGAACCAACTCAATTCCTAACTTCACTTTAAAATCTCGTGGATTCCCGCCTTTTTTCATTTCTTGTGTAAACCCAATAACGGTTTCCATTGGCACCCGAGTCATGTAGGTAAAGTAAGGAATAATGAGATCATCTGGAATACTCATGATTTTACCAAACATTTCGTTTGGTTCATCAGTGATATTGACCGTATTACCCCAGCTTGAACTCATTTTTCTCCCATCAGTACCCGCCACGAGTGGATTCATAATAATGTCTTGTGGCTCTTGTTTGTATGAAGCCTGGAGTGTGCGTCCAGCCAGAAGATTGAATCTCTGATCAGTTCCACCCAATTCCACGTCAGCTTTTACCGCAACAGAATCATACCCCTGCATAAGCGGATAGAGTACTTCCCGAAGTGATACACGGGTACCTGCATCAAGACGACGACGTATATTGTCGCGTGCAATGAATTCAGCAAGTGAAAAAGCATTTGCCTGTTCGCCAAGCTCGTTGTAGTCAATTTTTGATAACCATTTACTATTGTACTGCACCTCTGCTTTTTTGATATCAATAATTTTTCCTGCCTGTTCTACATAACTTTTCATGTTCTTTTTCACTTGTTCTCGCTGAAGCATGGGTCGTTCACTGTCTTTGTCCGACGTGTCGCCGATAATACCAGTAAAATCGCCCACAATAAAGACAAGTTGGTGTCCGAGCTCCTGAAAATCTCGCATTTTGAGTAATGGAATCGATCTACCTAGATGGAGATTCGGGCTTGTCGGATCAATACCTAATTTTACCCGAAGTTTTTCACCCGATTCGAGACGTTTTTTCAAATGATTTTTATCAATCACGCTCTCCACTCCTCGGGAGAGTAATTCTTCAATTTTTTTCTTGTCAGTTGAAACTTTCATAATACAGAAACTATAACAGTCACAAAAGTTAAAATCAAGCTACGTCGTGATCCATTATGATGGAGCTTCACATTTTGTCTTCTCCGCAAGTTCAGCAAATGATTTTTCTCCTGTCACCATCGTCCCGTCGGAAAATTTCCAGGTAGGATATGATTGTACTCCTGCATCATTGCAGACCGGTAATTGTGATTTGCTCGGCGTCGAACATTCCACATAGGGAAGAAGTTTTGCTGATTTTCCAAATAGTGCTTTCTGTGACTGACAATGTGGGCACCAAAACGCACCATAAAATATAGCCCCGCTATCCTTGATACATGATGCAAATGCATCAAATTCACCCGGCTGATTCTTCTTGTATACAGAAAGTCCAATAATGCCCCCAAGAATGAGAATTGCCGCAACCCACCATATAAGATTCTGCTTTTTTTTGTCCATAGTATGTGAAATTAATTACTCCGTTAATGATCCCAATTGATTGCGCAATGCCTCTAACTTTTGTCTGCTCTCCTCAAGTTTTTGTTGCTCTTTTTCCACCACTGCTCGCGGTGCATTTTTTACAAACTCTGTATTCGATAGTTTCTTTTCCATCTGAATCACATAAGGCTCTACGTTTGCAATCTCTTTTTCAATTCTCACTTTTTCCTTTTTCATATCAACTGCACTACTCAAATCTATTTCTACTTCCACACCAGACTCAGTAAACGAAATTCCCTTTTCAAGTTTTTCGGCTGCAATTTTTTCGAGTCCTGCTAATCGAATTAACACTGGCGTATATTCTTTGAGTAATGTACTCATGCTCTCTACTCTTATGTTTGCAGTTATTTTCTTTGCTGGTTCCACTTTGTACTCAGTACGAATTGAACGAATTTTGGTAATAATATTTCGGAGCGTAGTATCAATGAATACAATATTATTATTCTCCTTCTTACCTTTACCTAGCTTTGGATATTCTTCTACCATAAGTGGCGTGTCCCCGTATATCTCTTGCCATACTTGTTCTGTCACAAAGGGCATAAACGGATGCCAGAGTTTGAGAATCGTATTCAAAATATAATTCAAAATATTACTCTTCTCACCTTCTACTTTTGCAATTTCTAAATACCAATCAGCAAGTTCTCCCCAGGTAAAGTCTCGCAGTGTTTCACCTGCAATGGAAAATTGATATGAATCAAATGACTTACCCACCTGAGTAACTACGGTATGCAATTTCCATAAAATCCATTCATCTGCAGCAGTCTGTGCTTTTGGTTCTGTAATATCTTTCGCAGGTGTATCAATATTCAACAACATGAACCGGCTAATATTCCAAAGCTTATTGGTAAAATTACGGAAACCTGCAATTTTTTCTTCTGACAATCGCATATCATTCCCTGGCGTCCCGCCAATGAGAAGCGATAGACGTGTCGCATCAGTCCCATATTTCTTGATCATGTCCAACGGATCAATAATATTTCCGAGAGACTTACTCATCTTTCTTCCTTCTTCATCACGCACCAGTCCATGAAGATACACGGTTTTAAATGGAACTTCACCAAGGGCGTATGTACTCATAAGAATCATACGGGCAACCCAGAAAAAGAGAATATCGTATCCTGTTTCCAAAACTGAAGTGGGATGGAACACTTCTATATCAGTCGATAATGAATTATCCGCAGCGTACACTCGAGTATCTGCCGTGGCCCTCTGTTGTATGGTGTCCCAGCTCTTTCCTGTAAGCGACGTACCGAATTGTTTTAGAACTTCGAGCGTATCTCCATGAGATACAATTGCGATACGTTTTCCTCGATTTTTTTGCAATATTTCTAACAAAAAAGAATGTGTCCGTTCACGCAAATCCACGTATGATTCCATCCCATAGGGTGTTTCAATCATCCATTCATGTTGGTCCCTCATTTTGTCAAACTCCTCTTCACTTCTACTATTGAACTCGCCCACACCCACTTCTCGAAGTCGAATATCTTCAATAACAGGAACTCCTAATTTTTTTGAGAGGATTTCGGCTGTCTCATGTGTACGCACAATTGGAGATGCGTAGATAATATCCGGCTTTTTTTTCGATAATTTTTTGCTCAATTCCTCCACTTGTTTTCTCCCAACCTTGGTGAGGTGATATGAATTCGTATCTGACACATCGCTCACTACCCCTGCCACATTATTCTCTGCTTCTCCGTGACGAATAAACTGGATTTCAGTCGTAGGCCACCCAAGTGTAGAAAATGTCCACGAACCTGAGGAAAACCAGGTATCGAGTGTATCTGAATCTTGAGTCCAACCTTTTCCTTCAGGTTTTGTTCCAACCACAGTCTCTTCACCTTTGTACCACACAGGAATTTGATGCCCATACCAAATCTGCCGACTGATATTCCAATCACGCAGATTATCAATCCAATGAAAGTATGTTTTATCGAATCGTTCAGGGATAATTTTAATATCCCCAGTCTTGACTACGGTTTGCATCAATTGTTTCAAAGTAACCAATTGTCCTTTATTAATTGTCTTTAATCTTGAATCCTTAATCTTAAATTTTTTATTCACATCAATAAACCACTGGGTTTTTGGCAATGGCTCAACAATATCTCCAAACCGATCACTGGTCCCAACATTCTGAATTGTGTCTTCAGTTTTCTCAAGAAGTTTTTGCTTTTCAAGCCATGCAACTAACTTCTTTCGAGCTTCTTCAATCGTCAGCCCGGCAAAAGATTCACCTGCATTAGTAGTCATTTTTCCATCCTCACCAATCACCTGAATCAGTCCAATATCTTTATTTTTCTGATAGATTTCAAAATCAGTCTGACTGTGTGCCGGAGTGACTCCGAGCGCTCCAGTACCAAATGTGTCATCGACTCCAGCGTCTCCAATTACTTGCAATTTCAATGTATGTCCGGTTTGACCGAAGTTTTTTATAACAAAAGTTTTTCCAATATATTTTTTCCATTTTCCTTTTGGGTTGACTGCAATCGCTGTATCTCCGAGCTTGGTTTCTGGACGAGTCGTTGCGATAGTTATCGGACATTCTGGCCCGTATGTAAAATAATATAATTTTCCTGGACGCTCGACATACACGAGTTCATCATCACTGCACGTTGATTGACCTTTAACAGACCAATTAATCACGCGGTACCCTCGATAAATAAGCCCGTCATCATACATCATTTTGAATATGGTGTTTACGGCCACATTTCGTGGATTATCTAGAGTAAATGCTTCACGCGACCAATCGAGCGATGCGCCCATTTTTTTCGCTTGATTTACAATCGTATCATGCGACTCACGTGCAAATTTTTCTACGTGTTTCAAAAATTTTTCACGCCCCAGCTCTGCTTTTGGTTTTTTCATTCCACCATCAATCAACATTTTTTCTACTTTTGACTCAGTTGCGACTGCTGCATGATCGGTTCCTGGAATCCAGAGGGTTTTGTCACCCTTCATCCGATGATAGCGCGCCATCACATCCTGCACTGCGAGCATGACCGCATGACCCATATGGAGGGTTCCAGTCACATTTGGAGGAGGCAATACCATACTAAAAGACTCTCTCTTCGTATCATCCTTGATCCACTCTGGAGTGCTCTCAGGCGCAAAAAAACCGCCTTTTTCCCAGCGTTTGTAGATCTTATCCTCGTATATATGAGGTTCGTAAGCTTTGGGTAATTCTCGAGGGGGCATAGGGTAAACAAATTCAACAATATACCTAAAATTCTATCCTAAACCTCAGAATTTAGCAAGAATTAGGCTAATTTTCGCAAAAACATGGCATTTTTTGATCCCTATATATATCAAAAAGCCCATGGTTGACAATATTTTTGTGCTCTGGTATACTCCTCTATCCCCTTTTTACTTATACTAGAGGATATGGGATTGTATGTAATACAGCAAATAATCCGCACACTCGAAGACAAAAAGAATGTTCTGATTACATTTAAAAAAGACTTTCATGGAGACGCTCTTGCAGCATCACTCGCATTGAAATTGTTCTTCGAGCAGCTCGGCAAAAAAATCCACCTCGCGTGTGATGGTTTTGTATTACCTGATCGTTTTTCTTTTCTTACCAATTCTCAATCTATCGCCTCTTCACTTGGTAGCCTCCACCAATTTGTGATTACTCTAGATATTTCAAAAAACGGGCTTTCCAATCTGAAATATGATATCAAAGATGATACACTCCGACTCTTCATCACCCCAAAAAATGGATACTATGGAAAAAATCTAATCCGCACCTCACAGACTGAATTCAAATATGACGCGGTCATTGTAGTCGATACGCCAGCACTCTCCGCACTCGGGGCAATTTATGCAAACAATGAAGAGTTCTTTTTCAAAACCCCAGTCGTCAATATTGACCATAAAAATTCAAATGAATATTTTGGACATATCAATCTCGTAGAACTTCCCGCGAGTACTTCATCTGAGGTGGTCTACGAATTATTGAATGCATACAAACCAGAGCTCATTACCCCAGAAATCGCACAAATCCTGCTTACAGGTATTATCGCAGGCACCAATAGCTTTAAAGATAAAAAGGTTCGTCCATATACGCTCACTGTCGCAAGCAAACTTGTAGAATTGGGAGCCGATCGTTCATTCATTATTGAACAACTTTTCCAAACCAAATCAATTTCCACCTTTAAACTCTGGGGTGCCGCCCTCTCTCATATCACCTACGATGCCATACATGGCATTGTGTCGACCACACTTACACGCGATGACTTTATCCGTGCCAACGCACACGCTGAAGATCTAAGTGCGATTATCGACGAGCTTATCTCTTTTTCACCTGACGCACGAATTATTCTAGTCTTATATGAGAATCCAGCTGATACGACTGGCGCGATACATGGCATGCTCAAGATTATCCCAAATTTCCATGCGACTGAAATCATGAAAAAATATGAAGCAGTGGGAGATGAAGATGATGCGACGTTCTCAATTTCGGGTAAAGAATTAAAGGAAGTTGAGGAAGAGATAGTTACACATCTTAAAGAAAAAATTGCTGTATAATTTCAAATAAATAAAAAAGACTTCCTACGAGGAAGTCTTTTTTATTTTGTGTAACTTTAATTTTTGAATTCGAGATTTTCTCTTATATCAAACTTCTCCCCGTCATCTCAGGCGGTTGTTCGATGCCAAGAATGGAGAGCATCGTAGGGGCCACATCTGATAAAATTCCAACCGGATGCATCAAGCTCAAATCCCCTTCTGGAGGATCGCCTGTCGGACCTGCCTTACCTCGAAATTCATTACCAATAATCAGGAATGGTACAGGATTATTACTGTGCTCTTTATCCTGTTCACCTGTTTTCAAATTAATTACTTCTTCAGCATTTCCATGATCGGCGGTAATCAATAACACCCCACCTTTTGCCTCTACGTATTCAGCTATTTTACCCAAACTACGATCAATCGTCTCACAGCCTACGATAGTCGCCTCAAGATTCCCCGTGTGTCCTACCATATCTGCATTCGCAAAATTGACCAAAATCACGTCATACGTATCAGACTCAATTGCAGCGATAACTTTCTTAGTCACTTCAGACGCGGACATTTCTGGTGCTTTATCATACGAGGACACATTGGGGGATGGAATGATTGCACGCTCTTCACCCTTAAACGGCTCCTCGACAGTACCATTGAGAAAAAAAGTAATATGCGCATATTTTTCAGTTTCTGCTGCATGAAACTGCGTGAGTCCTGCTTTACTTATCACCTCAGCAAGACAATTATGCACCACAATTGGCGGATATGCTACCACGACCGGAATTTCTTTTTCATATTCAGTCATAGTGACAAATAACAAATCGGTCACATACTCACGCTTAAATTTATCAAATCCCGGCAATACAAATGCCTTGGTCAACTGTCGTGCACGATCAGGACGGAAATTAAAGAAAATTACGGCATCACCTTTTTCAATTTGTGCGGTAGGCTTGCCTTCTTTCCCAATCACAGTTGGAATAAACTCTTCATCATATACTTGTTTTTCATATGAGGCAGCAATTGCATCGACAGGATCCGTACTGTACGTTTCAGAAATTCCTTCAGCCATCGCTCGATATGCGCGTTCAATTCTATCCCATCGATTATCGCGATCCATCGCATAATATCGACCAGCGAGAGAAGCAATTTGTCCCACTCCAATTTTCTTCATTTTTTCCTCAAGTTTGAGAACAAAATCTGTCGCACTATTGTAGAGCGTGTCTCGTCCATCGAGAATAACATGTACAAAGACTTTTTTTATTTTGTTTTTCTTTGCAAATTCTAACAGCGCGTACAAGTGATCTTGGCTTGCATGTACATTACCAGGACTTACCAATCCAATGAGGTGCAGTGCAGATTTGTGAGTCAAGACATGTTCTTTTGCAGAAAGAAATGCTTTGTTCTGAAAAAATGTACCGTCCACAATTGTTTTATTGATTCGAGGAAATGTCTGATAATATACACGTCCTGCACCGATATTCAAATGCCCTACTTCGGAATTTCCCATTTCACCATACGAAAGTCCAACCTCATTTCCAGAAGCATATAACGACATTGCAGGGTATTCTTCGATAAAACGATCCATGTGCGGAGTGTTTGCACGATAGACCGCATTCCCCTCACTCGGAGGCGCGACTCCCCACCCATCAAGAATTGCGAGTACAACAGGTTTTGGCCTTGGCATAGTAAAATTAAAACAAAGATTTCCCAGTCATATCTTTCGGCTGTGTACCACCTACCATCTTTATTATCGTAGGCGCAACATCAGCGAGTATACCATCTTTTAATCTAATCCCTTTGGTACTATTTCTAATCAATATACAGGGCACCGGATTCAAACTGTGTTCAGTATCAACTTCCCCAGTCTCAATGTTTTTCATTTCTTCAGCATTTCCATGATCAGCGACAATCAACACTTGTCCATCACGCGAGAGCACCTCTTCAACAATTTTTTCCACACAGTCATCGACAACAGACACGGCAATTTTTGCTGCTTTGAAATTCCCGGTATGACCTACCATGTCCGCATTTGCAAAATTGATACAATAAAAATCATACGCCTGTTTTTTTATCAATTTTATTACCGTATTCGTTATTTTCCCTGCAGCCATTTCGGGCTTGGTATCATGATGTGCGACAGTTGTTGATTCTATTTTCATTCGATCTTCCCCATTTACAGGATCAGAGTACCCGCCGTTGATAAAATACGTCACGTGGGCATATTTTTCTGACTCAGCAATATAGAGCTGGGTCATATGTGCCAAGGTGAGTGGTAATGTATTGTATACATCGGGCGACGGAAATGCAGTCAAAATTTTTTCCAGATCGGGACCAAAATCAGTCAAAGCGACAAACCTAATATTTTTGGGAACCTTGGTACGCCTAAAAGAACGTGGATTTTTCTGATTAAAATCATCCTGTACAAAAGCCTTGGTAATTTGTCTGGCGCGATCAGATCGAGCATTGAAAAAAATAATAACATCTGTATCTTCAATAGTGCCTACGGGTTTTCCATAATCGTCGACTATGACTGAAGGTGAGATAAATTCGTCAGTCTCTCCTCGATTATACGCCTGTTCAATCGCCTCTTCTGCATTTTTTACCTGATGTCCTCGCCCGAGAGTCATCGCTTCATATGCAGCTTGGGTTCGATCCCATATTTTATTTCGATCCATGCCATAGAGTCTCCCCATAATTGTGGCTATTTTTTCGGTATGGAGCATGTGTCCTCGCAGTTGGTGCAAGAACGTCGATGCGGCATGCGGACCCGAATCTCGTCCATCAGTAAAGAGGTGCAGGTATACTTTATCAATACCCTCTCTCCGACATAATTCCAACAATGCATAGACATGTTCTGGATAGGAATGAGCGCTATTCTCATCAGTGAGCAACCCCATCAGATGTACGGCTGAATTGTATTTTTTTGTATGGAATAATGCTTGCCTAAATGCTTCATTTTTGAAAAAAGTTCCATCATGAATAGTATCTGAAATAGAAACCAAATCTTGTTTTACAATTCTTCCAGCACCAATATTCAAATGTCCTGCTTCAGAATTTCCAATTTGACCAGAGAATAACCCCACGTGTTCACCGTAGGTTTTGAGCTTTGACCATGGATATTTTTTGAGATATCCGAATATATGAGGTGCAGTATGCGAAGTGATTGCATTACCCTCACGATCTTCGGGCGCCAAACCAAAGCCATCAAGAATAATAAGCGCCGTTGGAGCATGCATGTGCTGGGTAGATTGTTGTTTTCCTTTTGTTTTTTGCTTGAGTGACATACTACGTTCAAATTTCAAATAAAAGTCTCATACGATATTCCACCATTCATGTCTGTGAGATGTCGAACATATCGAGAACAATCTTTTACAACTGAAAAGTAGATTGAGGGGATAATTCGCACGTACTGCGTCACATCCCCAATTCTTCTTCAATCTCCATCAATCGATTGTACTTCTCCACACGCTCTGAGCGTGATAGCGAGCCAGTCTTTATAAATTCAGCATTGACTGCCACTGCAAGATCAGCGATAAAAGTGTCTGCTGTTTCACCCGATCGATGTGATACTGCAATTTTATATCCATGTTTTCGAGCAAGTTCGATTGCATCAATTGTTTCTGAGAGTGAACCAATCTGATTTACCTTAATCAATACTGCATTTGCAACTTCTTCTTCAATACCTCGCTTGATCCGCTCCGTATTGGTGACAAATAAATCATCACCTACAAGACTCACTTTGTTGCCCAATTTTTTTGTAAGAATTTTCCAATTTTTCCAGTCATCTTCTGCCAACCCATCTTCAAGAAAAATAATCGGATAATGTCGCACCCATGACTCGAGTGTCTGAATCACTACTTCTGGAGATACTGGATTTTTCTGACCATCCAAATAATATTTTCCCCCTCGATAAAATTCTGAAGATGCTACATCAAGACCAATAAATACCTGCTTTCCTGGCACATACCCCGCACTCTGTATTGCCTTGATAATCAACTGAATCGCACGTTCATTATTGGGTAAATTGGGTGCAAACCCACCCTCATCACCCACACCTGTTGCCAAACCTTTTTGGTTTAATAATTGTGCAAGACTATGAAAAATCTCAGATCCAATCCGTACACGCTCTCGAAATTTTTTACTTATAGGAACAATCATGAACTCTTGGCACGTCAGATTATTATTAGCATGTCTCCCGCCATTCAAAATATTCATTGTTGCGACAGGCATTCGGAATTTCTTCTCACGCAATTTGTACACTTCACGCAGATGTATATAGAGCGGACGTTTTCTACTGAATGCAGCTGCACGCGCATTTGCAAGAGAGACCGCTAGAATAGCATTCGCTCCTAATTTTTTCTTATTTGGAGTACCATCAAGCTCGAGCAATTGTGTATCAATAGATCGCTGTTCACATGCATCAGCGCCCTTTAATTTTCCTGCAATACTCGTGTTAATATTTTTTACAGCCTTCAGCACTCCTTTGCCCAAAAAACGAGTGCCCCCATCACGCAATTCGAGCGCCTCATGTGTCCCGGTAGAAGCACCACTGGGAACAGCTGCTTTCCCCACCGAACCATCAGTCAAAAATACTTTTGCCTCTACAGTGGGATTTCCTCGTGAGTCCAAAATTTCCCGTGCAATAATTTTTGAAATTACGGCCTTTTTCATAGTACAAAATATTAGTAGCTTTCAGTATATCAAAAGAAAACGACCTTGAAAAGGCCGTTTTCGAAATTTATTTGTCGTATTTTTACCTCAATTCAAAGGTTACACCAACACGAATTACCACATCATTCGTACCAGCCTCAAGCGCAGGAGCTGATCCTCCACCGAGAGCCATATCATACATTTTTGCACCATAATATGACTCATTTGACGCTTCATATTCATCGTATGATACGATGCCTGAAAGTTTTAATCCGAGAAGATTTGATAATGTTTGCGCTTTTTCACCCACTTTTTTCAACGCCTCTGATCGCGCCTCCTCGAGATATGCTTCCTTATCATCAATCGTGAAAGAGAGACCACTCACATTTGTAGCACCGACTTCACCTGCAAGCGCTAAGACCTGATTTGCTTTACTCAAATCTCTAATCTTTATTGCAACATTCTGACTAATGGTATAGCCTCGAAGTTCAGGCGTTCCCACATCAGCAGGATAATTATATACAGGATATACGCTGTAATCTCGTGTCTGCATATCAGCTGCGTCTATTCCCAATTCTTTGATCTTTGCGATCAATTTATTTACTACCTCAGTATTTTTCTGCTGTGCTTCAGCTACAGTAGGCGACTCAGTAGTCACGCCCATAGTAGTCATTGCAATGTCAGGTTTCACACTTACTTTACCCTCACCTTCCACACGAATAGTGCGCTCTGGTTTATCTGCCATTCCAATAAAATCGTATTTACGTACTTCATTTCTAATCAATACACCCAAAAATACAATCAGGTATACAATCAAAATTCCAACAAATGTCGATAGGATTTTTTTTCCTACCCATCCACACCACCCTCGCTCTTCACACTTGTTATCTTTACAACAATTCATCGAATGTTCTGGCTCGGTAGTCAGGGGAGATGTTACCACCGAAGCCATTGGCTCATCCATCATCGGACGAGCAAATGATTTTTTGACAGGCATATTTTACAGAAGTAAAAAATAAAGAGTTAAAATAAAAAAATCAAATATTTTTCTATTGGAAGTATAGCACACAATGACTTTTTCTTCCGCAGCACTCTGTGGATAGATGATACAAAATACAAAGGACACGCTACAAACAAATCATGCTGTTTAATTTCTTTTTTCTCTCCTATTTGCCGATTTGATTTGTTTGAGACTGTCCGATTGAGCACAGCCACATCGAGAAATATTCGACATGAAATCAACTTGAGTGTTTTGTCACAATTTCCACTCCTGGAAGTTTTTTTCCGGATAAAAATTCCAACATTGCTCCACCACCAGTCGAAATCATATCTACATATTCTGTCATACCTGTCTGATTCATAGCCTGAATTGTCTCTCCACCACCGATAACACCATATGCTCTCCCTTTCGATTGTGCTGCTACCAAGCGTGCGACTGAATATGTTCCGACTCCGTATGGTGTTTGTTCAAAATATCCCATTGCACCATTCCAAATAATAGATGTTGCCAATCTAATATCTTCTGCATACAGCCGAATGGTCGCTGGCCCAATATCAAAAATCGCTTCATCATCTGAACACAACACACATGGTTTTTTTGGAACCGACACGACACGAACTCCTGAACCATCTTTTTTTCCGACCACCAAGTCGACTGGCCACTCAATGGAATGAATTGCTTTTAATTTTTTTGCCTCAGAAATCATGCCTTCGTCTATGAGCGAAGCACCCACTCCAAAGCCCTGGGACTTGAGATACGTATTTACAATACCCCCTCCTACCAAAATAACCTCGACTTTATTTTTAAGATGAGTAATGACGGGAAGTTTTGTCTCTATCTTTGCCCCACCAATCAGTAGTACGCTTCCCTTTTTCTCCATTTCAAGCACATGTGTGAGTCCTGCCACTTCTTTTTCAAGCAACAACCCTGCGTATGATGGAATATAATTTGCGACACCTGTCACTGATGGACTCGATCGATGTGCCACCCCAAATCCATCAAGTACAAAAATATCACCTAGCGATGCTAATTCTTTTGAAAAATACTCCTTATTATTCTCCTCCCCTTCAGCAAATCGAATATTATCAAACATTACAATGGTACCTTCTTTTATTTTCGAAACTTCTTTCTCTATTTTTTTTACCTGTGACCAATCACCTGTTCTGATAATACGTATATTCTTGTGAATCAATTTTTCCAATTCTTTTGCAATAGGATCCACTTTTAGATCTTTCATCACCTTTCCGCCAGGCCTGCCACTATGTGTAATCAACACTACACATGCTTTTTTTTCAAGTAAAAAATTAATCGTCTCAAGTGAGGCTGCAATACGGTATGGTTCCTCCACTTTTCCACGTTTGATTCCCACATTATAATCAACACGAACAAGTACTCTTTTTCCTGCGAGATCTTTTACGTGCTTGATAGAACGAAGATTCATAATACAGTATAGTTCATAATCAATAGCGAGACAGGCAATAGGAGATATACATTCGTATCACTATGGACTACTGGCTCTGGACTTTCTTGTTATTTCTTCCCTGCAATTACCGCCATCTCCACTAATCGATTCGCATACCCCCATTCATTATCATACCACCCAATTACCTTGACCAAATTCCCATCGACTACACGAGTAAGTTCAGCGTCCACAATCGCAGAATATGCATTGCCAATATAATCACTTGAAACTAAAGGTTCATGTGATACATCAAGAATTCCTTTCAAATAGGATTTTGAAGCTTTGATGTAGGCTTTGTTTATTTCTTCAACAGTTGTTGATTTTTTTAATAATACAGTGATATCAGTAAGTGACACACTAATTGTCGGGACGCGAACTGAAAGACCGTCAAACTTTCCTCCAAGTTGTGGAATAGTTCGGGTCACCGCAATAGCAGCACCTGTTTTGGTAGGAACCATGTTTTGTGCAGCTGCACGAGCCTCACGCAAATCTTTTGAAGGTCCATCCTGGAGTACCTGAGAGGCGGTATATGAATGCACTGTGGTGAGCATTGCTTTTTCTATTCCAAATTCTTTTTCCAAGACCAGCATCATAGGTGCTGCACAATTGGTAGTACACGATGCATTGTCGAGAATCGCTTCACCTGCGTACTCTTTGTCATTTACCCCACGGACATAGGTTTTCAATTCACCTTTTCCTGGCGCTGAAATGATTACTTTTTTTGCTCCTGCAGTAATATGTGCTTTTGCACTTTCCGCGTCAGTAAATCGTCCAGTTGATTCGATTACCACATCTACTTTGAGTTGTTTCCATGGCAATACCGTAGGATCTTTTTCCGCAAATACTGGAATTTTCTTACCTTTTACAATAATATGTTTCTCATCAAAAGAAACCGGATATTCAAAATCATTGTATGCAGTATCATGTTTTAATAAATGAGCCAATGTCCTCGTATCAGTCAAATCATTGATACCTACAATATCTAGCTTTTTTTGAAATGCTATTTTGAATGCGTGTCGACCGATACGACCAAATCCATTGATGGCAATTTTCATATTTTTGAAATAAATCTAATAGAATACAGATTACTAAGATTTCCGTGAAAATCTATGATTACATCCTAGGCAATCTGGGTAATCATGGCAATCTGTGTGCCATTATACCATACTTATCTGGATACTTCCTCCATTTTTCTTGAAGCCGCACAGGTCAAGGCGATCGCCAGTGCATCAGCAGCATCGTCGGGAGTAATTTTTTTCTTTATTCCCAATAAAACTTTTACCATCATCTCAAGCTGAGTTTTGTCAGCCCTCCCGTATCCAGTGATACTTTGCTTTACTTCAAGCGGTGTATACTCGTGGACAGCAAGATGGGCTTTGGTAAGAGTCAATAGAATGACACCCCGCGCTTGCCCTACTTTGAGCGCAGTTGTGACGTTTTTATAAAAAAATAATTCCTCGACTGCAGCACAATTGGGCTGATGTGTACGTATTATTTTTATCAACTCATCGGAAATATCCACCAATCGTTCAACGAACGTTCGTTTTGTATCCGTCTCAATACAACCATAGTCGACCACTCGAAACCGATCACCCGCAACGTCAATAATACCAAAACCTACTCGTCCAAAGCCTGGATCAATGCCGAGAATGCGGATAGATTTTTGATGATGTTTCATAGGCTAACTCTAGTTTATCATGCTTCCCAAAATAAAGGCAGATTATTGACAAACATGATGAAACTGGCTACATTGTACCGGGCTCTGGCTATGCAACCATCTCTTGGTTACACTGTCGGACACGCGTATATCTTACACCCAGCCAAAAGGATTCATCAATGTGTATCAGATGTGAGACACATGCTACTTACCTCGTTCGTTCCAAGCTCGCACATACCATCCTGCAATCGATGATGGCATCCTCCAACCCCTCTACTAACCCCGTCCTGATTCTGGGTGTCAGTATTCGGGCGATCCGCAATGCTCAAGTCACCTTCATCTGCATTCGGGATTCCTCTAGTCTGAGCGAGAACGGCACGCTGGACAGCGACCGCTGGTCGGTCGTGCAAACTGGGACAAGAATTCTCGGAAGCAGTGAACGAGACAACCTGTGCGTCGAACGCCTCCGAAGGGCTGCAGAAGAAATGTTCGGAGCAGGCCTCCGCATCTTCGCGGTCGATAATGACGAACCTGATCACAGCTGGCGAGTCGAGATACGTCAATTCTGACTCCAGCCGCCGTCGCAATGATACCTATACGGCCATCGCGACGGCACTACACAAAAACAGCCCTCTGAATAGAGAGCTGTTTTTGTGTAATCCTGCTAGGTCGTGCCATTCTGAGCGACCCCGAGCGTAGTCGAGGGGGAGTCGAAGGGAAGGATCCCCTGCACTATACAAGTCTTATTTTAAACAAGGGATTCCTCGACCCACCTGTAGGACTCGATCGGAATGACACTATCGAGCAGTCGTATATACCTCTTTGACATCATCAAGTTCATACAACGCTTCAACCAAAGCACCCAATACTTCTGATTGTTCGGGAGACAGCTCCATTGTTTCCTTTGCCATCCACTCAAGGCTCGCACTATCGGGACTAATCCCTGCCGTGTGAAGTACTTCTGACATTGCTTGAAATTTTTCTTTTGGCCCGACGAGCTCTACCCCATTCTCGCTTTCCCGAATATCATCAACTCCTGCGTCCATAAGCGCAAGTTCTAGCTCTTCCCAGTTTTTTATTTCTACCTTTTTTTCAGCGCTAATACGAAGCACTGCTTTGTATTCAAATTGCCACGCAACCGCGCCTTTACTTCCCAATGATCCACCAATTTTGGTAAATGCATTTTTAATTTCGGTAAGTGCGCGATTGGTATTATCCGTGACTGATTCAATCAGCATTGCAACTCCGCCTGGTCCATATCCTTCATATACCAACTCTTGCAACGCAATACCATCTTTCAATTCTCCTGTTCCTTTCTTGATTGCTCGATCAATATTATCTTTCGGCATATTCACTTCCTTTGCCTTATCAATTGCGAGACGAAGTGAAAAATTCATTGCAGGATCCCCACCACCATTCTGTGCTGCAATGGTAATTGCCTTTGAGACTTTGGTAAATGCATGTGCCTTTGCCTTATCTGCTTTTCCCTTTTTCCCTTGTATATTGTGCCATTTTGAGTGACCGGACATATAAATTTATTCAAAAGTATATACACGATAACACGAAAATATAAGCTTTTCAAGCTTGTTGCCCGATATAATCTATAATGGTATACTCCCGCATATTAACGTACTATATACACATTATTATCTATGGATAAAATAACACTGCTTGGACTTGTAGCTGCTATTTGTACCACGATCTCATACTTGCCTCAGGCGATAAAAACCATACAGACTAAAGAGGTAAAAAATATATCTCTTATCATGTATTCAATTCTTACTTTTGGTGTACTGTTATGGCTTATTTACGGCATTTTTATCAAGAATACTCCTGTAATTTTGGCGAATGGAATCACCTTTATTTTTGTTGCGACCACTCTTGTATTGGTGATTAAGTACAAAAATAAGTCGTAATTGTACCTCTTTACAAATTACCTACTCTGAGCTAGGATACTACCCATACCTAATGTATAAATTTTTATGGAAAATCAAAACGCATGGCATTCAGTATCAATTGGAGAAAAATCTCCAGAAGTAGTCAACGCAATTATTGAAATCTCAAAAGGAAGTAAAGGAAAATTTGAACTCGACAAAGATTCAGGATTAATCAAACTTGATCGTGTTCTCTTCTCAGCAGTACACTACCCTACCAACTACGGATTCATCCCCCAAACTTATTGCGATGATGGAGATCCATTGGACATTCTCGTTCTCACGACTGTCGATCTTCCATCTCTTTGTCTCGTAGAGGCGCGTGTAGTCGGTGTTATGGGAATGATTGATGGTGGCGAGGGAGACGACAAAATCATCGCGGTTGCAAAGGATGACCCAAACATGAAACATATTAATGAATTGGAAGATCTGCCTCAGCATACACTCGATGAGATCAAACAGTTCTTCGAAGAATATAAGAAGCTCGAAAAGAAAACAGTCGAAGTAAAAGGATTTGAAGGAAAGAAACGAGCACTTGCGGTAGTAGAAGAAAGCATTGCACTCTATCAGAAGACATTCAAAAAATAATACCACTCACACAATACCCCCTGGCATCAGGGGGTATTTATATAGTATCCGCTATAGACGTGATTGCACTCCGACGAATATACAAAATAAAAAAAACTGCCAATTCAAAGACAGTTGTATACAGATGTGGCAGCGCCGGCCGTAGGAGTCCTACAGCCGGCGTCCGTCGCGTCTACCCGGCGACGACGTGCAAGATCAGGGCTACCAGGCCTGCGTACACCGCGAGGCCAAAGACACCCTTCGCACAGGTCTTCACCACCAGACGCGCGAAATCGAACTGGTTCAGAAACATCCGCTCCCCCTCTCGTTGGTTGATCACCCAGTCCTCCCAACACAGTTGTTGGGACACAGCACAGTACCACAAAAAGGGTGTTTTGTCAATAGTTCTACTCACGGAAAAACAATAAAAAACGCTATAATTAGCTAAATTTTACAGACACTACCTATTTTCAAAATAGACAGATATTAGAGTGGATCTCCTACTCTCTAGAGAAAAGCTCAGCACAATTCCAAAAGCTGTGCCTGTGCACATGCCGACCTATCTGATGCTGACAGTTTGACTGATGAGTAAAAAAAGACCCCTACAATAGGGGTCTTTTAACACATGTAGCACTACTAGTTCATCGCTTCTGCTTCTACTTCTTCTTTTTCTTGAACCAGTTGGATAGCTTGATCTACCGTGCCTGTCCCAGCAGGAATAAGGCGTCCGATAATCACATTCTCTTTCAATCCTTCCAAATGATCCATCTTTCCTGTAATTGCTGCATTTACCAAGACACGGGATGTTTCCTGGAAAGACGCACTAGAGAGGAAGCTCTGGGTGGTAAGTGAAATTTTACTAATACCCATGAGCATATCCCGCCCTCGAGCAATTTTCTGTTTATGTTTCAGTGCATCAGCATTTGCAATCATGAGCTGTGAACGCTCCACAATTTCTCCCGGAATCAATTCAGTATCACCAGTATCTTCGATAAACACACGAGAGAACATCTGTTTGATGATAATTTCAATATGTTTATCATTCAAGCGCTGACCCTGTGAAGCATAGATTTCTTGAATTTCTTTTAAGATATATCGTTTTACCGCATCCTGACCTTTGAGATCGAATAATTCTTTCAAATCAATTGCTCCTTCAGTCAATTGGTCACCTTTTTCTACCGCATCATTATTCTTCACCCACAATTTATATCCTAGCGGTACAATATATTCTTTGGTTGTCTTGCCATCATAAATATAGTGAAGTTTCATGCCATTGATAGACACTTTTCCATCAAATTCAGCTTTGATTTCTTCACCTGAAGCTCCACGAATAATGAGTGTGTCACCTGCTGAAACTTTTTGTCCTTCTGCAAATTTTACATCATCCTCACCATGAATATCATATACAATCTCATCAATTCCATCATGATGAATTTTGATAATCTTTTGTCCACGGCGACCTTCAAAGATTTTTCGTCCTGTTGGCCCCATCACCACTTTTCCGTCAGCATCTTCAATTTCAACAGTGCCTGCAACCTCTGAAAGCAATGCTTTTCGTTTTGGCATGCGGGCTTCAAATAATTCTTCTACCCGAGGAAGACCCTGTGTAATATCTCCACCAGCAACTCCACCAAGGTGGAATGTACGCATGGTGAGCTGTGTACCCGGTTCTCCGATAGACTGTGCCGCGATCACCCCGACAGCGGTACCCTTCTTGACTACCGTTCTGCTACCAAGATCATACCCGTAACATTTTGCACAAATTCCTTTTGCGAGACGACATTGTAATACAGAGCGTACATGCACATGGTCAACTCCATTCTTTTCAATTTCTCGGGCAGCTTGTTCACTGACTACTTCGCCCTTTTCCACGATGGTCTTTTTTCCCACAGTAACCGCTTCGAGTACAAAACGTCCGAGCACGCGTTCAGAAAGTTTCTCACCCATCTGATCTGATTGCTCTTTGGTAAAGAGTTCTCCTACAGTATCTTCACAATCATCTGCACGCACTACCACATCTTGTGCAACATCGACGAGACGTCGAGTCAAATATCCTGCATTTGCGGTTCGAAGCGCGGTATCTGAGAGACCTTTTCGCACACCATGACTTGAGATGAAAAATTCAAGTACATCAAATCCTTCTTTAAAGTTTCCTTTTACCGGCAACTCAATAATATCTCCACTTGGAGACGCCACAAGACCCTTCATTGCGATCACCTGTCCGAGCTGTGCCCAACTACCACGCGCTCCTGAGTCAATCATGGCAAATACCGATCGATCTTTATTCAAGACATCTTTACTATGCGCAAGTAACGATTCTTTTGCTTCAGTCCAGATTTCAAGAATTTTAGAATGTCGTTCTGAATCAGTAAGCAACCCTTCGTTAAACTGTTCATACACCATTTCTACTTTTTTATCAGCACCAAGCAACAATTCACGTTTAGCATCAATTGAAGGGAAATCATCTTTTCCAAGCGAATACCCTGATTTGGTAACATATTTATATCCCAATTCCTTAATCTTATCCAAATGATATGCAGTGGTTTCCTGTCCATACAACTCAAGCAAGAGTTGGATGATATTACTCAAATGTTTTTTGGTAATGGTTTCATTATAATATGGAAGTTTGTCAGGTAAAATTTCATTGAAAAACACGCGACCAATAGAAGTTTCCATGAAACTTCTGGTTCCTTCCGGGAATTTTGCCATTTCTGCTTCACCGAGACGTACATTAATTCGTTCTTTCAGTGTAATTTGACGAATTTTATACGCATACTTCGCTTCAGTGACATTGGCAAAATTTTTCTTTACTTCAGCAGTATCAGTTTCATTGTATTTCGTCAGATAATAACAACCGAGCGCAATATCTTGCTGTGGAGTAATCACAGGACTTCCCGTTGCTGGTTTCAATAAATTCTTTTCACTCGCCATCAAATTTTCTGCTTCCCATTTTGCTTGTTCAGACAATGGCAAATGTACGGCCATCTGATCTCCATCAAAGTCTGCATTGAACGCAGGACATACCAATGGATGCAATCTGATTGCCTTACCTTCCACCAACCGTGGTTTGAATGCCTGAATACCGAGACGGTGCAGTGTCGGCGCACGATTCAACAGAACACGAGTCTTTTTGGTTAATTCTTCCAAAATATCCCAGACTTCAGGAGCATTGCTCTCAATAAATCGAGAGGCACTTCGCACATTATGCGCCAATTCACGCTTGATAATCTCAGACATGATAAATGGCTTGAACAATTCAAGTGCAATGGTCTTTGGCAATCCACATTCATCAATTTTGAGCGTTGGTCCGACCACGATTACCGATCGTCCTGAATAATCAACACGTTTTCCAAGCAAGTTCTGTCGGAAACGCCCCTGTTTTCCTTTCAAAATATCAGCAAGGGATCGGAGTTGTCTTTTTTGTCCTGTCGATGCTCGTACTGTTTTTGATGCGCGAGCGCTGTTATCAATCAATGCATCAACAGCTTCCTGCAACATGCGTTTTTCATTTCTACAAATTACTTCAGGTGCATTGAGCTCGACGAGACGTCTCAGGCGGTTATTACGATTGATGACACGACGATACAAATCATTCAAATCAGACGTTGCAAATCGTCCACCATCAAGCGCTACCATCGGACGTAAATCAGGTGGGATTACAGGGATAGCGGTCATGATCATCCACTCTGGTCTAATATCATTTTTATGCAAACTCTTCAATAATTTTACGCGACGAATCAATCGTTCACGTTTTGCCCCTTTACTCTTGATGATTTCAGCTTCAAGACGCGCCATGGTTTCTGGAATATCAAGTCTTTCCAACAAGCCACGAACAGCTCCAGCTCCAATACTCGCTTCAAACAAATGTCCGTATCGAATTGAAAGCTCCTGGTAATACGCTTCTGAAATAATATTCATGACCGAGATATCTTTCAATTCTGCATCAGCCGACTTGAAATCCTCTTCAAGAGATTCAAGTTTTCGATCACGCTCTTCCTCAAGTTCTTTTTTCATCGCCTTTTCAGCACCTTCAAGCTTCTTGGCTGCTTCAGTTTCAATCTGTTTTTTCTTTGTTTTATATTCCTTTTTCAATGCCTCCACAGTGGCTGCTTTCTCTTCCTCATCCACCTGAGTAATGATAAAAGACGCAAAGTAAATTACTTTTTCAAGTGATTGTATTGAAAGATCAAGAACCAAACCAATACGTGATGGAATCGTGCGAAGGAACCAAATATGGGATACCGGAGCAGCAAGCTCAATATGTCCCATACGTTCACGACGTACCAACGAGTGAGTAACCTCGACTCCACACTTATCACATACAATACCCTTGTATCTAATTTTTTTATATTTTCCACAATAACATTCCCAATCTTTAGTCGGTCCAAAAATTTCTTCAGCAAAAAGTCCGCCTTTTTCTGGTTTTTGCGTACGATAATTAATCGTCTCTGGTTTGTATACTTCCCCGTATGACCATTTGCGGACTACTTCAGGAGAAGCGATCTTTAGACGCAAGGCGTCAAAGTTCATGGTGTGCAATATATCGCGTGACATAATAGAAGTTTTATGAGTTTATAGATGTTTAGGAGTTAGAGGGATTTTTATTCTTCACTTTTGTCTCGCTTTGGTTCCTCAGTTTCAAACGCTGCCCCATAATCCTTCGCTCTCACATCACGATGCTGTTGCACCATTTCCTCTGCAGGAGTGTAGGTTCCATCTTCTTCTTTCTTGAGTAATTCGACATCAAGCGCCAAGCCTTTCATTTCACGGACCAATACATTGAATGATTCAGGCAGATTAATCTTTGTAATAGGTTCACCCTTAATAATCGCCTCATACGCTTTTGCACGTCCAGGCACATCATCTGATTTGATGGTCAAAATTTCCTGGAGTGTGTGCGCTGCACCATATGCTTCAAGCGCCCATACTTCCATTTCTCCAAAACGCTGTCCTCCAAATTGGGCTTTACCACCCAATGGCTGCTGAGTAATCAGACTATATGGACCAATTGAACGCTGGTGGATTTTATCTTCGACCATGTGGTTCAACTTCAACATATAATTGTACCCAACTGTTGTCTTGTGTTCGTATGGCTCACCATTTCGCCCATCATAGAGTTGTAATTTTCCATCCACTGGGAAGCCCGCTTTTTTCAGCTCCTCTTCAATTTGAACTTCTGTAATACCATTTAGTACAGGTGTTGCTGCTTTATACCCCAATGCATTTGCTGCAAGTCCCAGATGAGTTTCGAGCAGTTGTCCCAAATTCATACGTGAGATAACACCCAGCGGAGAAAGAATAATATCTACCGGGGTTCCATCTTCCAAAAATGGCATATCCTCTGCTGGCACCACACGTGAAATAACACCTTTGTTTCCATGTCGTCCTGCCATTTTATCTCCGACCTGAATTTTTCGCATGTCAGCAACCGTCACTTGGACTTGTTTGATTACGCCTGGCTGCAACTTGTCTCCAGCCTCTGCAGAGAAAATCTTCACGTCGATTACTTTTCCCTGTTCACCGTGTTCGAGATAGAGCGAAGAATCCCGTACATCACGAGCTTTTTCTCCAAAAATAGCACGAAGCAAGCGCTCTTCTGGCGTTAATTCCGTTTCTCCTTTTGGAGTAATCTTTCCGACCAATATGTCTCCTGAATGAACTTCCGCACCAATACGTACGATACCCTCTGAATCAAGATTTCGAAGTTTTTCTTCACTTACATTTGGAATATCATTGGTAATTACCTCTTCTCCAAGCTTAGTTTCACGCACGTCAATCGTATAATCTTCAATATGGATCGAGGTGTATCGATCATCTTTTACCAAACGATCAGAAATAATCACCGCATCTTCGTAATTGAACCCGTCCCATACCATGTATGCTACCAACACGTTCTGGCCAAGTGCCAATTCACCATCTTTAATACTCGGTCCATCACTCATTGGTTGACCTTTTTTCACTTTCTGACCCAGTGTTACTGTAGGTTTTTGATTAATACAGCTTGATGCATTTGAACGGAGGAATTTACCGATATCCCATCGATAGACTTTCCCTTTTTTATCAGTAAGCTCAATTTTACCTCCATCGACATATGTAATCTCACCGTCAGCAGGAGCTTTTATGACATATCCACTATTTTCAGCAGCTGCTTTCTCCACTCCAGTTCCAACCAATGGAGGTTCTGGCTTGATACAAGGCACTGCTTGACGCTGCATGTTTGTACCCATCAACGCACGAGTTGCGTCATCATGTTCAAGGAATGGAATAATACTCGTTGCGAGTGATAAAATCTGATTTGATGCAACGTCGATATATTGAATTTTTTCTACTTCAGTGACTTGCGCTTCACCATGCACACGTGCAGGAGTTTTTTCATCCAGAAAATACCCTCGATCATCAAATCGAGTTGTGGCACTTGCTGTAACAGAACGCTCTTCCTGGAATGAATTGAGGTATACAATCTCATCAGTTACATGAGGTTTTATTTGTATGGTTTCGTGTTTTTTGTTCTCCTGAAGTTTTTTTGCAATTGCAGCAGTGATTTCTTCGCCTGATTCGACAATACCCCCAATTGATTCATTGGCAATTTCCCCTTCAGTGAATCGTGCTTCATTCGGTACTTCGTGCAATACTTTTCGATAGGGAGTTTCCAAAAAACCAAATGGGTTCACTTTTGCATATGTAGATAAATGTCCTACCAAACCGATATTTGGTCCTTCTGGTGTAGCAATCGGACAGATACGTCCGTAGTGAGTTCGATGTACATCACGAACTTCGAATCCTGCGCGATCTCGAGAAAGTCCACCAGGACCCAACGCTGATACACGTCTTTTGTGCTCAAGCTCTGCCAATGGATTTACCTGATCCATAAACTGCGAAAGCTGTGAACTCATGAAAAATTCACGAATAACCGAAATCACCGGTCGAGCATTGATGAGTTTGTTTGGAGCAATTGAATCAACTTCCATAGTACTCATACGATCTTTTGCGATACGCTCCATACGAGCCAAACCGATACGGAATCGGTTTTGTACTAATTCACCGACACCTCTCACACGACGATTTCCCAGATGATCGATATCATCCGGTTCTTCTTGCGCCACATTCAATCGCACTACTTCTTTTAATACACGCAATAATTTTTCAGGTGATAGTACACGTTCCTCTTTGGAATCATACGCTTCTTCCGAGAGCCCCAAATCAAACTTGGTATCGAATTTATATACACCCACTTTACCGAGATCGTAACGATCAAAATTAAAAAACATGGCATGAATCAAACTTCGTGCATTTTCTGCAGTTGCCAAATCACCTGGACGAATTCTGCGATATACCTCAATCAATCCATCTTCTTCTGTTTTTGCAACATCTTTTTTAAGTGTTGCGTCAATATAATCAATATTTGGATGTGTATTTACATCAGTAAACAGATCTCGAATCACCTGATCATCAGCATATCCAAATGCACGAAGAAGGGAAGTTGCAGCAACCTTTCGTTTTCGATCTACTTTGATCCACAATACATTGTTCTGATCTGTTTCGATTTCAATCCATGCACCACGATTTGGAATAATTTTTGCTCCATAAAATCGTCTACCGCGAACTAATTCTGCAGTAAAAAACGCCCCTGCACTTCTGATCAACTGAGAGACAATCACGCGCTCAATTCCATTGACCATGAAGGTTCCTCGTGGAGTCATGAGCGGGATGTCTCCAAGATAAATTTCTTGTTTGTCTGATTTACCCGTACGCTTATTGTGCATTCTCACATTGATGCGCAAAGGTGCTTCGTAGGTAATATTCTTATTTCGACATGTAACTTCATCAAATTTTGGTTCATCGAGATAATACTCTTCGAAATACAACTCAAGATCACGTCCAGTAAAATCAGTAATTGGAGAAAGTTCATCAAACAATTCTCTGAGCCCTTCCTTGAAAAACCAATCATAGGAGTTCTTCTGCACTTCAATCAAATCAGGTGCAGTAATCGCATCTCGTAATTTGGTAAAAAATGTCCGCTCATTTGTCTTCAGCGGTTGTCTTCGATAGAATGGAGCCATACGTGAATTAAGCTGTTAAACATCTGGTTAGGGGCGCTTCCAACCAAACATTATGATAAGTAAGACAACAAAAAAATTCCTTTTAAAAAAAGGATCTTTGATTGATTTTAATTGTAGAAATGGAATCGAGGCATGGGATAAATCCGGATAATTCGCCGACAGCTCGATGCTACCGAGCGAGAAGACCAGAACGACAGTCTCTTCTTTCCTATACACGTAATGCGGTTAGGATACCTAAAAATTGTTCAGTTGTCAAATGAGAACACCTGTGTAAATTATTGTCAAGAAAAGCCATATTTTGGCTAAAAAAAGAGCAAACAACACCGTATTTATCCCCTATATACCTATATTTGTCCCCAAAGTTATCCACAAATATGTTAATTTAGCCAAAATTATACACAGTTCGCAAGCGGGTACTCTATATAAACTCCGTAGAGAGTCAAAAATGTGGTACAATACTATCCTAGATTACACTGCCGACTAATAACTCGGTATGGTTATATACTCATTATATCCCTTCTCTCTATGCCCCGAGGCAGACGTCAGGAACGCAATTTTGACCCCACACTATCAGACGGAGTCATAGCAGTCCTCTTTCTTATCCTTACCGCTATCGTTACTTTGAGTTTTTTTGGGCGGGCAGGGGTTGTCGGGACCATTCTCAATGAATACATCCTGAGCTTTCTATTTGGAAATTTACGCTATATTGTTCCCATACTCCTCGTTGTCTGTGCATGGTATCTGATCCGTGAAAAAAATGAGGAAGAACCACGCCGAGGACTCCATATTCTCGGTTATATTTTATTTTTTGTATCCACATCGAGTCTCCTACACATGCGTTTTCCTGCCACAGACATGTGGCGCGAAGCGCTTGCTGGCTCTGGTGGTGGTCTCTCAGGCATGCTTGCGTTTCCCCTTTCTCTCTATCTAGGAGGGGTGGCGAGCTATATTATTCTTGCAGGATTAGCTCTAATCTCATTATTTTTTATTTTTGAACGCGCGCTCCAACTATTTATTTCCCTTCTCCGAAAAATCTTTTCATCTACAGGAAATGCAGCGAGTGCCACCTTCTCGCGCGTACGCACTGGACAACCAGTCAAAATAAAGGGCGCATACGATGAATTTGCAGAAGAGGAAGAAGATACAGAAACCGAAGAAGTATCCGATGAAAAACACAAAGCTTTTACCGCCCGATCTATCCAGGATGCAGACGATGCGGATGAGGAAGAGATCGATGACGCTGAAGAAGCGATAGATGAAGAAACCGAGACAGACGATGATGAGGAAGCCGAAGAAAAAAACTCATCCGGAGATGTGTGGAGTAGACGTGTTATTATAAAAAACTTACCCCCGCTTGATATTCTGATTGATAAAAAAAGTAAGCCTACCAGCGGTGACATCAAAGGAAATGCGGAAACTATCAGAAGCACACTTGCTGAATTTGGTATCGAAGTAGATATGGGTGAAATACGTGTCGGACCTACAGTGACGCAATACTCACTCAAGCCTTCAAAAGGTGTTAAACTTTCACGTATTACTGCTCTCTCAAACGATCTCGCACTTGCTCTCGCCGCACACCCTATTCGTATTGAGGCTCCAATTCCTGGCCAAGCTTTGGTCGGAATTGAAGTTCCTAACCAAAAAACTGCAATGGTTTCTTTCAGAGAATTACTTGAATCCAAAGAATTCAAACACCGCCCTCATAATCTCTCGATCGCTCTTGGTAAGGATGTTGCAGGAAAAGTCTGGTTTGCTGATTTACCACGCATGCCCCATCTTCTGATTGCGGGAGCAACGGGATCTGGAAAAACAGTATGTGTGAATACGATCATTATGAGTTTACTTTTCGAAAATACAGCAGAAACACTCCGCATGATCATGGTCGACCCTAAACGCGTGGAATTGACTCTCTACAATGGTATTCCTCATCTTCTGACCCCTGTTATCACTAATACACAACAAACCATCAATGCATTAAAATGGTCGATTGGTGAAATGGAGAGACGATTCGAACTCCTTGCAAGTGTAGGGTCGCGCGACATCACCTCCTATAATGCAAAGCATCCTGATAAAAAAATCCCACATATTGTATTCATTATTGACGAACTCGCAGATCTCATGGCTACTGCTGCAAACGAAATTGAAGCAGGTATCATTCGATTGGCACAAATGGCGCGTGCAGTCGGGATTCATCTCATAGTCGCAACACAGCGACCAAGCGTTGATGTCATTACTGGTCTCATGAAAGCTAATATTCCAGGTCGTATTGCATTCTCAGTCGCATCACTCATTGATTCACGCACTATCCTCGATTGCCCAGGTGCGGAAAAACTTATTGGTCGTGGAGACATGTTGTACCTGACTGCGGAACTCGGAAAACCTGTCCGTATTCAGGGTGCATTTATTTCAGAAGAAGAGATGAAAGACGTAGTCGAATATCTTCGTGGAGATGAAGAGCCTGAATATGATGAAAGTATTATTTCTCAACAAAAAGGTGGTACGATGAACCTCTTTGGCGGGCCAAGTGATGATACTGACCCACTATTCGAAGAGGCAAAGCATGAAGTGGTGACTACGGGAAAAGCGAGCTCTTCTTTACTCCAGCGACGCCTCAAAGTCGGATATGCACGTGCAGCAAGACTCATGGATGAACTCGAGGAAGCTGGTGTCATCGGGCCAGGCAGTGGATCAAAAGCTCGAGAGATACTTATGACAAAAGATGAACTTAATGGTACACTGAATACTGGTGCAAAACTTAACGTATTCAAAACTCCCCAACATACTCCTGAAGAAGAACAAGAAGATGTTGAGCTACATGATGAAGCTCAACCAGATTCAGATGAGGAGGACGAGCCTGTTGAGGAAGAACTGAGTGACTACAACGACTCAACCAAGCCAGAAGAAGACGAGGAAGAAAGTGAGTGCCAAAATGATCGAACACCATTTTAATCTGTATTCGAATTTTAACATTGAAACTTCGAATGTTATTGTATGAGTTTTCAAAAAAAAGAGGTAACGCCAGCACCTCGTGTGTGTGCACGCCTAAAAGCTCTTCGAGAACACACAGGAATATCCCTCGAAGAACTTTCAGAAAAAACAAAGATCAACCGAACTTACCTCGCGGCTCTCGAAGATTGCGATTTTTCGCAACTTAATTTTTCTTCGTTGTATCTCAAAAATTTTATTAAAAAATATGTCCAGACTCTTGGCAGTGACCCGAGACCATATCTCGATCAATTTGCTGACGAGGAGCTATCAACTACAAAAGAAAAAATACGCGTCACTGCTCCGAGCCACCACCGTCACTCATTTCAATTAAGTGATATTCCAAATGCAATCAGATTTGGGGTACTCAGTTTTGTGGTTGTCGGTCTGCTCTCTTACCTCGGACTCCATGTGCACAATATTCTCAAACCACCTCATTTACTCGTCGCAAATCCAACTGATGGCTATATTTCCAAAGAAAACAACATCATTATCACTGGTTCAGCTGATCCTGAAACAAAAATTATGGTAAATGATGTACAAATTCCCAACGACGAACAGGGAAATTTTTCCAAAAGCATTACGCTCACACCAGGTATCAACACACTCACTATTACAGCAGAAAATAAACATGGTAGAATATCCACTGATACTCGCCATGTTATCTATAAACACACGGACTCAATTTCTAGAAAATAGTCCACACACTGCTTGTCTACACCAGGCATACACCACACGTTTGACAGGGTATATTCAAACGGGCTACACTTGATTATAGAGAGTACAACTCTCTTTTTAAATTAAGGAGTACATACGACTTGTCCTTCGACCACACGTTCAATTATATATTCATATCGAGCGTGTCCCGAGCGATCTCGACGTGCATTAGCAGAGTCGAGGGATAACCCGCATGTAACTAAACTAATACAAAGTCTATGGCAAAAAAGACAGAGACCAACCCAAAACTTGAGGCAGCCTCAAGTGCAATCGACCAGATCAAACAAAAGTACGGAGACAATTCTATTATGCGTTTTGGTGAAGCTCGTGCATCAGCAGTTGATGCAGTGTCTACTGGATCAATCTCACTCGACATTGCACTCGGGGTAAAAGGTGTTCCACGAGGTAGAATTATTGAAGTATTCGGACCAGAAGCTAGTGGAAAAACGACTCTTGCACAACATGTCATTGCTGAAGTACAAAAACATGGCGGTATTGCAGCGTTCATCGATGCAGAACACGCACTCGATCCTGATTATGCAAAAAAAATCGGAGTTGACGTCAATAATCTTTTTATTTCTCAACCAGATACTGGTGAACAAGCGCTAGAAATCCTTGAAACACTGGTCCGATCAAACGCGGTAGATATCGTCGTCGTCGACTCAGTCGCAGCACTCGTTCCAAAAGCTGAAATCGAAGGGGAGATGGGAGAATCACACATGGGTCTCCAAGCACGCCTCATGAGTCAGGCACTTCGCAAGCTCACCGGTATTGTGAGTAAGACTAATACAGTCATCATCTTCATCAATCAGACACGTATGAAAATCGGTGTGTTCTTTGGCAATCCCGAGACTACGACTGGTGGAAATGCATTAAAATTCTACTCGTCAGTCCGCATTGAAGTACGTCGAGCTGCCCAGATCAAGCAGGGTGACAAGGTAATTGGAAACCGTGTAAAGGTAAAGGTGGTAAAAAATAAAGTGGCAGCACCATTCCGTACTACTGAATTTGACATTATGTACAATGAAGGAATTTCAGTATCAGGGGACCTCATTGATACCGGGGTTCTTCATAGAGTAATTCACAAATCGGGAAATAGTTATTCATTCGGAGAAGAAAAATTGGGTGTGGGACGAGAAAAAGCAAAACAGTTTTTGCGAGAAAATCCGAAGCTTATGAAAGAGATTAGAGAAAAAATCTGGGAAGCAGTAGAGCGAGGTGAGGCACCGGAAGAAAACCCTCCAATGCCAGGCGAACGGGAAGATAATGATGCGTTGATGGAAGGGTAAGGTGAGTTCATAGCGAAAAAGCCAATAAAAAAATCGATTGTGAGATCGATTTTTTTATTGTCTATAATTTGTTACTGATACATCTTCTCTACCCCAACACCCGTATAATAATATTTCAATAATTGTTCAAAATTCTCGCCCTTCTCAGCTGCTCTCACTGATGCATCCCTCGCACTCATTCCCACTCCATGGCCATACAATTTCTTTTTATCTCGTTTATCATATTCAGCTGGGACTGAGACAAGCCACGGTTTTCCTACACCACCCCACACCTCACTCCAACTTCTCGTTCTCGTATCGGCATTCGCGAAATAGGGCGTGATTACAACATCAGACGGTGTTTCCATGTTATTATCTGTATCATACGTAATCATCATTCCTCTCGTCCCCCGCGCAGCTTCGGCGACACGTGGCATGAGTACCTCGCTTTCATACCCCAGATAGAGCTGATCTGCAGTGGTCGCAACTACGTCAAACACTTTTTCCCCCGCATTATTATGGCCTTGCATATAGTAGGCATATGTCCGCGCTGCAGTGAGAATTGCTTTCATATATTCTATATGCGATTCATTCGAAGTTTCTGCGATTCCCGCGATATAATCCTCAAACAAAAGATCATTGATCACATAGGTTGCATCACTATTGTTGGTCGTACGATATTCCATAGCCCCGCGATACGCATTGAAGCTTAATTTTCCACGATACGACAACAATCTTTCATAATTTGGCAGACGAAATACTGCACGCGGATTATTTGCGGGTGTAAGACGAATATAGTTTGCAGTAGAAAATTCAAGATCTCCACCTTTAAAATAATATACCCCTTTACTCTGCCACATGGACACACGTATTCCTGGTGAAACCGTCCCCATCAAGATTTCCCCATCAAATACAGAATATATTTCATCCGGCGAAATAAATTCCACCCCTTTTTCAGGGTTTTTCCATATACCCACTCGAATTCGAGGTTCCTCTGATAACCTCACTAATGGCTGTGCTAGTTCCGTATATTCTTCCTCAGTAATTACTGATGCGTCGTCGGTCACAGTAACCATTATTACTCCCAAATCACTTGCCTTTTCAGCCCCATTAGGCATCAGCGCTAGTCTAATAGTATAGATGCCCCTCCTCTGAGGAATAGATACTGAAACAGTCTCACGCGCAACCTCAAAAGGTGCCACATCTATTTGTTTCTCTACTAATACTTTTGGAGTCCCAGCGTAATTTTCTGCATTGACCGCAGTTGATTTGAGCGTATACGATGTCCATGATTGTGTCCCAGTATTTTGAAATCCGATAATAACCGGAACTACTTCTCCACCACGAGCTTCAATTTGTTTTTTACTCAGGATAACACGTGTTGCCTGATACGTGTTTTGCGAAACAACACTCGGAGATACTACAGTACTCGTTGCTTCGACTACCTCAGTTACTTGTTTTTTTGGAGCTACACTAATATCGATATAGAAATATCCTCCTTTTACCCACGTGTGATTTTCTGCTGCCAGATAAAATTCTTCTTTATATTCTCCCGCAGTCTCTGGAGCTTTCAATTCCAGTTTTAATTCCCCCACTTCTCCTGGTTTTACCGTACCTTCAATTTGTGCACTCTGACGTGGGGCAATCCAATTACTCCCCTTAAATATCGAATCCCGATACCGTGGCTCCATAGTATAGGCGGAGATAAATCTGGTTCCGGTCCAGGTAGCTGTTCCGATATTTTTGAATTTGAATATCACCGTTTTCACTTCACCTGCTTCCATCTGTACAGGATCAGGAATTGATTGACTTACCAATTTTGCTGCATACGTACTATCTTTGATAGTGAGTTTTAGGTCTACGGCATGGGCCCCCGAAGCTGAGCCGAGAAACACAGCAAAAAGAAAAATTGCTATACTCAGACGTTTTATAGAAGAAAAAAGCATAAAATATTTGAATAGTATCGTATGTCTGAGTATAGCATGTTTACCGTACCCTGTCTCGATTGAATTTGTGGAAAAAAAATGATAGTCTTTATTCATCTATGTCACTTACCAAACAACTTGCACACAATACTGCAGCTCAGCTCATCGGAAAAATGATCTCAACCGTACTTGGTCTTATTGCGATTGGTCTGCTCACCCGATATTTGGGGCCTGAGCAATTTGGATGGTACGCGACCACACTCGCATTTCTCCAATTTATCGCAATCATGATTGACTTTGGATTGATTCCAGTGACTGCCCAGATGATGAGTGAGATTCCTCAGCATATTGCGGAAGCTGACGATGACAAACTTACCAGCTACCGCTCAAAACTTCTTAAAAATTTGTTCGGTTTTAGATTTGTAACTGCACTCATTGGACTTGGTATTGCACCGCTTATTGCACTGTTCTTCCCCTATCCGCAGGAAGTGAAGATTGCGATCGCCTTCACCACAATCAACATGCTTTCAGTTGCCATGAACCAAATTTTTACCGGATACTACCAAGCAAAACTTACGACATATTTTCAAGCACTGGGCGAAGTTGTTGGGCGCGTCATACTTATACTTGGACTAGTTTTGTGTATTTATTTTGATCTTGGGTTTATCCCGGTCATGTGGGCAATCACGATTTCAAGTGTCGTGTATACAGCCACACTATGGCTATTTACTCGCAAAAATACGGGAGCTGTTGCCCTAGACTGGACACATAAGAGCTTATATGTTCCCAAACCTGATTCTGCGATAGGTCTTGCATTTGATTTTGAAGTTTGGAAAAAAATAGCAATCAAAATGTGGCCAATTGCTCTCGCAGTCATGTTCAATGTAATTTATTTGCGAGGAGATGCCGTCATTCTTTCTCTCTACCGAGACCAGATAGAAGTAGGTCTCTATGGAGCGGCGTACCGCGTGATTGATATCGTAGCCCAGACGGCTATGATGATTATGGGGCTCATGCTCCCGCTCCTTGCCTACGCATGGTCGAAAGGTGATGACCAAAAATTCAAAGAGCATTTCCAGCTCGCCTTTAATGTCATGATGATGTTTGCGATTCCAATGGCTGTAGGGTTGATTGTACTCTCAGAGCAAATCATGGTCGTGATCGCAGGAGATGAATTCCGAACCGCAGCACTCCCACTTACCCTTCTCTCTATTGCCGTATTCGGTATCTTTGTCGGAGGTATTTTTGGGCATGTTGTTGTTGCTGTTAATAGACAAAAAGAAGTGCTCCCAATTTATTTTGCAACCGCACTCATCACGCTTGTCTTATACCTCATTTTTATCCCGCGTTTCGGTATGAATGGCGCAGCTGGTGCAAGCGTGTTTTCAGAATTATTTGCAGGCTTTTTTCTCTATCTGGCTGTAAAAAAATATACCCACATTTCGCTTTCGATCATCATTCTTGGAAAAGCGATTTCTGCAGGTCTTATCATGGCACTTATACTCTATATGCTTCGGTCGAACCTCATCGTCGCGATAGGTGTCGGGACCGTTTCATATGCAGCAGCACTTCTATTGTTCAAAGCAATTTCAATGAAGACTATTCGGGAAATCGTCCGTCTAAAAAAAGTTACGTAGAGCGCTCATTCTTTTTCGAAGAATATATTAAAAAAGCGCATATCCAAAAAAGTAACGCGAGATCATTCTTGAAATACGGAACATCGACTAAGCCATGCACGACCAGAGCAACAAGAGCCGCAAGATATGCTGCTCTTGTTTGTCTATCATCAATTTTACAAGCAGCGATAAAAAGGGATACCAGCACCCCTACAAACGATAGCATTCCAAACAATCCAATTTCAGTCCAAAAATTGAGTACGATACTATGCGGGTATTTGAGTGGTTCGAGCTCTTTTGGATTGTGCCATGGTTTCTGAATCGCATCATAGAAATTCCTAATTCCGCTTCCTAATACAAAATTTTTTGGATTTTCCACAAGATAGTCTACTGTATGTGTCCAGATGGTAAGTCTATTTTTTCCTGCCTGATCTTGAAATAATACCGCTTCTTTCATGCCTGGCAATACGAGTAATCCTACCACTCCCACAATTGTAATCGCGATAGATATTTTTTTATATCCCAGCATACAGAGGTACACCAATACCCCTGCTCCGATCGCAATCCATGCTCCTTGTGAAATTGAAAACGCATTTGCAAGAAGAATAATTACTATACCCGCCCAGACATAATATGCTTTTTTTAGAATGGACAATGATAGGAATAAAATTGGTACGGTAAATAATCCAATAGCATTTGCACTGGTAAATATTGATGTCACCCTTCCAAACAATTGATCATCCCAGAGACTGGGTGGGAATAGTAAGCCGGTGAACTTTTGTATAACAGCAACTGTACTCACTATTCCTGCGGCGCCGATCAGTGAGAGGATCATTTTTTTCTCATCCAACATCTCTTTCCTTGTTACCAGGATTGCACATAGGATTATTGGCTCAAGAAATAGTGCCCTCCACTCACCAATACCATAGATCAGTTTTTGGACTGGGTTTGTAGCCCCAATCATGCTAGTGCACGCTCCAATAAACGAAAATAGTAGAAGGCAGAGCAAAAAAACAACCAATCTCTTATGGCTTATAATAAACATCTTGAACTTTTTGTTATCGTTCTTTTGAGAAGTGGCAACCCAACCAATCATCAGTGCAAACAAACTTACTTCGAGTAATGTTGAAGGCAAAGGCCCAATAGTAAAACGGATGAGATATGTAGGAATGGTCAACAAAAACAAGTAGACTGCGAGCGGAAATTTCTTTATTGCAAGATAGGAGAAGAGAAAAAAATAGATTGCGACGAGATACAGCATATATTTTGATTTGTTACATCATAGCACGGTTTTTCTCAAATAACCATGATTGACGAAAGCTCTCACACAGGTTAGTATAGACAACATTATATCTCCCATGGAGAGGTGTCTGAGTGGTTGAAGGTGCCGCTCTCGAAAAGCGGTGTTGCCGAAAGGTAACCGAGGGTTCGAATCCCTCCCTCTCCGCCAAGTTTTACATTCAGCGAAATTGAAAGATGTTGCCTCGGCGCAAAGCGCCTCGGCATGGTATTTTTCCGCAATTTTGAAGGCCGGAATGAAATCCAAAACCAAGGTGCGGTCGGCAATGCGGAAGTTCG
>JBPOJQ010000007.1:0-26962 GCA_052033375.1 Candidatus Magasanikiibacteriota bacterium
TTACTGATAAAGAATGGCTCAAAGAACGAAGAAATTTTATTTGGAACGAATGGGCGCACCCTCACAAAGCACCCTATGGGCACGATGAAGAATCAAAGAAAAAAATGATGGAAGAGCGAGATTTGGGGCCAATCTATGGGTATCAATGGAGGCGATACGGAGCTTCATATACAGACTACAACACTTGCTCCCTTGAGAATCCTGGTATTGATCAGCTCGCACTCGTAATCAAAAAACTCAAAACCAACCCAATGGATCGACGTATGATCGTCATGGCATGGAATCCACTCCATCTCGAACAAATGGCGCTTCCTCCGTGCCACTATGGTTTTCAAGTAACAGTAATCAATGGAAAACTCAATCTACTCTGGAATCAACGCTCAGTTGACGTGATGCTTGGGCTTCCCTTCAACATTGCAAGTTATGCGCTTCTACTTCATCTCCTTGCAAAGGAAACAGGATTACAAGAAGGAAAATTAGTTGGTTTTTTGGCCGATGTGCATATCTACGAAAATCATGTTGAGGGTGCAAAAGAACAACTAACACGCGACCCAAACACATACCCACTTCCAAAAATTGAAACCCCTCAATTTACATCAATTTTTGATTGGGAATATACCGACTCGACAGTCGCTCAATACGAAAGTTATCCGACCATTAAATTTCCTATTGCTGTATGATAGCTCTCATTGCAGCAATTTCCGAGAATAATTGTATTGGAAAATCTGGTACTCTGCCTTGGTATATTCCTGAAGATTTGAAGCGGTTCAAAAATATTACGACAGGCCACACAGTTGTCATGGGCCGAAAAACGTGGGAATCAATTCCTGAAAAATTTCGCCCGCTCCCAAATCGAAAAAATATTGTCATTACCAGAAATACGGACTATCCAGTGCCTGAAGGAGTAATCCTCTACCACTCAGTTGAGGAAGTACTAAAGCATGAAGAGGGAGATATTATGGTAATTGGTGGGGCTGAAATCTATGCTCAATCAATTGGGCACGCAGACATGCTCTACATTACGCATATACGCACCGTTATCGAAGACGGAACAGCATTTTTCCCGGCAATTGATCCAACAATTTGGAAAGAATCTGAGCGTGAGGACCACGAACGTTTTTCGTTTGTAACCTATACAAAAAATATATGAAAGGTTTATTTATCATGATTGAAGGAACTGATGGATCAGGAAAAAGTTTGCAAACCGCCATACTGAAAGATCGTCTCGTAAGGGAAGGAAAATCAGTTGAAGATATTAGTTTTCCTCAGTACGGACTACCAAGTGCCTCAATGGTCGAAGAATATTTGAATGGACGCCTGGGTACTGCCGAAGAAATCGGCCCCTATCGTGCGTCGATTTTTTTTGCAGTAGATCGCTATGCGGCTGCACCAAAAATAAAACAATGGTTAGAAGAAGGTAAAATTGTAATCGCAAATAGATATGTGGGATCAAACATGGGGCATCAAGGTGGAAAAATAAAAGATGAAACTGAACGCAAGAAATTTTTTGATTGGGATTATGAATTGGAGTATACTGTATTTGAAATCCCTAAACCTGATGTAAATATTATTCTCCACGTTACTCCATCTATCTCACAATTACTCGTGGATAAAAAAGAAGCGCGCACCTATCTCCAGGGAAAAAAACGAGATATTCACGAAGACGATATTGAACATTTAAAAAATGCCGAGGCTGCATATCTGCATATTGCGCGTGATTATCCTGAATTTACACTGGTCGAATGTGTAAAAGATGGTGTACTTGAATCACCCGAACAGATTCATGAAAAAATCTATACTATTATTTCTAATCAATTAATTTCTTAATTTATTCTGTATGCTTCCAGCAGTCGGAGATCTGTTCAAACGTGCGTTAGCGCCGTACCACAAATTCCCTAAATTCATGGCAGGCTTTTTAGTACTCATGTTCTTACCAGTATTATTTATTGGAATGACCAAATTTTCACTCGACCTCATTGGATTGGTATATGGAACCGTCAGTTTCAATTCAGTGCTCTGGATCATTGGATCAGTCCTCATGTCTCTTGCTTCTCTGTGGTTCACACTCGCATACATGCCTGCGCTTGCAGACATCGACAGTGGTAAAACACCTGAAAAAATAGGAACATACTTAAAGAGAACTCGGGGACTAATACTACCTGCATTTGGATTAACCATTCTAGTTGGACTTATTGTAACAGGAGGATTTATCTTATTGATTATTCCTGGCATTATCTTTAGCATCTGGTTTGTATTTACACTCCAGGCACGGGTGCTCGATCAAAAAAAAGGAACCTCAGCACTTAGTCAGAGCAAATCCCTAGTAGCGGGAAACTGGTGGGGAGTATTTGGGCGTATTGTACTTGCAACTATTATCGTGACCGTATGTATGGGAATCGTTGAATCTATCTTCAATAGCTTCTTCCCAGGGGACCTTGACCTTCTCACATTCCAAACACTGACCGTACTGTCATTTGTGGTGACCGTACTAACTGCAGCAATACAGGCAATCTTTACCCCTTTTGCAGGTGCGATTCCTACACTCATGTACCTTGACCTCAAGAAGGTAAAACCAAGTAATGTTGATCCACCGCCCCCTCCTCTAAAATAAACCTCGAATATTAAAAAGACCCCGCCTTTCTTGGAAAAGTGGGGTCTTTTCTTTTGGAAAAAAGAGTGATACTCTAAACCTGACTTTAGATTATACGTTATGCCCAAATTTACCCCAATTATTGGAATGGAAGTGCATGTAGAATTGAATACCAAATCAAAGATGTTTTGTGCGTGCGCAAATAATCCAGATGAGGCGAAACCGAACACTAATATCTGTGAAATCTGTACTGCTCAACCAGGAACACTACCGGTGCCAAATAAAGAGGCAATTATTTCAACGGTAAAAATCTCAAAAGCCCTCGGTGGAACCATTAGAGAGCTCTCAAAATTCGACCGAAAACATTATTTTTATCCCGATCTTCCGAAAGGCTATCAGATTTCACAATACGACGAGCCGATTGGTGAATATGGAAAAATGACACTTGAATTCCAGCCGGGTGAAAATACACGAGACACAGCAATCATCGGAATTCGCCGGGTTCATCTTGAGGAGGACACTGCAAAACTATTCCACGGAAATAATGGTACACTCGTTGATTTCAATCGAGCAGGTACTCCACTCGTAGAAATCGTGACTGATCCTGATTTTATGAGTGCACTTGAAGCCAAGACCTACTGCCAAGAGCTTCGAACCCTGCTTAAAACACTTGGGGTAAGTGACGCTGATATGGAAAAAGGTCATATGCGATGTGAAGCAAATATCTCCCTCCAAGAAACTGGGCGATTTGAAATTGTAAATGGTGAGGTACGCCCGCTAAACGGATACACTCTAAACCCAAAAGTTGAACTCAAAAATCTCAACTCATTTAAGGCGGTAGAAAAAGGAATAGAATTTGAAATAAAACGACAAACACAGATGATTGAGGATGGTGTAGTCTGGGTACAACAGACTCGGGGATGGAATGAAGATGAAGAAGTGACGGTGCTTCAGAGAACCAAAGAAAATGCTGCTGATTACCGCTATTTTCCAGAACCAGACATTCCTCCATTTCACCCATTACGCATCGCAGGAAATATTTCTCTACCAGAACTCCCTCAAGCAAAACGAAAAAGATTTAGAGAAGAATACGGACTCTCGATTGCTGACGCTTCTCTATTATCACAGGATAAGACCTGGGCTCATTTTACCGAAGCGGTCATGAGCGAAGTGTCCGAATGGATTGAAGATAATGAAGAAGTGCAATCAAAAATTGCTCGCCTTGTCGGCGGTTGGATTACCAGCAAACTCATGGGCGGGCTTATTGAAAGAAAAAAAACAATCAGCGATGTACAGTTCACCCCCGAAAACTTTGCCGAACTTATCTCTCTTATCTATACTGAAAAAATAAACTCGACCAATGCACAAAAAATTCTAAATATCATGCTTGACCATGATCGAGATAGTGACCCAACACATATAATGGAAGAACAAGGCTTGGGCCAAGTACGAGATACTGAAGCTCTGAAGAAAGTGGTAGATGAAGTTATTAAAAGCTATCCAAAACAAGTTGCAGATTTCAAAGCAGGCAAAGAACCAATTCTCAAATTCCTTATTGGTATGGCCATGAAAGCGACTGAAGGAAGTGCTGACCCAAAAATGCTTGAAACATTATTGCGAGAAAAAATAATCCTATAAAAACAAAACCCACTCAATTCTTCTGAACGGAGTGGTATAAATATTATATTCTGGATAAAGAACTTCTAGGTGATTTCTAGGAAATCCCGAGCTCTTTCTTCAGCTGTTTGACATACGGCATGTTTGCAGGAGCGTAGTAATCAGTCTTTCTGAGAGGACAGCCACACCGTTTGCACGGGGGCATTCTATCGAGGAGCCACAGACGAAGGGACTCTTTCACGCGCTTATGTGGTTTATTTCGATGACCGCATCTTGCACACGGAACCAGTACAGTGAAGGTGATCCACCACATGAGTTTCCTCCTAAAACTCGCCTGACACATAGCGACAAGGAACCGTTAAAAACATAGCATAGGATAATAAGTTAGTCAAGTCTGAGTATGTAATTTGCAGATATGAATATTCAACTTTTCGTAGCTACGAAAGCATTTATAGTTTATAAAGGAAAAGTATTAATCATCCGTGAATCAGGTACATACACTGATGGAACCAATTCAGGAAAATACGACGTAGTAGGTGGAAGAGTAAAGCCAGGTGAAAAATTCGATGAAAGCCTCAAAAGAGAAGTAACTGAAGAAACTGGTTTAGAGGTTACCATTGAAAAGCCGGTGCACGTAGGTGAATGGAGACCAATCGTACGAGAAGAACAGTGGCAAATTGTAGGGATTTTCTTTGTATGTAGAGCAACGTCTTCTGATGTTACCTTGAGTGAAGATCATGCAGAATACCAATGGATTGACCCAAAAGAATATATGAATTATCCGCTCATAGATAATTTGAAACCAGTGTTCGAAGCATATCTCGAATATGAAAGAAAACAATAATACAGAACAGTGTTCGTACTGCTCAAACCCGAAGACTATTGTCTGGGTCCACGGACACGGACAATGCGCGCACTGTGGAATCAATACTGATGAATGTTGCAGAGGAGAATCATGCGAAAATAAGATATAAAAAAATCCCCATTATGGGGATTTTTAGTTAGTGCCCTGATCCAGGTAACCCATCAATCAGATTCTCAATCTTTTTTCGTTCCGCTCTCGACTGCAATACCCCTGCCCTGCTATCTCTCCATACCTGCTGTTTCATACTCATTTTAGTATGTTGACTAAATCCGCCATCACCCTTCGCAGCCCCACGGTGACTCTGTATCACATGTTGAAAATAAGCAGGATCTTCAGAAGTTACATTTTTATAAGAATCCGCGCGAGAATGTGCATTCTGTGTACGAAATCCTAATCCAACTCCCACTGATGTTACAGAAGAACTACGTTTTCCATTCACCTGCCCTTGCTTCTCTCGAATCTTTTTTTGTATATACCGATATCGAATACGATCACGAATTTCATCCAACTCTGCATCTGACTGGGTATCAGAATTAGTGCCTGGATGAAATACCGAAGAACTAGGTGACAGACGAGAATTACCCACCCGAAAAATAGATCCCACTGCAGGAGTGGACTGGGCATCGATATGCGAAATCGAAGAAGTAGTCTGTCTGTGAGCAGAAAACACACTACTATGTGCTGAGGCGGTAGATTGATTAATAGAAGAAATCGGACCTCCGGCTGAATTCGAACCAAACATAAAAAAAGCTATGACGACACAAAGGTGGAAATTTTTTTATCAGCTTCTGTAAAAGAAGTATACCATAAAATTTCCTGATCACGTTTGAACCAAGTAACCTGTCGTTTGGCATATTTCTTGGTATCCTGCTTCAGGTGAGCAGTTGCCTGTGCAAGTGTTTCTCTCCCCTCGAGATAGGGCCGAAACTGACGATACCCAATACCACTCATACTCGGTAAATTCCACCCGTATTTTTGTTTTACCAAAAACCCAACTTCGTGCTCAAGTCCTCCTGCAATCATTGCATCAATTCGCGAATCAATACGTTCATATAACACATCCCGAGGAACAGAAATACCAAGCTTCAAAATATTGAAAACGGGATCGCCTTTTTTCTTTTGTTTTGAAAACTGTTTCCCTGAGAGAATGCACACCTCAAGAGCCCGAATAATTCTCCGCTTGTTATGCGGATCAATCGTAGCTGCTGCATCTGGATCCAATTGCCCAAGCCAAGTAATAAGCTCACCAATACTTTTCTCTTCAAAACCAGCGCGCAATTTCTTATTAGGAGGTACACGCGGTATAGAATAATTATGCACTAATGTTTCGATATAGAGCCCTGTACCACCAACAATAATGGGTAATTTTCCAGCCCGAGTAATTGCTTTGACATGTTTCATTGCCCGATCTCGAAATTCTGCAGCAGTAAAAGTTTTTCCAGGATTCAAAAAATCGACCAGATGATGCGCCACATCGTCGACATAATAGACCCGTCTCAATCCGGAAAATCTCCACTCGCCGAGCGGTTTTGCAGTACCAATAGTCATGTGGCGATAAATCTGCCGAGAGTCGGCAGAAATAATCTCACCATTATACTTTTTTGCAATTTTCAAACCCCATTCAGTTTTACCTGACGTAGTGGGTCCGACAATCATGACAACTTTGGGTAACAGCGATGTCTCTTTTCTCATACATATAGAAAGAGTATAAGTATACCGTGTAAGAAGACAAGATACAAAAAACAGGATATACTATGAAAATCAACACACTCTTGTGCCTGGAGTGTAGCCAAGGAATGATAAAAAATCAAGTACACTGCGTATGGAAAAAATAGAATACATTATTCTCAATAAACCAGTAGAATATAATCTTACCGATGCGTTTGATTTACTCGGTGAAATACAGCACAGGTATACACACGCACTAAATACACTGAGTAAAGACTCGGAAGGGCTGGTGGTACTAGCGCCGGGTGACGAAAATGCACCCCTACGTGAAAGTGAATATGAAGTAACCATTGATGACTATCTATCAAGGGATGCACAAAAAATTCTCAAAAAGGGGATCCATACTGAAAAAGAATTTATCAGTGGAATCACACTCATCGAGGAAAAACACAAAGGTAAACGTTCGGTGGTTCGTCTCAGTACTACACAGAATACAGATACCCAAATACGAAATATGTTTGAGACAATCGGATATCATGTTACTGGCATACGCTGTATACGTATTGGAGAATTCAAACTAGGAGTACTTTCAATTGGAAAATGGAAAAAAATAATTACTAACTAATCGTGACACGAATTAAAGCCTGCACGCCCGGGTACATCGAAATGACGCTGAAGTTGCATCCACACTCGACACCTGATACCATATACACATACTATAATCCTCCTTTGTATGCCAAAAAATTCTGGAAAATCGACTATCATTTTTGATCGAATACGTGCAATTTTCTTTTTTGGAATGCTCGGACTTCTCAGTCTCGGAATGCTCTATCTCTTCCGCCCATTTGCATACCCAATATTCTGGGCAGCAGTGACCGCAGCAGTATTCTACCCAATGTACAAAAAAATTCTAAAAAGTACTCGCGAACGCGAAGGACTTAGCGCCATGATTTCAGTAATCGTAATTATTGTTATTATTTTTATTCCATTAGTCACCCTTTCGGCACTGGTGGTAAATGAATCAGTCGACCTATATCAAAAAATTTCACAATCTGGAATATTTGCAAGTCCACAAAATGTATCCTCCTGGTTGGAAGGAACACCGCTCGCGCCATACCTAGACACCATTCGTACCAATTGGACAGTATACGCAAGCAAAATTACCCAGACCGTCAGCTCCCTGCTCTTTAATGGGCTAAAAAATGTTACGCAAAATTCAGTGACTTTTGTCATCATGGCAATCATCATGCTCTATACTCTGTATTATTTCTTCAAAGACGGTAAACGCATGCTGAGACACCTAGGACACATCTCTCCAATCAATGGAGAATATGAAGACATGCTCTATGATCGATTCACGTCGACTGTGCGATCAACATTGAAAAGTACACTCATTATCGGTGGTATCCAGGGACTACTCGGAGGACTTCTGTTCTGGATCACCGGAATTGAAGGGGTGCTCGTCTGGAGTGTCATTATGGTAATCATTGCAATTCTTCCTGCAATGGGAACTCCGCTCATCCTCATACCCGCAGCGATTATCATGTTTGCACTTGGCAATTTCTGGCAAGCAGTAGTTCTCCTTGCAGGTACTGGCGTGATCAGTGTAGTCGATAATTTCCTACGGCCCATGCTCGTCGGGAGAGATACCCAGATGCACCCGCTCGTTATTTTTTTCAGCACCCTTGGAGGAATATTCATCTTTGGAGTTTCTGGATTTGTAATCGGCCCAGTTATCGCAGCACTCTATTTATCAGTACTCACTATCTACGACCACTACTACAATAAGCAGTTAAGTGAAGAATAGTGAATCACCACCGGACACATACCGGTGGTTTCGTGCTAGACAAAATCGCTCTTCTATTCACGAGTGTCGAGTGTACAGAGACGTGCAGGATCATATATAAAAACCAGAGGGTCTTACACACAACATGTTTATCTAGTTAAATAAAATTAAACTACCCTCCATATTAGAGGGTAATTTAATTTTAGAAATTTGAAATTTCCTCACAAACAGTGACAATATATCCCCTTCTCTGAATCAGAGAGAGATATAACGTACTTCGTTCGGCAAGAACTCGACAATATACTAATCAATTCGTTCATTCTGAACAGGAACACGAGTATCAAGCATGTTGCTGTTTAAACCACCATAATACACCGACCGCATCATTGCCATGAGAAACGGTATGAAAAATAAAAGGAAAAAGAATGGGAATAAAGAAATTAGTGCAAACCATACTTTTCTCCTCGGAGAAACCACAACCACGAGCTCACCTTTTATGGTTTTCAAATTTTTATAGACTACATATGCGTAGGCAGAGGCAAACAATGGGTACAGAAGTCGAAAAATAAAATCAATACCATATAGTAATACATCCGGAATCGGAAGGGTGCCGAGAATTCCCAATATGATAGTGAACCCAATATAGACGAGTAGGCAAACCAATCCGGCAAAGATAAAATTCAATCCAATTTTCCACCAATAGCCGCGGACATACTCTCTACTTTTAAATAGCGCCCGAAGACCTTTTTCTTTTTCTGCAACAAGAATGTAGCCAGCAAAACTAAACCACACTGCAAACAAAATTCCAGGAATAACAAACAACAAAAAGCCTGAACTCGTAATTAAGCCAGTCAAAATAAGTATCCACCAATACGAGAGCAATGCACGCCATGCGCGACGATAGGACTCTATAACTCCAATTCGCTCCTCAGCATCTTTCAGTGCAAACATTGTCGCAAGTTGGAACCACATAGAAAGTATCGAAAGAGCAAACCCAATTACTACTGCGACAATAACGAGAGTGATAAGTAGGGATCCATTTTGTAACAAAAATCCAAATAATGATGTTGCTGAAGCAAAAGAACCGATTGTAAATCCTGCTGCAAGCAAAATTCCCACGCCCACCGCAACAATACTTACTCCAATGACAATTGAAAATAATACAATGCCACTAATTGTACCGAATCGGCTCTGAAACAGTCCCCATGCCTGTTGAAAATTTTTAAACACACCTAATGATGCTGCACGAGGGGGAGTCGTTGGAGTCGTATTGAGAGACGACATGGTCGCATAGCGAAAAGATTCTTCTATATCTGCCTCACTCCACTTATTCTCCAAAAGAACCCGTGTGATATCTTCCCTACTTTTCCCTTGACTGATTTGCTCCCGAATATAGTCTACCAATTGCTGGTGGGACATACATGTGTATATTAAAAACTTATAGTGCCATAGGTGAGTCTGTATTGAGCACAGAACCCACACATATCGTGCCGCGGGAGAGATTCGAACTCTCACGACCTTGCGATCAAGGGATTTTAAGTCCCTCATGTCTACCATTCCATCACCGCGGCGTATTTTTCTTTATTTTCCCTCCGCTCTTAGGGGAGGGTCAGGGTGGGGTTGAATGTAAAAACACAAACCCACATTTAACAATATCTATTTTCTCCTCTTCACCAAAATACCTATCGCAATTATCGCCCAGACTATTTCAAGTGCCACTGCTGGCCACGCATGCTGGTAAAACACATTAATACCGACACCAAAAGCTCCAAACAGATTGAGTGCCTGATACACGGTACTATTCTCCTCTACCTTCTTGAGGGAGACGAGAACATACGCAAGTACAATAAGGAATGTCCCAATCCAGCCTACGATAGTCGCGAATAATTCCATAGGAATACATTAGGCCTGCTCAAATTTATCACGCGCAAAGCCAAAAATCAAGCCTTCTTGCGCTTTTTGGTGGTAATACGAGGTTTTTCCCATGGTACGTCCTTGACCCCCTCCTTGAGGTTAAACCAGCGCGCGAGAGTGAATAAAAAGTCGCTCAGTCGATTGAGATATTGGACTGCAAAAGGACTCAGTAGTGTATTCTCTTTTTTGAGCTCCACGACTCTACGCTCAGCCCGTCGGCATATTGCCCGTGCAAAGAAAGCTGCAGCCCCACACTCTCCCCCGCCAGGCAAAATAAATTGAGTAAGTGGCGGAAGCTCATCAGTCATCGCATCAATCCACTTTTCCAATTTTGTAATGTCTGTTTTTGTAAGCACAGGAATTTTTACCACAGTTGTCTGTGCAGCAGCAATCATTGATCCCAATGTAAACAAATTATGTTGTATTGAAAGCAATCTATTGCGTACTCGCGCATATGATTCATCTTGTGCTTCTTCTACCAATATTCCAATATAGCTATTCAACTCATCCACTTCGCCAATTGCATCGATTTCCATACAATCTTTATCTACTCGAGTCCCGCCAAGAAGCGACGTTTTCCCTGCATCTCCAGTTTTAGTATAAATTTTCATATGAGTATACAACCTTGATTTTAATAAAGATTGACTATATAGTAAGATTTAACGCTTTTTTAGTATATCAATCTATGGAACATAATATCAAACATCTCGCATTAATTGTAGATGGAAATCGCACCTGGGCCAGCCAAAAAGGATTGCCGAAATTTTTGGGTCACACCGAGGGTGTAAAAATGCTCAAACGAATAATCAAGGCTGTGTCTAAAAAAAATATACCCTATCTTACTGCGTGGTTACTCTCAACTGAAAACTTACAAAGAGCAGAAGATGAACTCAAGCATTTATTTTCATTATTTATCACATTTAATGACAAAGAGTTGATGGAAAATAATGTGCAACTCAGAACAATTGGCGATCTTTCTCGCGTACCAGAAAACGTTCAAAATAAAATGAAAGAATTACAAGAAAAAACAAAAAATAATACAGGCATGGTTCTAAATCTCGCTATTGCCTATGGCGGACGAGATGAGATTGTACGGACTACGAAAAAAATTATCGAAGCGGGGTTACAACCTGGAGAAATAACCGAAAATACATTTGAAAAATTTCTAGACACCGTAGGAATACCCGAAGTTGATCTGGTCATCCGTACTGGCGGCCACCAGCGCCTCTCAGGGTACCTCCCATGGCAATGCACCTATGCAGAATTATACTTTACCAAAACCCGATTTCCCGATTTCAACGAAGAAGAATTAGACAAAGCGATTGAATGGTTTAGTCAACAAGAAAGAAAGAGAGGAAAATAAAAAATTATGTAAATATATTTTTTACCTGATCCATTATTTCTCGATACACCCTATCTTGTGTGTAGTCCACAAACTTACTCGATTCTGGATCGAGAATTCCACCCAACTCGTCCTCCTTTTTACTCATAATGTCTCCAATAAGGTCAAGGATCTGGAGAAGACGCTGTACAACCCCACCTTCTACGTTCTCGTCACGAGCAAACTTAGCAAAAAAAATCAACTGGGTATAAATCTCTGAAAGAATCACATACTGAATAACATGCTGAGCAAGTTCTTTCTTTTTTTTGTTAAGAGTTAATTTCATCAATTCTGCGATTGTTTCTTTTTGGACACCAATTACCACACGAGGAATCCTATTTAACCTCCCAGTAAATGAGCCATCCGCACTTTGAAAATATTTAACTTCGGTTAATTTCCCGGACTTAATTTCATTCTTGATTCGTAAAAATTTTTTTTCCAAATTAGTATTATAGGTAATATCGATACCAAGACCAAGATGGGAGCTTGCGCGGCTATCTTCTTCAGTAATCTCCACAATTATATCAACACCATTTTTAATATCATCATATTCAGACGCGGCCACAGTCATAGTATTCGGTCCAAACCAATCATGTAATTCGATTTGTTCCATTATTATCCTCTCAAATACATCACTGATGCGTTTTAAATTCTTTTCTTGTGTCGTATCATTTGCAGCAAAACGTTCCTTCATCTCTTTAACATATCTGAGATCAATTTCCACGTTTGCTTCACCATAAAGCTCAATAAATCCATGCGGATCAATACGTTCAGCCTCTCCTAACTTCCGCTCAAATTCTAAAAGAGTTTGATCAAACTCAAGAGCAGCTTGTTCCTCCTTTGAAAATCGAGATCCTCCCCGATCATAAAATGTCATATAGTGTACAAATAGACAAAAGCCAGATTTATTCCTGGCTTTTGTGAAATATTTTATTTTCAGCTACACCCGAGACTATCCCCACAATTCAGACACTTGTAACACGCACCATTGCGTACCGTGATATGTCCACATGTTGGGCACGCCGGGGCATCACCCATCATGGTTCCAAGTGCCGCATCAGACGCATTCACTGGGCCAGCTGTCTCATGTTCAATTAACTGTGGTTGTGATTCAGTGACTATTGGCGCAACCACTTTTTCGAGTTGCATGGTCTCCTGAATCGTATGCGGAGCAATCCGTGCAAGACTCTCAAACTTATTCTTCTGGATTCCCTTTGGTGGAACTTGTACAAAATCAGTTCGTCCGAGATATTCCATTCCCAATACACGGAACACAAAATCAATAATTGAAGTACAGTTCTTGATATTCGGGTGATCAGTAAATCCACTAGGTTCAAATCTGGTGAAGACAAAGTTCTCTACATATTTTTCCAGTGGCACTCCATACTGTAATCCCATAGATACTGACACTGCAAACATATTGAGAAGGCTTCGTACTGCAGCACCTTCTTTATACATGTCAATAAATATTTCAGCCAGCTTTCCATCTGGATATTCACCAGTACGGAGCCAAATTTGCTGATTTCCCACTTTTGCCGCAACAGTGATACCGCTTCGTTTTGCAGGCAATCTGCGTTTTTCTCCATGGAGATATACTCGTCGTTCTGCCACTTCCCCATCTCTCGTATATGACTCGAGAGAACTATTCACTCCCGCATGCTGACTGAGAATCTGACTCGCATGCATAAGTGCATCACTCATTTCTGCGGCAGAGGTCGGTGCCACAACAGATGACGCGACAGGAGTCGACGCTACTACATCTTCTTGTTTTACCTCATCTTTCTGCTCTTTTTTATCAGAACTGGTGGAAGAAAGTGGTTGAGAAAGTTTGCATCCATCGCGATAGAGTGCGACCGCCTTCAATCCCACCCTCCACGATTCTTCATATGCGTGCTTCACTTCAGCAATCGTTACTTCATGAGGCATGTTAATTGTTTTTGAAATTGCGCCTGATAAAAATGGTTGTACCGCAGCCATCATCTTGATATGCCCCATATAATGGATAAAGCGTTTACCTTTCTTTCCATTTTTATTCGCAGTATCAAAAACAGGATAATGTTCTTTTTGTAGATGTGGTGCGCCTTCAATAGTCATGGTTCCACAAGTATAATCATTCGCTTCTTCAATTTCTGTATCAGTAAACCCGAGGGCTTTCAACATGTTGAAATTAGGATCATTATATTGTGACTCACTAAATCCAGCACGCTTCATTGCTTCTTCCCCGAGAGTCCACACATTGCATGCAAATTTGATATCAAATGCTCCTTCTAGTGCTTTATTGATTGCACGAATATCACCATCTACAAATCCTTTTTTCTTGAGTGTCACTGCATTGATGTGCGGAGCATTCGTGATATCTGCAGTTCCTCGCATGTAGTTCAAAATATCTTTCATCTGACTTGGAGTATATCCGAGCTGCTCCAATGCCATAGGCACTGCATCGTTTACAATTCGGAAATATCCCCCTCCAGCAAGTTTCTTGAATTTTACCAAGGCAAAATCTGGTTCTACTCCAGTCGTCGCACAATCCATCAACAGACCAATGGTTCCGGTCGGAGCAAGAAGTGTTGTCTGTGCATTACGATATCCATATTTTTCTCCCATTTCGACTGCTTCATTCCAACTCTCGCGTGCTGCAGCAAGAAGATACGCAGGTGCATGTTGCGGATTAATTCCAACAGGTTTTACTACTAATTTCTCATATTCATTATCAGCTGCATCAAAGGCTGCTCGACGATGATTTCTCATGACACGAAGCATGTGTTCACGATTGAGCTCAAATTTGGGAAAAGCTCCCAAAAATTTTGCCATCTCAGCAGAGGTCTTGTAACTCTCTGCGGTCATAATCGCAGTCACCGAACCTGCAAACGCATACGCTTCTTCTGATTCATACGGGATACTAGCAGTCATGAGAACCGATCCGATATTTGCATATCCCAACCCAAGAGTTCGAAAATCAAAACTTCCTTGTGCGATTTCTTTACTTGGGAACTGTGCCATGAGTACACTAATTTCCAAAACTACTGTCCACACACGGACTCCATGCTTGAATCCATCAACATCAAAAGTACTCGTAGAAGGTTCAAAGAAATGCTTGAGGTTGAGTGACGCTAAATTACATGCAGTATTATCAATAAACATGTATTCAGAACACGGATTTGATCCATTGATTCGTCCCGATTCTGGACAAGTGTGCCATTCATTAATCGTTCCATCATATTGTACCCCCGGATCAGCACATGCCCATGCAGCAAAAGCTATTTTATCCCACAAATCTCTCGCTTTGAGCGTCCTACATACACTCCCATCAGTCCTCCACGTGAGATTCCACGAAGAGCCATTCTTGACTGCATCCATAAATTTGTGTGGAACTCGCACAGAATTATTTGAATTCTGCCCTGCGACAGTCTGATAGGCTTCACCTTCGTAATCAGACGGATATCCTGCAGCAATAAGGGCTGCAACTTTTTTCTCTTCATTTACTTTCCAATCAATAAACGTTTCGACATCAGGATGATCGAGATCAACAATTACCATTTTTGCTGCACGTCGTGTAGTTCCTCCTGATTTAATAGCACCTGCAGCACGATCTCCGATTTTCAACCAACTCATAAGTCCACTTGATTTTCCACCTCCAGACAGTGGTTCTCCTGCACCACGAAGACTCGAAAAATTAGTCCCAGTTCCTGATCCGTATTTAAACAGACGTGCTTCACGCGTCCAGAGATCCATGATACCGCCTTCTCCCACCAAATCATCACGTACCGACTGAATAAAACATGCGTGCGGCTGTGGATGAGAATACGCATCTTTAGCGCGAGTCATGACTCCTGTATCTGGATCTACATAGTGATGTCCTTGTGCCCCACTATTGATATTGTAGGCCCAATGTAGCCCTGTATTGAACCATTGAGGAGAATTCGGAGCTGCCATCTGACGAAGCAACATAACAACAAGTTCGTCATAAAAAATCTCAGCATCTTTCGGAGTAGCAAAATATCCATATTTTTCACCCCAATATCTCCAAGTGCCCGCAAGACGATGGATCGTCTGTTTTACCGAGGTTTCAGGCCCAAGCATGGGGGACCCGTCCGCGTTTTTCTTTTGACTTCCATCAAGATTCATCTGAGGTACACCTGTTTTCCTGAAATATTTCTGAGCAATAATATCAGTTGCTACCTGCGACCATGTCTTTGGGATTTCAATATCTTTCATTTCAAAAACCACTGTCCCGTCTGGTTCACGAATAATGGACGTACGTTTTTCATACTCAACCAAATCAAAAGGGCTCTTCCCCTCTTCACTAAACACACGTTTAAACCGTAGTCCATTCTCATTATAAAAAAATTGAGTATCTTGTGCCTGTCCGAGTTTAACACTCTGAACAAATTTGGAGTCAGTCGGCCCCATACAACGGTATAAATTAGAGGTTGGTTAATTACAAATCACTAGAACACACTTTTCCCGAGCTCTCGTCCATGCAACTATGGTATGGCGAACAGCCTAGAAAACCCCTCCAAAGCTCCCCTCGAATGCTACATATTGTGTATCAAAATACTTTTGACCACAATCTGTTGTGTTTTTGTAGCGACAAGACATAGTATAACACAGTTAAAAAACATGACCAACTCGAACTGTCCCGATAGTACTGACAGGTTATCCACACATGTATAAAAAAATAAAAATCATGAAAAATTTTCGTGTGTAAAAAATCAAAAATTGTCTATAAAATTGAAGACCCCACACCATAGTGTGGGGTTGCCAGTTACATGCGTTAACTGGAAAACGTGTGGCGTGATTGCCAAGCGAGGGGCTCACTTACGAGTCTGGACGAACACCATCTCCTGGTGTAGAGGCCAATGGCAGCGGGGACTACCATAGCCAGCCACGAGCGTGAGTTCATCCTCGATAGACCGGCTGATACCGAACAGATTCAGACCACCACCCGAATCAGCGATCGGGTGCATGCCCAGGAACACCGGCAGGTAGACCGGGCGCATGCCCACAGACATCGACATGTTGATCGACTCAACCCGACACTGTAGCAACAGTTGCAGACCGACCTCCGCCGGACAAAAGTCGAGGCCGAGTTCGACGATCGCCCGTGCGTAGAGTATGAGTTGAGTCGGTTCATAGTCAAAGCCAAGTCCATCGACTCTAACTTTGACGAGATCGACCTCAACCCTATGGGGTGACACGCTGAAGTCAGGACTTCCGAGAATGTCAGCCGACCGATCACTGATGGACCTACCCACCCGCTTAGCAGCTTCACGGAACTCGTCTCGAGCCTGAAGGCCCGTTCCGAGCTCGATCGTCTGCCAGATCGGGAATGTCTTCGCACACGGGGGTTCCCTGGTGAGACCCATATGTATAGGTGTATCTTTCCGTTCCTGCTCCCCACAGAGCGCAAGATACTGAGAAATATCAGAGTCTCTCGTCATGCCTCCATCCTTAACGTGGTTGTTCTCGCCTGGTTGAGAATTTCCCAACCTTCTTACTACCTTAAGTTTGGTGTACATAAGGCACAAAGAAAGCTGAGAATATAACGAAAAAAATACCCTATGTAACCGATTCTGTCAATCCATTTACTTCTCTTTCCATGTATCTTGTATTTTGTCTGTGGTACACTATTCCCATATGCCAAACATTGAACAAGAACAAGACTGGTTCACCCCAGAAGAAGAAACAGAACGCCTCGTCCAGCCCGAAACCCTTGAGAATACTCCAGAGGCTGAATTTGACGTAACCCTACGCCCACAGTCGCTCGGTGATTTTGTGGGCCAAGAACATATCAAAAATCCCCTCTCAATTTCTATCGAAGCTGCAAAAAAACGAGAAGAGCCTCTTGAACACGTTCTCCTCTATGGAAACCCTGGACTTGGAAAAACGACGCTCGCGACCATCATTGCTCGAGAAATGAATGTGGATATCAAAGTGACTGCGGGACCAGCGCTTGAACGCGTAGGCGACCTCGCAGCAATATTATCTAATCTCAAACGAGGCGATGTATTGTTTATTGACGAAATCCATCGTATCAATAAATCAGTCGAAGAAGTATTGTATAGCGCGATGGAAGACTATGCACTTGATATCATTATTGGAAAAGGCCCAGCAGCACGGACGCTTCGCATGCCACTCGAGCGATTTACATTAATTGGCGCCACAACAAAATTAAATTTACTCTCCCCCCCACTTCGCGATAGATTCGGACATGTATTCCATCTTAATTTTTATGAACACACTGACATTGCAAAAATAGTTTCGAGAAATGCAAAACTTCTTGACGTACAAATAGACGCAGACGCGACTACACTCATTGCAGAGCGATCACGCAGAACTCCTCGTGTTGCCAATCGATTACTCAAACGCGTTCGCGATTATGCTGAAGTAAAACACAGTGGTATAATTACCAAAGAAATTGCAGCAGCAGCACTCGAAATGTTGAATGTCGATCATTATGGATTAGACGAAGTAGATCGAAAAATTCTCATGTCTATTATTACTCTATTCGAGGGTGGTCCAGTAGGATTAAACACACTTGCCGCAGCAGTGGCAGAAGAAATGGAAACAATTGAACAAGTCTACGAACCCTATCTGATCCAAATCGGAATGCTTGAGCGCACACCCCGCGGTCGCAAAGTTACTATCAAAAGTTACGAACACCTAAAATTAAACAGTGATTCAGACAAATTAAAATTGATTTAGACTGAAACACTCAAACTTAATCTGTGCACTCAATGTAAATCGGTATTAAAAAATGTCTATGATCGCGTTTCCTCTCTACATTCTCCTTTTCGTGTACCTAGCCTTTTTATGCATATTCGTTATTTTTTCATGCGTAAACATGTACCATATATTTTCTGCACGCATCTTCACTCTTGCGAGTTTTAGCATGACACTCGTCACAATGATCCTCACTCTCGTCACACTATATATCACCTGGCAACAGGTAAGCGTTATTGACTGGAGTCAATCTTTTGTCGTACTTGAAGGCGGAAATTTCTAACACTATGAATATTTCTCATTTTATTAAACAAAAAAAATACGAACACGTCATCCATGTATTGAGACGTCACCCAATCACTTTTATTCCAACAATTCTATTATTTGTCGCACTATTTGGTATCCCCGTAATACTCTACCTGGTTACCAAACATTCATTCCCTGATGTGGTAACAAACAATCAACTCTACCCACTATTTGTATTAGGAGGAAGTACATATTATCTCTCAACATATCTATTCCTCTATGCACACTTTATTGATTATTATCTAGATATTTGGATTGTTACCAATGATAGAATTATCGATAATGAGCAGCATGGGTTATTCCACCGAACCACGACAGAGCTTGAACTGCATAGTATAGAAGATGTGACTTCACAAGTGAGTGGCATTCTGGGGACACTCTTTAGATATGGCGACCTCACCATCAAAACATCTTCAGTGACGACCACTATTGTATTCAAACAAATCCCAAACCCAGAAAAAATCAGAGAAGAACTCATACGTCTTGCAGATGAAGATCGAAAATATCATGGCCTATCCCAACCACCAAAACCATGAACTTCGTTGTAGAAAATAAACCTATACACGTACTATTCGCATATCTCATAGCGATTAACATAATCACTACTGTGATATTTGCATATGATAAATCGCGTGCACAAGGAACAGGAAGGCGTGTATCTGAAAAAACATTATTATTTTTTGCACTCATTGGTGGAACACCTGCTGCGCTTTTTTCCATGAATCTATTCCGCCATAAGACACGTAAATATTCGTTTCAAATTCCTCTCTACATAATCATGTTGGCGCAGATTGGTCTAATCGTTTGGATACTACGTCATTTTTCAATTGTCTGAAACAAAAAAACACCCCGACCTTCACGAAAGATGGGGTGTTTTTCAAATATTCTCTAAAATTTATTCTTGCGATCGTCCACCGTATTCTCCAGTTTCAGTGTTGACCACAATTTCTTCGCCGTCAGTAATAAAAATAGGTGCTTGAATTTTGAGTCCATTATCAAGTTCAATCTCTTTAGTCACATTTCCACTGCTACTATCACCTTTTACCGCTGGAGGAGCGGATTTCACGGTATATGTCACTTTTTTAGGAAGTTGAACTGCGACTACTGCGCCATCATGCAGAGAAGCAACTACCTCAAGACCTTCCTTGAGATATGGAGCATCTTCACCCAGCACATCTTTTGACACATCGACTGTCTCATAATTATCCTTATTCATGAAAGAGAAAAAATCCCCATTTTGATACAAAAATTGTAAATTTTCATGAAACACATCGACCACATCGACTGTCTCACCACTCTTAAAAGTGAGTTCAGTTCCTTTTGCACCATCAATTGATTTTAGCTTCGTCTTTACAAAAGCTTGTCCCTTTCCCGGGTTAACAAATTGACATGCAGTGACCACAAAAAGATTATTATTGTGTCGTATTACTGCACCTTTCTTGATATCCGTTGTATCTGCCATATATACATTAAAAAAATAACTTTTTCATTGGCAATACTAACACATCTTCAATATTTTTGCAACCCGTACACGCCATCACAAATCGATCGACCCCAAGAGCAATCCCTGAAGATTCAGGCATGTGACGAAGGGCCTCAATAAACTCTTCATCAATTGGGTACAAAGGTTTTCCATACTGTTTTCGCTGTTCTTGCTCAGAAATAAACCTTTTTCGCTGTTCATCAGCATGTGTAAGTTCTTCGAATCCATTCGCAAGCTCAATTCCATCAATATATGCTTCGACCCTACGTGCATGGATCTTATCAGAGCTGAGACGAGAAAGAGACGCCATGGCAGCCGGATAATCATAAACCATAACCAGCCCCATAGACGCCAACTTCGGTTCAATTTCAGACAAAAATATACGATAAAAAACTTCCTCATATTGTTCAGAATCCTCTACCGAATACCCGCGCTCACGTGCAAGCGATATAAAAGATTCTCGACTAGCTACGCGGTCCAAATCAATAGACACCGTCTGAAGCCATAAATCTCGCATGGTAATCCGCTTCCATGATTCTGTGGCAAATCTACGCGCGGTTTTTTCAAATAATGGATAACGTTCACACAAACGGTGCGCGCTATATGTGATTACACGCTCCACATCATCCATAATATCATCAAGTGTTGCACCAACCCGGTACCACTCAGCCATAGTAAACTCAGGCATATGTGTATCTCTCATGCTCTCCTGATTTCGAAATACTTTTCCAAGATATACGATTTTTTCAAAACCAGAAGCAAGCATTTTTTTCATGGTATATTCTGGAGAAGTGTGTAAAAATCCCTCAAATGTATGATGATAATCATCTTGTATAGCAATTGGAATAGCATCAATATTTGGCTCCTGACCTGGGTGCTGTACAATGAGTGGAGACTCAATTTCCAAAAAATTAGACGACCAAAAAAATTCACGAAATCCCCTCAGAATTTCATAGCGAGCAGATAGCACGTCTCTATGAGACGCGATATGATGGATATGGGAACCAGTACTAAGAGTCATAATACACCTGAGACTATAAGAAAAGACGCCTTATGTCAATTACCATTTTGTGATATGATATACGCTGTCCAACAAAAAAATATTGACAATACAGATGGAATCGCGTATGATAGGCCCTACTTATCATGCGGGTATCGTATAACGGCTATTATCTCAGTTTTCCAAACTGATGACGCGGGTTCGACTCCCGCTACCCGCTCGAACTGGTTCCAAGAAACCTGGTCGGACTGGGAAAGACAAAAATCCGGCTCACAATACACAAAACAATATCGCGGGGTAGAGCAGCCAGGCAGCTCGTCGGGCCCATAACCCGAAGGTCGGGGGTTCAAATCCCTCCCCCGCAACAACGAAAAGTGGCAAAGTAATTTGCCACTTGGAGTAGCTATACAACCTACACCAGGTTGTATACAGCAAGACAACATACAATTACAAAAGCTTTGCCACCTGGTGGCTTGCGTATGCGGTAGTAGCTCAGTTGGTTAGAGCGTCTCCTTGCCAAGGAGAAGGTCGCCAGTTCGAATCTGGTTTACCGCTCAGTGAACTGTTGTCAGTTCACGATTGATATGGTAACATATCAATCATACACATGGGATTAGCAATTGTCCCTTACTGTATGGCCAACGCAAAAACCTCCTTAATAAGGAGGTTTTGTGTTATATGTTATATCTTTACTTCTTTGAAGAAGAAGGTCGACTGACTATGCGTTTTTTATTCTGAATAGCGCGAACAGAAGCCTCATTAATTCTTTTTCTCTCCTTTTCCAGATACACGTGTACTAATTTTTGCAAAGCAAAATATTTATACCATCCAAAACATGCAATGAGGAACAGAAGAGCAGACACGAGTGCAAGAGACTTTACATTCAAAAATGCACCGACCATCTTCTGCCCAAACGTAGGACCATGAGTCTCTACCAATATTTGAAAATGTTCAGAGACCGGACCTGTCTCGCCCTGTTCACCCATAATATGGGACCACAATTCATGTATACCAGCAGAAGAAGCAGGCTCACTACTAAATGCAAAATTACCTTCTGTATCAGTATTTACCGAATATGTTTCAATTTTCCCATCAGGAGATTTCACTGTAATCACCACCGAAGCATTCTGATATGGAGTGGATCCACGAGCATAAATTCGATCTCCTAACAGGACTGTATCCTGAATATACGTAATTCGAGGGGACACCACAGGAACAACGGAGAATATTACTTCTTTTTCCGTAACATTTTTTGCAATATCATACACCCTAATCTTGAATACCTGCTCCCCTGTCGATAAAAGCGGCAACGTAATCATGTCCCCGAGAGATTCATTCTCAATTTTCAATAGCACTGCCCCATTTTGCAATATTTCATAATAATCAATTCCGGAAATCAAATCAGTCGCCTGGACCGAAAGGGTGCTGTATCCATTTTCATCAGTATGCGACTCAATTGAAAGATCAGTAGGAGCTACAGAGTCAATCTGCAATTTATAACTGACTATTTTTGACCAGACATTATTTTTTTGATATCTAATATTGAAATACCACACACCATCTGCAACATCAGTTATTGTTCGGGATGTTGTACCAAGACTCGTCGGGGTAGTTGGAACCGCGTTCGGATCCCTACTCAATAGGGTCTGAAGTGCACTCGCATCCGCAGGTACTTTCCAATTCAAAATTACATTTTTTGAAACATACCATATGTTTTGGTTCGGATGGGTGGGTGAGGAAATAACCGCAGCACCCAATAATGTCGGCTGGGGCACGTCTTCTACCGCCGGTTCGTCTACAGGAGTAGATGGCTCCTCTTTTTCAGGAACTTCTGGTACAACGACTGGTACAATTTCAAGCGTGACTGATTTCCTACCACTGAGAATATCTGTTCCAAGCCCATCATTTTCTCGCACTGCGGCACCAGAAATAATAAAAGAAGCGGTCCCTGCTTTTTTTGCTCGAAAAGTAGCAGAAAAAATTTCCCCACCACCCCCATTGAACCCTGGATTCACCACTCCACCATTAAAGGAAATAACACCTGATGCATTTGAAAAACTCGGATTCTCCGCCCACAAGGAAAAGATAGACTGATTCGAATGTATGGAGACAGCTTCGACAAGTTCTGGAGGATAATTAATAACAGCTTCCGCGTTATTAATAAATTTTTCCTGTGTATTTACTACTACCCGTATTGTAAATAAATTCCCCTCTACTACACTGTTCGCCGAAGAAACAACACTGAGGGTGGCGGCTGATGTAATATGGGGTATACACAAAAAAACTACCACTCCCACCATCGTAAGTATCCGACTATATGTTGAAATAATTTGTGACAGGCTTTTTTTCATCAGACGAATTCTTTATGACTACGCTTTTTTCTTTGCACAATAACTATGTATATAATAATACCTACGAATGCAATGACTACGCCAAACACCCAGACATACCCGTACGAACTGACTGGAGTGAATTCAAACACACGACTATTACCTGCCTTGTCATAAGCAGTAATAACTATAGCAGAAGTGCCTTTCTGATTTTGCAACACATACTCATGTCCCGTCCGTACAGAAGGAAAATCTCCCTCATGTACCTCAAAATAATCAATGCCTGATTCTGTATCCGAAGATTCAATAGTAATAAAAAGTTTACCATCGAAAAGACTTAGGTCGCTCCCAACTGAGGCGGATAACACTTCCGGAGGTGTATTATCCTGCGATACTATTGTTCTCCATTCATCAGATGGCTGCGCAGGAATACTGCCCTCTACCCGCAACAAAAAATTTTCCGATCGTACCGATAGTGGAGTACCCTGTCCATCATGAGTATATGCTATGAGCGAGGTGGGTGAAAAAATAACATCACCTGATTCGAGCCCCTTCAAAATTATGTTGAATAACAATGCATCTTTTTTAATCACACCACCAGGTTGACCACCTACAAAAGAAATCATATGAGTCTCTTCCGACCATGAAGGTTTACGTGACCAAAAAGAAAAATCAGATCCTGCGATACTGAGTCCACGAATTTCAATATCTGTGTTTCCACTCTGAATTTCAAGCTCACCCTCAACAACATTAATATTTTTTTGTTCAGTATCAAGATATACACCAATGACTGCCGTATCCTCCGGCGAAATAAGGTTAGAGTTGGCACCGAAATATACACTCGCAGCATTCACACGCCCGCTACTCACCAAAAAAAGACCACATAAAAAAACTAGATAATACCCCCAAAAAAAATTTGTCCGATTGTGTTTCATACAATAAAATTATCACTTTTTTGCATCCCATTCATACATCAAAATAGAAAAATCGACTGCATCTACTTTTTGATCTGCATTAATATCGACTGATGGGTTACGAAATGGTGCAGCGGTCTTCCAAAACGCAAGAAGGATAGAAAAATCAATAGAATTTACCTTGGTATCTCCATTAAAATCAGAACGTTTAAAAGTCCCCGTGACCGTACTCGTTGCAGTTGTTGCTGGTGGTAAGCTTCCCCCTCCACCACCTCCACCTCCTCCAGGGGAAGGAGGCACTGTCCCACCAGTCGCAGCGAAGACACGCGATGCATTTGAATGTTCAGCACCAAAATATACGACTAATTTGAATACATAGTTCCCTGCAGTAGGAACAGTTGCAGTAAGCGTCGTATTCCAATCTTCTCCTGGATTTATAAATTTCGCTGCAGACGCATGGTATGTATCATTTCCTCCGCCACACGCATTATCAGCACTCGTCACAACACACCATTCATACTGATATTCATACCCGCTCAACCCTTCATTGGTAATCGTAATATTGGCAGCAATTGAAGGAACTGAGACATCTGACACACTATTAATGATAACCTGTGCAGGTGACGAACCTACCAACCAGTAGTCGTTAGTCTGAATGACTTTTCCAACTTCCACTTCTGATGAAATGATTGTTTCCCACAACCCACCTTCAGCCCCACTTGCAATAGAATATGTATATTCATAAATACCTGTCGAAACCACAGACATCGAGGCACTGGTAACCACCACATTTCTACTTGCATCATATATCGTCACTGTAGGTGTGCTCGAAGGATTGGTTGGTATTGAATTCTCATTGAGGAAATATATCTTGGTGCGATACGTCTCTCCAGCAGCGACTGAGTCTACATCTGACATGCGCACATTCCACAGGGCATTCTGTGTCGCCAAAGAGGCACGTGTCGACACAGCGAGATCCAAATTACCAACAACCTGTTCACCAATAGAACCAACAGTGGTTAGACTCGACGATAGCACATTCCACACATCAGCTGCAGTGATATCATTGCCATAGCTGGTGAGGGTACGAGCTGCATTACTCCAAATTGCAGTAGCAATGGTTGAAGTAGAATAATCCGTGAGGGTACGCGTTGCGGCTTGCCATACATCAGCTGCGGTCAGATTACTTGTACCTCGAGTAGAGACTTGTGCATCGAGAGTATCGACGACCAATCTACCAATTGTACCAAGTCCTGTAAGCGTACTGGTTGTGACAGACCAAATTGCCTCAATTGAGGAAGTAGGAAATGCAATTGAGGTAGTTACTGTGCGGTTTGCATATGCCCAGACATCAGCTGCACTAATATTATTGAGCGCATTGATAAGTGCACGATTCACCAATAATTCATCGAGTAATTTTGAAGTAGACACCGTCGTATTCTCTGCCAATTGTTTTCCAATAGAACCGACAGTGGTTAGACTCGACGATAGCACATTCCACACATCAGCTGCAGTGATATCATTGCCATAGCTAGTGAGGGTACGAGCTGCATTACTCCAAATTGCAGTAGCAATCGTTGAAGTAGAATAATCTGTAAGTGTTCGACTGGTTGACTGCCATACATCGTCTGCGGTAAGACTACTCGTACCCCGAGTCGAAACCTGTGTATCAACATTCTCTGCCAATTGTTTTCCAATAGAACCGACAGTAGTTAAACCAGACGAGAGTACATTCCACACATCAGCTGCAGTGATATCATTGCCATAGCTAGTGAGAGTACGTGATGCATTGTTCCAGATCGCAGCAGTGATAGAAGAGGTAGCATAATCACTAAGCGTTCGATTTGCCGAAACCCATACATCAGCTGCGGTCAGATTACTTGTACCTCGAGTAGAGACTTGTGCATCGAGAGTATCTACAATGAGTTTTCCAATCGTGCCAAAGCTTCCGAGGGTGCTCGTAGCAACAGACCAGATGGATGCAAGTGAAGACGTAGAAAATTCTGCTGAGCTCGTTACCGTGCGGTTTGCATATGACCAGACATCAGCTGCGCTAATATCATTGAGTGCATTGATAAGTACACGATTTGCGAGTACCTCATCATACACTCGTGAGCTTGACACCGCCGTGTTCTCTGTCAATTGTTTTCCAATAGAACCTGCAGTGGTCAGACTACTGGTCGGTGTAGACCAAATCGCAATACGGGAAGAAGTGGTGATATCGACCAAACCCGTAAGACTACGATCAGTGTATGCCCATACATCAGCTGCACTAATATTATTGAGCGCATTGATAAGTGCACGATTCACCAATAATTCATCGAGTAATTTTGAAGTAGACACCGTCGTATTCTCTGCCAATTGTTTTCCAATAGAACCGACAGT
>JBPOJQ010000012.1:0-51726 GCA_052033375.1 Candidatus Magasanikiibacteriota bacterium
GAGACTGTGTTTCGTGAGACAACAATATCAACCCCTCAACTCAAATTAGGAATTATTGCAGATATGTGTGCCGCAGCTTTATTTCTTCACCTTAGTTTTGCTGAGTAGGACTAGATATGTCACGTAATACGTCTTCCACGTGTGTCTCTGGTTTTACATTTGTGTAGTGTTTGATAATTGTTCCTTCAGGACCGATGAGAAAAGATTCTCGTACAATTCCCATTATCTTTTTTCCAAACATATTCTTCTCTCTCCAGACGTCATATAGTCCAATAACCTCTTTTTCAGGGTCGGATAGGAGTGGAAAATTTAAGTGAAATTTTTCAGCAAATTTTTTGTGTGACTCAATGTTATCCGCACTTACACCCAATACTTGCACGTTTTTTTCTTTCAACTCGTTTAGTCGATCGCGAAAACTACACGCTTCAATCGTACATCCTTCGGTATCGTCTTTTGGGTAGAAGTAAAGCAGTATATACATACCTGTGTATTCTGCGAGACTGTGTACAGTACTGAATTGATCTTTAAGTTTGAAATCAGGTGCTTTTGCATTAATAGTTGGGGGCATATGGCTCTATAGGTAATATATTATAATTAGTGTATATATTCTCAGTATAACACCACTTGCGTATATGTACATACCTGTGTTAGCGTATGCCCATATGAATAATACGATATATACACGTCTGTGTAATGAGCTTGAGCATACGCGGATCCATGGAAATCCATATTGGAATGCAGGTCCTCATACAGTTGAGTTGATTATTTCATATATACATAAATTTCAGAATTGTCGCATGCTCGAGATTGGTACTTCGAATGGGTATACTGCATTGCGGGTGGCACCAGCGCTGCGTGCGGTATCTGGATCGCTTGTGACTATTGAATCACACCTCGAGAGAGGTAATCAGGCAACAGCACATATTGAATTAGCAGAACTAGGTGATGTGATTACATTGGTCCGCGGACACGCACCCGAGGTGTGTGATTCGTTGACAGGTATATTTGATCTTATATTCCTTGATGCCACGAAATACGAACATATCTCTTATGTGCGTTCATTAAGTGCACATATGGGAGATCAATGTGTGATCATTGTTGATAATATAGCTTCTCATGAAACAGCATTACAGCCTTTTATTGACTATATGCGTGCATTAATTGGTTTTTCTGTTGAGGTGGTACCTATCGAAGCTGGAATTCTGGTTGCAAAAAAGGGTTTCTAGGCTTTGTTTTTTCCTGTTGACAAGAAAATTTGATTTGGGTATACTGCTTTCCGCATATTACCTTACAATTACAGTATATGCCCGTTTTCATTAAACTGTGGCGGACAACAAGCGCGCCTAGCTCAGTTGGTTAGAGCATCTCGTTTACACCGAGAGGGTCAGGGGTTCGAATCCCTTGGCGCGCACCAGTATAGAGACGCTTTCTAAAGCGTTTTTACATTCACGCCGTCATAGCTCAGTTGGTAGAGCGCGTCCATGGTAAGGACGAGGTCTCCAGTTCAATCCTGGATGACGGCTCAAAATAAATCACCCCAGGTTGGGGTGATTTTTTTTGTTTCCAAACAGCAGGATTGAACTGAGGGAAGGGTGAAACCGTAAGGTTTCACTGGGCCGAGAAAGAGTATTGAGAAACCCGTAGGTTTCTCAAAGCGCACCCCGCCCTTCGCGCAGGGCGGGGGAGCAGTGAAATCCCTGGATGACGGCTCCAGTGAGATTCTCCCTAAGTTGGGAGAATTTTTATTTGCATTACTAAAAAACTAATGCTATTCTTTGGATGCCAAGATAACTTTGCATTTCATTATTTATATGAAAAAAATTTGGTGGTTTATTATTATTTTTCTTTTTGGAGGTGTTTTTTATTATAGAGATATGAAGAGAATTTTCATCGAATACGATATTTCACTCAGTGATCCCAAAGGTAGATTTATTGTGATTCTTGGTGTTGTGGTGGGAACTGTCGCTGTTCCAACTCTTATTTTTTTAGAGAAAAAATGGGCGCAATATACGCGAAGCAGAGGCAAAACAAGTAAATTTTGGAAATTGATTGCACCAAAAGAAGAAAATATTGACCCTGTTGCGACCATTAAATTCATAAAGGAAGATTTTTCACGCAGTAATAAGCGAGGTATTTTAATAGTTTTTTGTGGAGGTGTTATTGCTGCTTTAGTGGGCTTATTTTTTTATCTGCATACACTTTCTTCTTATTAAAGGATATATAGGGTGTACATAATTAAATATATTATGAAAATAATAAAGAATAAATTTATAAAATTATCCTTCTTGTAATCGCTACTGCTATTTTTGTATTCTTGGTTAATGATAATTTATTTGAATCGTGGTCACAGTTACGTTCTTTTGAAAAGATTTTTTCTATTTTGGGATTTGGACTATCAGTTATGACAATTTGGTTTTTATTTTCCAAAGAAGCTGCCACAAATGATAAATTTTTTACTTACAATCCACGTTCTTTGTTTATACTTTTATTAGTTGGTGCACTAGCAATAATTCCTGTTGTTTACTTTGCTGTACTTCTGGTAAAGTAGTTTTTTAGTTACAATTTCAGTCCTAACGTCCTCAACTAATCGGCTCCAGTAAAATTCAGCTTAACAAGGCTTAATTTTTTTATACCCATAACACAGGTTAGGACTAGGATTGACAAAATGACGAAATTATGATATTTTATTTTGTCTTTTTAGACAGATGTTCTTTATAAAAGTTGTGAAGGGAAAAAAGAGGCTAATCATTATATTGGCTAATTTTTACCCCTCACAACTAACGATTCTCACCAATCAGACAGCACCAAACGAGGGTCGCTTTTCAAAGCGGGTGTATGTTTAGGAGGTTCTCTGTCATGGTGGCTTTCCACAAAGGCAACAAGGACATCGTGCTCCGTCACTTCGGCGTCGCATACGGCTTCATCTACGTCGAGGGACTCAACCCCTTCCTCGTGATCGATGCTCACACGGGACTCCAGGCTCTGGATGCTGCTCTGGAGCGCGGGATGATCTCGAAGCGCGAGGCGGACAAGTCGGGGGACCAGATCCTCCGGACCAACATCGCCAAGGACGGCACGGAGCTGCGACGGAAGCTGCAGCAACGACTCCTCCCGCGCAACATGTGCTCGCGCACGCTGCTCATCTTCGACGCGTGTCGCGGAGGCGGGGTGCATGGGGAGCTCCTCGACCCGTGGGGCGTGTCCGTGACCCCCAAAATCCTGTCGCTCGTGGACGGGGTCGCTGCATGTCGGACGTTCGTGCTCAAGCCGGGTTTTCAGCCCGATCGGTTGAAGCTCGATTCCATGCTCTACGCCGTCAAGCAGATGGCCGACTCGCCGCGTCTCCCGTACTCGAGAGAGACGATGTCCGGCTCCACCAATGACCTGGGCATGGGTCCGATGGGTCAGGCACTCGTGCGGGCCATGTGTCTCATCAACGATCGGTAAGAATCGACTGTGCCACCGCCCCTGTCCACACTGGTAGGGTCGGCGCACAGCAGCTTATCGCTACGAGGTCGATCGGTGAACCCCCCCCACCACTGATCGACCAAACTCAAAAACAACTCATATACTGGGTTGTTTTTGTTTTCTGCATCATAATCTCAGTCCTAACGTCCACCACTAGGTGGCTCCATTGAAAATATCGCTAAAATTAGCGATATTTTTTGTATCCCAAAACGTAGGTTAGGATTTGGCGAGGTGAAACTATGAATTTTATATTACTCATGTTAGTATTATCTTATTCGAAAATTCATAATTTCATATATGTCTGAAGAATTTGAACAGAGAGTGGTTTCTCAAGAAGAGACTGGCAAAGAGCAATTTACTAGTCAGAATAATGAGGGGTCAGAAGCACAGAATGTTCAAGAAAAATATGTATCTAATTTGAAAAAAGTGGAAAAAATGGATGGAAAAGTCAGTGAGGCATTGATTGAAGCAAGAGAGGAAGAGAAAAAAATTCGGAATCTGAGAGAATCTATGGGTTTGCCAATTGAAGAACCTCAGGACACAAACACACTGGAACACATAGAAGCTTTGGAGAAACAGAAAGAAAATCTTGAAGGAGAGATAGCGAATCAGGAGCAAGAGATACTCCAGATTCCGGACAGTGAAGGACGTAATCCGAGCACACTTGAGAAAAAAATGGATGTTTTGGATGATAAACATATCGAAGGTTTGGAACAAGAGGCACGTGAGAAATTTGTACAAGAATTCATCACTTCTTCTATTGTAGAAATTACTGATCATTTTAGAACATTTTTGGATAAGAGTCAGAATAAAGAAGCGGCAACATTTTTGATACAACAAAAAATTACTTTTTCTATTCAACAGCGCGCAAAAGATTATATCGAGAATGGCGGAGAACCTGATTTTGGTTTTGAGGCAGAAATATCAGCGCAGGAGTTTGATGATCCTACAGAAGGGGAAGTAATGTATATAACTGAGTTTGATTTAACCTTTGAACAATCGGGTGAATCTGGAGAAGAAAAATTTCAATCCAAACAAGAATTGGTTGATGAGGAAACACAGCAACAAATAGATCAGGCTAAGGAAGCTGGACAGTCAGAAGAAATAGGAAAAAAAGCGGTTTAATTATTTCGATTTACTCCATCGCTACTAGCCTTTACCAATCGACTCCATTGAAAACATCGCTAATCTAAGAGATGTTTTTATTTATAGCGAGTCTCTTTGTTGGTATTATTTCTCGGTGGTGGTGTAATACTTTGTGTGTTACTTCTATTTGATGTATTTTTTTGTAAAACTTGACAGATACTCTATAATCCTGTACTATTTGGGTACTTCATTTTTAGTTCCGGTATTATGGCTTCCAAGTCAAAAGAACGACAAAATAAGATCAAGCTCTCCTGTACTGAGTGTAAGACGGTTACCTATTTCAAAAACAAGAATAAAGTAATCAAACAACGTCTTGAAATCTCAAAGTTTTGCAAGCATTGCAAGAAGCATGTCATGCACAAGGAGACTAAATAAGATCTTACTCAAAAACAGCCCCGCCTCAGGTGCTGTTTTGAATTAATATATTGTATGAAATATTTTCTTGATGCATTATATAAAAGTTTCAGTAGCCCTGCTTGGCTTTCGGCACAGTCAAAACAGTCAAAAAAATCCGCCTGGTTTTTTGTTCTCACCGTTCTTGTATTAGCTTTGGGCGCAGCATGTGTAGTCACTTTTCGAGCTATTCCTTTTATTGTAGTTTCAGTGAAAGATGTAATTGTAGAAGAAGTTCCTGATTTTCACGCAACTGTTACTGATCATGCGCTTTCAGTCACTGGTGTAGAGCAGCCGTATATTCGAAGATTTGAGACAGAAAGGGATGGGTCATTGGTGCTTATCATTGATACCGTGAGTACGAGTACGCTTAGTGTTGAACAATTTGTTACTTCTTCAGAAAAAGCAATATTGGTTACGCGAGATCATGTGCTTTCAAATACTACGGAAATTTTTGGAAGTACCAAAGAAGATTTTTCTGATATACCTAATATATCTTTTTCGCGTGCTGACGCAATACAGACTCTTGAGAATTTGGTAGGCCCATGGAGACCAGTGATTATTGTAGCTATACTCGCGATTGTTTTCTTGACTTGGGGATTGGGATTATTGGTATATCTTCTTATCTGCTCATCACTCGTATATCTCGTGTATACCCGTACTACCAAACAACCTGCAGGTGAACGCTATACGTGGAAAGAAGTCTTCACGCTTTCAATATTTGCTTTTGCGCTTCCAAAGATTGCAATGACTGCACTTTCATTTGGACTATTAGCCTCTGTTCCTTATGTGGTCACTCTTGCAATGGTGGTTGCAGTCTTTCGTGCATTAAGTGTGAAAAAATCTCTATCTGAACAGGAAAATGGTTCAGGAATGCCCAATCTTTAGAGTTTTCCACACTTGAACAAGTATTTTAATTCAGCTATACTGCATATTCGAGTGTTTTCTTTACGCTCGAATATTTTATTACTGTTGTGATGCTATGATTACACTATACGGATCTGCGAATTCAAGTGCGGGAAGATGTATTTGGCTTTTGGAGGAATTGAATGTTCCTTATGAGCAAAAGGACCTCAATATGAAGGTAAAAGAGCAAAAGTCTGAATGGTTTTTGAAATTAAATCCTAATGGAAAAGTTCCGGTGTTGGTTGATGGAGAATTTGTATTATGGGAATCTTTTGCTATTAATGAATATCTGGCCGAAAAATATAAACCTGAACTCCTCGGGCGCACACTCGAAGATCGTGCACGTGTGGCACAGTGGAGTTGGTGGGGTGCTCTTCATCCTCAGCAGTATTTTGAAACCATTTTGTTGTTCGTCATGTATTCGGTCGGTACTCAATCAGAAGCTATCAAGGCCGGTGAAGATGTAAAACCATATCTTACCATTCTTGAAAAACATCTCACGGATAAAGATTTTGTCATCGGAAAAGAGTTTACACTCGCTGATATTAGTGTAGGATCAATTATTAATCTTGCATTTGGGTTGAACTATGATTTCAGCCAGTATCCTGCAATTACTGCATGGATGGGACGCCTGAGAACTCGTCCGGCAATGATTTCACTTCTTGCAAAGTTGGGACGATAGTGCAACACCCAAAACTGGAATTCAAAGTGTAAAGTCTTTGGGTTTTGAACTTTGCGTTTTGAATTATTTCCAACACTTGACAAATAGCTTGTTTTCGTATACACTTCTCTCATATTTTCGCCTTGAGCGTAACAGCTCGGGGCGTTTTAAATAACTTATGGAAATTCGAAATATTGCAATTATCGCACACGTAGACCACGGCAAGACCACCTTGACCGATGCTTTGCTTCGCGAATGTGGGATGATTACCGAAGAAGGGCAGACTATGGATTCAAATACGCTTGAAAAAGAGCGTGGAATTACGATATATGCAAAAAATACTTCGTTGTTTTACAAAGGAACCAAAGTGAATATCGTGGATACCCCAGGCCACGCGGACTTCGGATCTGAAGTGGAGCGCGTGCTTCGCTCGATTGATTCAGTGTTATTGGTTGTTGATGCGCAGGAAGGTCCTATGCCTCAGACCAAATTCGTATTGAAAAAATCTCTTGAGATTGGACTCAAGCCAATTGTGGTATTGAATAAAATCGATAAGCCAGCTGCACGACCACAAGAAGCACATGATATGGTCCTCGAATTATTTATGGATCTTGGGGCAAATGATGAACAGCTCAATTTCACGACGGTATATGCGATCGGCAAACTTGGTGTTGCAAAAAAGAATTTGACTGATGAATCAAAAAATCTTGAACCATTGCTCGATACGATCTTGGAAAAAGTTCCTGCTGCTCCTCATGATATTGAAAAGCCTCTTCGTATGCAACCATTCAATCTCGCGTATGATAATTATCTTGGACGTCTTGCGGTAGGGCGCATTTATGAAGGAGTGGTGAAACAAGGTGATAAAGTGTTTATCAAAAATCAGGACGGAACGACTCGAACCGGAAATATTACTAAGATTCAGAATTTCAAAGGATTTACTCGTGAAGAAGTTTCTACTGCTGAAGCAGGGGATATTGTGATGATTGCAGGAATTCCAGATATTTACATTGGCGAAACTATTTGTGCTAGTGCAGATCAGGAAGCATTGCCTGCGATCAAGGTTGATGATCCGACCATTTCTATGGATTTTTTGGTCAACAATTCTCCATTTGCGGGAAAAGAAGGAACATATGTCACGAGTAGACAGATTCGTGAGAGACTTGAAAAAGAGCTTGAAGTAAACGTAGGTCTTCATGTCGATTTTGCCAATTCAGATCGATTCACTGTCTATGGTCGTGGAGAAATGCATATTGCAATCTTGCTTGAAAACATGCGCCGTGAAGGATTCGAACTGCAGGTATCACAACCAAAAGTAATTATCAAAGAAGAAAATGGAGAAAAAGTAGAACCATTTGAAGAAGTAACGATCGATGTACCAGATGCGTACGTTGGAACCATTATTGAAAAAATGAGTAAACGAAAAGGAACGATGACGAATATGATGCCTGAAGGTGGACATACTCGTATTATTTTTGAAATTCCAACTCGCGGACTTCTTGGCTATCGTGGAGAATTCGTGATGGATACTCGTGGAGAGGGAATCATGGCATCACGTGTGACTGGATTCCGTCCTCATGTGGGTGTGATTGAAAAGCGAGAAGTAGGAAGCATGGTTTCTATGCTTACCGGAAAAGCACTTGGATATGCTCTCTGGAATCTCCAGGATCGAGGTACTCTCTACATCGGACCAAATATTGAAATCTACGAAGGAATGGTTATTGGAAATGTCTCAAAGGGTCAGGATATGGCGGTCAATGCCATTAAGGGTAAGAAACTCACCAACATGCGTGCGAGTGGAAGTGATGATGCGATTATCCTCACTCCTCCATTTGAAATAACCCTTGAGCGTGGTATGGAAATGATGACTGATGATGAATATCTTGAAATTACTCCACAAAGTATTAGACTTCGTAAGAAATATTTGACTGAAGTTGAGCGGAATAAGGCGAAGCGTAGTAATTAATAGATTTTTACTGATACCTGCCACGAGGCAGGTATCATGTTATCAATATTGAAAATATTTCGCGGGTACGCTATAGTATTGCGGTGTATATGGGCGCGTGGTGAAATGGTGAGACTTTGGTCTCCAACCCCACCCTTCGCGAAGGGTGGGACGATTCCTACTATACACTTGTGGATTAAGAGGGGGGTATGTATTATGTTTATCTCTTGAAAAGTTTCAAAGATAATGGATTGTATATAGGATATATCCATGATTTACGTCGGAGATTTCAAGAACATACTGATGGAGAGGTTGATTCTACAATGCATCGAAGGCCGTTAATACTTCTCTATTACGAAGCTTATGAGATATGTGAACAAGCACAAGAAAGAGAAAGAAAGTTGAAAAAATTTGGTTCCGCGTATGCTGCACTTTTAAAACGTTTGAAAATTAAATAAACATGGGCGCGTGGTGAAATGGTATCACTAAGGTCTCCAAAACCTTCGTCGTAGGTTCGATTCCTACCGCGCCTGCTGATGAAAACATAGCTTAACTGAGCTGTGTTTTTTGTATACCCGCAAGGGGAATCGAACTTTTTACTATTTTTCTTCTATAAAAAGAATGACCCCGGAAGATATGTCTTCCGGGGTTTGTAGGTAGGGCCGAGAGGTTGCCCCCCCTGCGCGTTATCTAGAGGTCGAACTTCTTGCACGCCTCTTCGTAGAGTCGGTTGTGCTCGGGCATGAGCGCCTCGATGGTCTCCTTCACCTTGTCGATGTCGCCGAGGGCGAGAACACACGCGCGTCCTCCGAAGAAGTGCCAATCGACAGGCTGCCCACTGAGTTCAGCAACCTTCTTCACCCAGCCCTCCATCGCGTTCGAGGGGATAGTGTGGGTGGTGAACACCTGTGTTCCGCTCTTGTAGATTTCCTCCTTACAGGGAGGCGGGGTGGGTCCATCCGTTGCCATGTTGGGCTCCTTTTGAGATTTATCGGCATGCCGTGCCGAGCGGGTCAATTTGACTCGAGATATTAACATAGTGTATGTATTTTGTCAAGCTAATGTAAGGTAAAACTGAAAGGATAACCCACTCTAATTTCATTTATTAACTAACCCAATATATACACTCAAAATAGTTTTTCAATTTATAAGAAAGAATAGTGAGTACTACTGGAGGTCAGCTCAAGAAAGATTTGGAATATAGACATATCCCTTCTCTTCACGTAGAATAGTTCCAACGTTCCGTACGATGTTCTGCAAAAGTTAAGCTAAGGTCTCCAACCCCGCCCTTCGCGAAGGGCGGGGCGATTCCTACCGCGCCTGCAATATAAAAATACCTTAAAATTATGCAAAAAATAAAGTCGATTATCATTACGTTAATCACCAGCTTTTTTGTAACAATAATAGCGCTTTATCTGATTAGCGCTGTTTTATTTTTTCTGTTTTTATTAAATTTTGTATCAATTGAAAATTTATCTCGACAGGATTGGTTCTTTGGAGTTTTTGGTTTACTTTTTATTATTTTTTTTATAACGAGTTTTATTATTATTTTCAAGGCAATAAAGAGAAAGAATTTTATATATCACTTGTTTCGACCGACTCAAAAAAAGTTACTTATTAATTTGATCATTCTCATTGCGTTATCAATTATTACCCTTGCTGTTTTTCCTCAACAATTTTCTTTTTATCGTGAGCATTTATCTAGTAATTCATTTTTACTTATATTCTGGGGAATAGTTTCTTCTTTTTTTCTTAATTATCCGTTTTCAGTCATTTGCTATACATTTTATTATTCTTTTTTTAAAGATAGTAAAGAAACTAAGCTTGGCAAGCCTTTGACTTTGTTGCTAATTTTTTTATTAAATCCATTAGTGCTTGGTCTCGGTTTTCAAATTTTTAGTAGTCTTGAATATCAGGCACGGATTGCCTCCGGCGAGTTAATTGAATGTGGTGTAAGAGTTACAATTGAAGACGGTGGCGCTGCATACGAAGCAGGTGTACATTCTGATGAAATTATTAGTAAGGTTAATGATACATCGATTAAATCAGTAAAAGATTTGGCTGGTTATTTGGGTCAGCTAAAAGAAGAAAAAACCTTAGAAGTTCAAACTAACTTACGTACTTATACTGTAACTCCAAAAAAAGATTCTTCTATTGGTCGGTATACATTTGGTGTTATGGCTTATCAAGAATATTGTAAGAAGTGAAAAACTGAGGTGAGGTTGGGAGATTGCTCAAGAACAGGTATGTAGACATACGCATTCTCTTCCCTCAAAATAGTTCCAACATCCCATACGATGTTCTGCTCGTAAAACAGAAACTTTAGAAGCTTCTGTTTTTTTATTTTGTATGATATGATATTTGCATATCATTTATTTTTTATTATGAAAATTTCTTCTACTTTTTTAGTTGGACTGGCACTTATATTATCACTGCTTAGTTTTGGGGTAAGTATTTTTGGGTATGTTAATACCAAAAAAGCGATAACGGATCTTCCTCAACCTCAAACTTCTGTACAGGTAGTTCAAGATAGTAAATCACCTGATGGAGTCACTGTTGACTTATATGGTAGTAAGATGAAGTTGCAAGATGGTATTCAACAGCTTATTCACAAAGCAGATAGTTCTCAAGAAAGAGTGGAGTCGACACAAGAGCAAGTAAGTCTATTATCGTATCGTCTTGGCTTTGATAATTTTCAAATGAGTTGTAAAAACATGACCACGGTTTCTGCTAAGGACTTGATTTCAAAGGTATATTATTCTGATCTGGAAAAAGCTGTAAAAAGTATTGTTATACCAACAGCTTCTCAGCTTGCAGTCAAACAACATTTCTTTTTTCCTTGGCAGTCGCATGATCAGGAAACCCATTTACGTATTTTGAGTGCGTGTGCTGATACTCAAAATGTGTATTTGTTCGGCGCTGCAATAGGTATGAGTGGTAATAGTCTAGGATTTATTCAGTTTAATCCGAATACTAAAGAATTTCACTCTACCACAACAGAAATGGCAGCTTTCTTTCCTGAAACTATTGAAAAAAACGGGGATGTGATTCAAGTTACCTCACAAGTGCTTTGTTCTGGTCAGGGTGATTTTTATATTCCGTGTGATGCAGAGTCTCCAACTTCTGCTAGTGGAGATAAGTTATTAAGATATAACATTAAAACTAGAACTTTGACTCTTGAATAAGCCGTTGTATATAGAAAGTCTATATTCTTGCAGGATCACTTTGACTTTCTTCACGGTTTATAATATTAGTTTTTAGGAGTGGAAATAGACATATCCTTTCTCTTTTTATAAGATAGTCTCAACATCCCGTACGATGTTCTGTCGCGGAGTGAATCATTTAAAGTCTGATTTTATGACTCGTAGTAAGAAAATAATTTTTTCTATTTTAGGACTTGTGATAATTTTTCTTATTACGGGTGTTACTGTTTTGTCTGTCCGAATACTTCGGCAGAAGTGGATCATTTACACCAATGAAGAGTTCGCTTTCCAATTTCGTTATCCTTCAGCATTATTTAATCTAACTGAATTTACTGAAGGGAATTATTCGGATGATTTTTCCAGTGCACTTGATATCCCAGATGTCGTAGGAAAGAAAAAGTCGATTGTCTGGATCACTTCAAAACTTCGCGGGGTATATAATGAAGTGGAAGCTGGTGGGTACGAAAAGTATAGTGGAGATTATGGTGTATATCTTATTGATACACAGGAAACACAAGGAGTATTTGACAGATTTGTCCTAAAGGAGAAAAAAGCAGAAGAAGAGAACAAACAGTATTGTCGTGTGCAAGAAGTAGAACTTGGAGTTTCTCCAGAACAATGCAACATTCAGAGGTGGAAAATCGAGCGTGATACTTTCCTTGGGGAAGAAGCTGTCTTGGCAGAGTATATTCAAAGTATGGATTATGGTTATGTCATTATATTGTTTCCCGTAAGAGGTATAGCTTTGACAGCTGATTTAGGGTCATGGAATTTCAATACTTCAACGCCTTTAGAGTATACTAAAAAGTTAGTAGCCAAATCATTTAAATTTATTCATACAAGATAAATTGCGGGATATTGTAAATTTCATTCAAAAAACTTGAAATCGTCATTCTAATTTTTAAATCCTGATGTCTGGTATATAGACATATCCTTTCTCTTCACGTAGGACAGTTTCAGTATTCCCCACGATGTTCTATTAAAAAACAGAAGTTTGTAAGCTTCTGTTTTTTAATACCTGTGCTATACTGGCATCATATTAATTTTGTAATCAAACTTATTATGGCACCTGTAAATTATCTCGCAGTACTCGTATCCGCAGTAGCCTCTATGGTTATCGGTAGTATCTGGTATGGACCTCTCTTTGGCAAAAAATTCATGCGGGCAATGGGAATGGATCAATGGACTCCCGAAAAGCAGGCGGAAATGAAGAAAAAGATGGGAATGAGTTATTTTGGTCAATTTGTTGCAAGTTGCGTGATGTTTTATGTTCTTGCGTGGGTTATGAACGGATTTGGATATATGACAGTGAACGGGGGATTGCTTACGGCGTGTGTTATGTGGGTTGGGTTTGTCGTGCCTGTGAAACTGGGTGACGCACTGTGGGGAGGGAAGGCAGTATTGTTTTGGCTTGGTATTGGAAATATGCTGGTAACACTTCTCGTAGCCGGGGCAATTCTTGGTGCGTGGAATTAATCGAATTACTGTCATCCCTTGACAAATCACCTTCTTTCTGGTATACTCGCATTTCATTCATTGGGTGGCCTAGTCACCCTCAGACTCGAATCTTCTTGTTCCATCATTATAGTGGCCCAGTAGACATCGGGTCACTATAATTTTTTTATGGAACACACTACGCAGGTGGGCTTTGAAAGCTTGCCTATTGCTCCAAAACTCCTAGAGATTTTGGCGCATCACAAATATACTCATCCGACTCCAATCCAATTGAAGTCTATTCCTGTTGCACTTGAAGGAAAAGATATGGTCGGTATTGCCCAGACCGGGACAGGGAAGACGCTTGCATTTGGAATCCCTATGATTCAGCGTCTTGCAAAATTAAAAGCACAAGGGCTTGTAGTCGTGCCTACACGTGAGTTGGCGCTTCAAGTGGAAGAAACACTTCGGAAGATTGGGCATTCATTGGGACTCAAAACAGCGGTGATTATTGGGGGAGCTTCAATGTATCACCAAGTAAATGAACTTCGCCGGAATCCACATATCATTGTCGCAACTCCAGGCCGATTGGTCGATCATCTCGAACAAAAGACTGTTACGCTTGAACGCATTCAGGTGGTGGTTCTCGATGAAGCTGATCGTATGTTTGATATTGGATTTGCGCCACAAATCAAGCGAATCCTCAGTCTCACTCCGAAAGATCGTCAGACTCTTCTTTTTTCTGCAACCATGCCTGCTGAAATTGCAAAAATGGCATCACAGCATATGAAATTACCACTTCGAATTGAAGTGGCACCACAGGGAACGAGTTCTGCAAATGTGGAACAGGAAATTTTTATTATTAGCAAAGAACAAAAATTACAATTACTTCAGAAATTACTTGATGACAATAAAGGAACCGTACTCGTATTTTCTCGAACCAAATTTGGTGCAAAGCGAATTGCCGCCTCTCTTCGTCATATGAATCATACGGCAGTTGAAATCCATTCGAATCGAACACTAGCCCAACGAAAGGCGGCGCTTAGTGGGTTTAAATCAGGAATGTATCGAATTCTTGTAGCGACTGACATTGCTGCGCGTGGAATTGATGTAACGGGTATTTCGTTGGTTGTTAATTTTGATTTACCGGACAATTCTGAAGATTATGTGCATCGTATTGGTAGAACAGGGCGAGCAGGAATGACCGGTAAGGCTGTATCGTTTGCAACTCATCAAGAAAAATCGCAGATTAGACAGATTGAGAGATTGATTAAAAAAACATTGCCAATCATTGGTCTTCCGACACTACCTCCAAGAATTGAGGCTCCTCGTGAAGAAAGTAGACCTGAGAGAGGGTATGGGCGTCCATTTCGAGGTGGACAAGGCCGAGAAGAAAGAAATTTTGGCGGAGGCAATGGGCAGAGACGAAATCGAACTCATCGATATGGTAATAATCGTCCCAGACCTGAAGGGCAGAGTGATAACCGAGCTCAGAAACCATCTTTTCAACGGACATTTCGAAGATCCTCGGGTGATACAAGAAAGAGTGATAGTCGATAATTGTAGGGTATATGCAAAAACCACTCCTTGCGGGAGTGGTTTTTTAGTTAATTACACGTTTTTTACATTTCTGAGTACACCATATAGCATACCCAGTGTCTATCTGGTATTCTTAGTTCAGAAAGTCGGTAGTAGTGTTTTAACTAAAGAGGTTTTTGAAGAATCCAGAGATGCGATTTCCCACCCTTGTTTGTCCAGGCCGTTGGTTTCGAGGATTATTGTTTTCTATTGTCTCCGGTGGTTCTGGTGGAACATCCACACGTAGAAGGCCTGGAGCCATTTCTGTTCTTTGTTCCTTGATTATTTTTGCAGCAACAAAAGGTTCTATATATTTTTTAAATCTTTCTTCTATGTCTTTTGTGTGAGCATCTTCTAATTCAAGTAATTTTTTTTTAAGTCGACTTTGAAATGGCTCAGTTAATTCTTGTATTGAAAAGTTGATTTCTTTTTCTTCTTCAGTGCTTAATGCTGGTAAGAATGTTTCAAATCTTTTGGTAATTTTATCTAGGAGTTGTTTTTTTAAAATTTCTCGTTTTTCATTTGATTCACTGTTGTCTTGTTGATCAAATATTTCAGCATACGCTTCGTCAATTGTATCGCTAAGTGATATTCCTTTTTTTTCTGCTTCAACAATTGTTCTTGAAATATGATATTGTCCGAATAAAGAATCCATTTTATTTTCGATTTGTTGTATTTTTTTACCTTGTTCAACTGAAATTTGTTCTGTCGTGGTTTTTCTAGGTTTTTTACTTTCTTGTACTGCACGTTGTTCAAGTGCACTTACAATTTTATCTTCTTCATCTGTCCATGCAGCTTTAACCATTTCTTGTGGTGTAATATGTCTTCCTTTTTCTCCCATATAATTAATATTTAATATAGATATGATATACTATATATCAATCATTTTCTTATGGCAAGCAAACAAAAAACATTTTCAGAAGCGTATATTGTCACCGTTGATATGGGGTATGGACATCAGCGCGCGGTATATCCATTGCGGGATATTGCAGCATGCCCAGTCGGTTGGCAGGATGCTACGATTATTACCGCGAATAATTACGGTGGAATTCCCACAAGTGATAGCATCAAGTGGGAAGGCAGTCGCAAGTTGTATGAGTGGATATCACGGCTCAAAAAAGTACCACTGATCGGACCATTGTCATTTTCTGTCATGGATTATATTCAGCGAATTGATCCCTTTTATCCCAAGCGTGACTTATCCAAACCCACGCTTCAGGTGAAGGAGATGTATCGCATGATTGGGGAAGGGTGGGGAAAACATCTGATTGAAATACTTAATCAGAAACCATTACCATTGGTCACTTCTTTTTTTGCCGTTGCGTTTTTTGCTGAAGAACATGGGTACCAGGGGGATATCTATTGTCTTTGTACTGACACTGATATTAGTCGTGCATGGGCACCGCTTGAACCGAAGAATAGTCGAATCAAATATTGTGCGCCAAATAAGCGCGTGAAGCAGCGTCTTGAGCATTATGGTGTTCCTTCTGATCATATTTTTATCACCGGTTTTCCGTTGCCAAAAGAAAATATTGGTACCAAGAGTCTCTCTGTGTTGAAGCAGTCTCTTGGGTGTCGAATTACAAATCTTGATCCAAATTTACGATATCAGCGTAAGTATAAACCGACGATTGAGTCATATCTTGGCCCACGATACTGCAGTCGTGAACATATGCATCCACTTACAATTACTTTTGCGGTCGGTGGAGCGGGTGCACAGCGAGATATTGGTATTACGATACTTGAAAGTTTGCATGATCATATCGATGCGGGGAAAATACGATTGAATTTGGTCGCAGGATCTCGTAATGATGTGTATGTATATTATGAAAAAAAAGTACGAGAGCTACATCTGAATGAAAAACATACAGGGATGATTAGTATTATTTATGATGCACAAAAGATGGAATATTTTCAGAAATTCAATGACGCACTTATGAATACTGATATTCTCTGGACCAAGCCGAGTGAATTATCTTTTTATGCCGCTCTTGGACTTCCCATTATTATTGCTCCATCTATTGGTTCTCAGGAAAATTACAACCGTGCATGGCTTCATTCAATTGGTGCGGGATTCGAGCAGGAAGATCCACGGTATACACATCAGTGGTTGTTTGACTGGCTTGAATCGGGGTGGTTGGCAGAGGCAGCAATCAGTGGTTTTCTACATGCACCAAAGAATGGTACGTACCATATCGAAGAAGTAGTTCTGCGTGGTAAGCGGAGCGAAATTGAAGATGTACATTTGTTATAGTCTATGAATTTTATTTTTATTGCATTGGTCGGATATACCTTACTCGCGTTTACCTTTATTCTTGATAAGTTTATCTTGTCAAAGACCACACTTCAGCGACCAAGTGTCTATGCGTTTTATTCCACGATTATCATGTGGCTTGCACTGATTCTTCTGTTTTTTTCACGCGAAACATTCGGTATGTCTGAGATTATTATTGGATTGTTGTCTGGTGTTGGTTTTGGTTTCGGTCTTTTGACACTCTATATTGCGGTCAAAGGTGGGGAAGCGTCACATGTAAATCCGTTTAGTGGTGCAATTGTCGCTATTGGGACCTATGGATTATCACATTATTTTTTGGCCGAGAGTCTCAGTAGGGGGCAAATCTGGGGTATTATTTGCTTGGTGTCTGCCTCGATCATCCTTTCATATCAAGAGACTAAAATGCGTGCAGGTTTTTCACGGAATTATATTTGGGGGATTCTTTCGGGTGTGTGTTTTGCTGCTTCGCATGTGAGTGCAAAATTTTTGTATATGCATCATGATTTTCTTCCTGCATTTGCATGGAGCAGAGCCGGTGCTGGTGTGGTCGGGGTGTTATTACTACTCCATCCAAGCGTCTGGAAGGAATTGTCCATTCGATTTTCAAAACCACATACGCGAAAGAAAAAAATACACACCACACCGCTTGCGATTGTGTGGATTGCAAAAGTAATAGGTATTGTGGCAGTGGTACTTATCCAATATGCTGGCGCACGCGGATCAGTGTCGGTCGTCCATGCATTGAGTGGTCTTCAGTATGCACTTATGTTTGCGGTGATTTTTGTGTTGAGCAAATGGTCACCGCGCACATTCAAAGAGTATTTTTCTTCACGCGAGCTATTGGTGCAGAGTTCAGGTATTCTGCTCGTTATTGTAGGCTCGGCTTTATTTATTCTATAGTCATATGCGTTTGTCATGGTTTGGAATTTGTATTGGACTTCTTGCGTTGTTGTATGGTGGGCTGTGGTGGTATGGAAGATCGACACATCCCATCGTATATGGAATTAGTTTTAGTTCTCAACACGCAGAATGGCTTTTCTCTGATTGGAAGAAAATGTATCGGGACATGCTTTCTGAATTGAAACCGGCGATTATTCGGTTGTCGGTAGATTGGGATCAAGTGGAGACAAAAGAAGGGGTATATGATTTTTCTGATATTGATTTTATGATGAATGAGGCCGCGACGCATCACGCCCAAGTCGTTTTGACTGTTGGGCAGAAAACACCGCGTTGGCCGGAATGTCATATGCCTGATTGGCTCATCGAAAAAACATCTGATGAATATCTCAAAAAATTATACGCCTATGTATCCGCAACAGTAGATAGATATAAAAATCATGCAGCATTGGAGTATTGGCAGGTTGAGAATGAACCATTCATTGCGTTTGATTTTGGTGACTGTGTCCGATTTGATCGCGATGCTTTGGATGAAGAGTTGTCGATTGTACGATCGAAAGATGCCAATCACCGTGTGTTGGTGACTGACAGTGGTGAATTATCTGTGTGGTATCCGGCTGCAAAAAAAGGTGATTTGTTTGGTGCAACATTATATCGTGTTGTTACGACTCCCGCAGGAAGAATTTTTTCGTATGATTGGATGCCAGCGGGCTGGTATCGAGCACGTGCAGAAATTTTTGGCAGGAATGCTGATACTTTTTTCATCTCAGAACTTCAGGCTGAACCGTGGATTCATACCGGTAATCTTACTTCGACGCCGCTTACAAAACAGTTTGAGACTATGAGTATTGAACGAATGAAAAAGAATTTTGAATTTGCGAGGCATACAGGAGCTTCGAGGGCGTACGTGTGGGGTGCAGAATGGTGGTATTGGCTGAAATATGAGCATGGTGATAGTTCTTTTGTAGAATTGGCAAAAGAATATATATATGAAAAATAATACGTAGTACGTCTTTGAATTATATGTTTAGTGGAACAAAAATTTCAGATGAGATTATACATGTTCGTGGATTGTTTCAGCGACGGATTAGTTTGTGGCAGGGTGTTGCATTGATTGTGAGCGGTACGATTGGTGCAGGAGTTCTCGGACTTCCGTATGCGGTTTCTCGTGCGGGCGCATTGATTGGGTTTGTATATATCGTGGTACTTGGACTGATCATGATGATTTTAAATTTGATGCTTGGACAATTGGTTTCTGTGCAGCCAACGCCGCTTCAGTTGACTGGCCTAGCACAAAAATATTTGGGAAGGTGGGGAGGGTTTTTAATGACCGCAATTGTGTATACCATGCTTTTTGGCGTGTTGTTGGTCTATCTTATTGGTGAAGGCGAGACGTTGTCTGTATTATTTGGTGGTCCGAGTGAGTATTGGACTATAGGTTTTTTTGTCCTCGGTGCCATCCTCATTTCAAGTGGAATGAGAACAGTGAAACGTGTTGAATCTGTGTTGGTGGTGGGGGTTCTTGCGGTAGTTTTTATGATTATTTTGGTTAGTTTTCCGCATGTGAATACTGCGCACTTGGTTTCATATAATTTTTCTGAGCTGTTATTCCCGTATGGCGTGATACTGTTTGCATTTCACAGTACGACCTCTATGCCTGAGGCTTATACTTTACTTAAACATAGAAATGGAGCATATAAACGTTCGATTATATATGCAGGTATTATCGCGATTTTGGTGTATGCAGCATTTGCGCTTCTTTCAGTCGGAGTGATGGGTATGGCGACTCCTGAGATCGCTACTACGGGATTAGGTGAGTTTATTGGCTACCGTGCATTCATATTTGGAAATGTATTTGCGATGCTTGCGATGGGTATGAGCTTTTTGATTACTTCGATGTCGCTTCAAGATTCGCTTTCGTGGGATTATGGAATGAGTAAATGGATCGCTACATTGATTGTGTGTGTGATTCCTTTTATACTTTTTTATGTCGGATTGCGTAGCTTTGTCGCAGTGATTGATATTGTGGGTGGAGTATTAGTTAGTTGTGAACTTTTTTTGATTATTCTGATGTATTGGCGCGCACATCGTGCAGGTGAATTCGATGGAAAAGCAACTTTTCCACTTCATCAACTCGGTCTTTTCATCATTCCTGTCCTTCTTGCTTTAGCTGTTGGTGCTGTGTATAGTGTGTGGAAACTATTGTAAATATTAATTATATAGATTAATACTGATGTAGATAGTAGGCGAGTGGAGAATGAGTAGTTTTTTGTCTATCTTTATTAATTCGGTTCAATCAATATCGTATGACTGTGTTTCAAGCAATTGTTCTTGGAGTGGTGCAAGGTCTGTCAGAATTTTTACCCATTTCATCATCTGGACACCTCATTTTGGTACCGGTCATGTTTGGGTGGGATGTGCAATCGCAATCGTTTGATATTGTGTTGCATGTTGCTACCTTGGTCGCTGTGATTTTGTTTTTTCGTACAAAGATTATTCAGATTATCCGTGCATTATGTAATTTTCGAAAATCTAGCACTGATAGAAATATTGGATTAGCTGTCATTATTGCGACTCTTCCTGCGGCGATTATCGGGTGGCTGTATGGAAGTCGTATTGAGCATGCATTTCGCTCTCCGCAGTCTGTTGCATATAGTCTTATGATCGGTGCTGGTATTCTGTTTGTAGCAGATCGATATAGTAAAAATCGGCAGATGACTCGAGACATTTCACGAGTTACCCTGATGGATTCTATCAGTATTGGGTGTGCCCAGGTGCTTGCCTTTATTCCGGGTATGAGCAGGTCTGGCATGACAATCTCTACTGGACTGTTTAGGAATTTTTCAAAAACGGCTGCAGCTGAGTTTTCATTTTTGATGAGTATTCCAATTATTACCTTGGCTGGAATGGATGCAGTGAGAGATAGCGTCGGTGCCGGGGTTATTTCGGAGAGCCCTATTACCTTGGCGGTTGGTTTTGTTGCGGCGATGCTTAGCGGACTTCTGTCAATTTGGCTTACACTTGCGGTAATACGTAAAATTAGTTTTGTGCCGTTCGTGGTATATCGAATTGTTATTGGGGTGATCATTCTTTTTCTCTTCATGTAGTACTTGACTGAGGGCCTGTAGTAAGGTATGATAAGTATGATTTTTCATACCTTACTATGTCACCTCGCAAAAAAGAAGTACAATTATATGGAACCTGTCATGGCACTACCTCGCTTGGAGAACGTGGGCAGGTGGTTATCCCAAAGAAAGCTCGATCCAAATTGTTGCTTAAAAAAGGGGATAATTTTCTGGTTATTGAGAAAGATGGGGTAATTATCCTCGCCCCCACCCGTGTTGTCGAATCAATGATTTCTAATTTATCTAGTCTTACTGAAGAACTCAAACAATCACATTTAGAATAAATACATATATATACATAACATATGGATACACAAGTACGTTTACCACAACCCAAACGATGGTATAAAAAGAAATGGGTTTATATCACTGGAATCGGCGCTCTTCTTATCGGAGGTTTTGTATTTAGTAATTCACAAAAAAAAGATCAGGGTCCAGTGTATGAGACCGCTCGAGTAGAGAAGGGTACATTGACACAGACTGTCGATGCTACGGGAAATGTGGAGTCTGCTGATGAGCTCGATTTGCGTTTTGAATCAAGCGGCAGGATTGCAAAGATTTATACTGAAATTAATGCACAAGTCCGTGCGGGCACCTTATTGGCAGACTTAAATTTGAGCGAGTTGAATGCACGAATTGGAGAGGCGAGCGCGAGTGTGGGGCAGGCCCAGGCAAATCTTTCGCAGATCAAAGCTTCAGCGCAGGATGCGATTACTAATGCTGAGGTCGCAGTAGAGAAAGCTGAAATTAATTTGAGATTATCTGAGGGCGGTGCAGATAGTCAGATTGTTCGTGATACCTACAATGATGCGTTTGCTCTTATTGTAAAAATTCAAGCAGCAGTTTCTAATGCAATCACCCAAGTTGATAATATTTTGGGTATTGATAATGAGTTTGCGAATGACGTATATGAATCCCAGTTATCCTCGGAAAATCCGAGTAATCTCGTGGCTGCTCGCAATCAGTATTTACTTGCGACGATTGATCAAGATGCACTTGATAGTAAGGCAAACTCTCTTTCCCTTGCATCATCTCAGACTGAAATTGATGCTAGTATCTTGGTAGCAGACAAAGCATTGAATTCTACAAAAGATTTACTCTATCGAGTTTCTGAGGTATTGAATGCGTCTCCTACAGTCGGCGGTCTCACTCAGGCATTACTAGATGGATTCAAAACGACAATTTCTACTGAACGATCGACGATCACTACTCAGCTGACAGCATTGATTTCCCAACGTCAGGAAATCCAGAATGCTAAGAATAGTTATACCACCAACAGTGTCATCTATGCACAAGCAAAACAAAATTTGATTAATGCAAAAAACAAGGCAGCTGCTGATATCGCTGCATATGAAGCATCGATACAATACTCACAGGCGTCAGTCGGTGCAGCATTGGCTAGTCGAAATAAATCGCGGATTGTGGCACCTATCTCTGGTAAGGTGGCTAAGATCGCCTTTAAATCCGGAGAATTTGTCACCTCGCAAGATGTGGTGGTGAAATTAGTGAGTCCTCGATTTGAAGTGAAAGTGGATATCCCTGAAACTGACATTGTAAAAATTGCGACTGGTGTCTCGACCACTGTTACTTTGGACGCGTATGGTAACGATGTCAAATTTACGGGCGTTGTAACTGAAATTGAAAGTGGTGAGACAATTATTCAGGACGTGGTGTATTACAATGTGACTGTTGTTCTCGAAGAAAAAACGGGCTATCAAATATTGAATGGAATGACTGCTGATGTGGTATTCTTTACTGAGAGCAAAGAGGATGCACTGTTTATTCCTCAGCGAGCAATCCGCTCTGAGGGTGGATTAAAGTTTGTGCGTATTTTGGAGAATGGTCAGGTGCGGGAAGTAGAAGTGGTGACTGGACTTCGGGGAGACGATGGTTTGATTGAAATTATTTCTGGCTTAGAGGTGGGTCAAGAGATTGTAATTCGCGAAAAAGCTGTGTAATCGTAGTTTTCTGACAGTCGTAGTTTGAATGTTGGTTTACATTGTCTTCGAATACCCGTGGAATTATGATCGATCTTACGAAAATATGTCTCACTATTGGAAAGCTCTCTGACGAGAGAAAAAACCATGCGTATGCAGTGGGCGGATTTGTACGTGACATGTTGATGCATCGTGAAACGGTAAAAGATCTCGATATTGTGATTGAAGGAAGCGGTATTGAATTCGCGCGTGCCTTTGATGAGCGTGTCGCGCATGAAGGAAGTCTGGTCGAGTTTTCTGATTTTGATACTGCGCGCTATGTGTATACTACTGAAACTGCTGATGGCAAAACTGACACGTCATTTGAACTTGAATTCGCGGGTGCTCGTAGTGAACGCTATGATCAGGTTTCTCGAAAACCAATTGTTTCTGCAACTACGTTGGAAGAGGATTTGAGACGTCGAGATTTTACGGTCAATGCGATTGCAATTCCCATCACTTCCGCCGGTCTATCATCCGAGGTTATTGATCCCTTTGATGGAGCAATTGATATTGAAAAAAAAATACTCCGAACACCGCTTGATCCAGATGTGACATTCTCTGAAGATCCGCTTCGTATGCTCCGTGCTGCACGATTTGCATCGCAGCTTGGGTTTACTATCGAGGAACACACATATGATGCAATTGCACGTAATCGGGAACGATTGAAGATTGTTTCAAGGGAGCGAGTGTGTGAAGAATTTTTTAAGTTGTTGGCAACACCAGTTCCTTCTGTAGGATTATGGATTTTGTACCACACAGGCCTTATCAATGAATTTCTTCCCGAAGTGAGCGAACTCAATGGTGTTGAAGAATTGTATGGCCACCAACATAAAAATAATTTGGTGCATACGTTTAAAGTTGTTGATAATATTTCTGAACGTACGAATAATCCGCTCTTACGTTTTGCTGCACTCATGCATGATATCGGGAAACCGGGGACAAAATCATTTATTCCTGGACGTGGATGGGCTTTTGATATGCATGAACATTTGGGGAGAAAAATTGTGCGAGATGTGGGGCGTCGACTCCGAATGAGTAAAGGAGACATTGAATATGTTGCATTGCTTGTTCGCTGGCACCAACAACCTATTGCACTTATGGATGAGGGAATTACTGATAGCCCTGTTCGTCGTCTGATTGTGAATCTCAAAGATAGACTCAGTGATTTGTTGACCCTGTGTCGAAGTGATATTACCACGGGTAATCCTTATAAATTGAAAAAGAGACTGAAGAATTATGATTTTCTCGAACAACGGATTGCTCAAGTCATGGAGAAAGACAAGCTTCGTGCGTTTCAATCACCGCTACGTGGTGAAGAAATTATGGAACGGGCGGGGTTGAAAGCCGGACCTACCGTGGGCGCGATAAAGAAACGGATTGAGAATGCGATTCTCGATGGTGAAATTCCAAATGAATATGATGCTGCACGAGAATATTTCGAACAGATTAAGGAGGAATGCCTAGCAGCCGCAGCAGAATGGGAATTTCTTTCGAAAGATAGTACATCTACTACATAAAGAGAATAACTACCTATATTGTATGCCATTAATTAAAACCATTGATTTGAAAAAAGAATATCAGAATGAGGAAATTTCAACTCCGGTTCTGTTTGGTATAAATCTTGAAATTAATAGCGGAGAATTCGTTGCTATTATGGGTCCGTCGGGTTCAGGGAAGTCCACACTTATGCATATTTTGGGTTTTCTTGATACTCCTACGGGTGGAACGTATCTGTTCGACGGTACGGATATTAGTTCTTTGACTGATGATAGTCTCGCCTATATGCGCGCGCATAATATTGGTTTTGTATTTCAGGCATTTCATCTACTCCCACGAACATCTGTTCTTGATAATGTCATGCTCCCGCTTATGTATTTGCCGATGAGTCGTACCGAACGAATTGCTCGAGCGACTGAAGCAGTAGCGTCTGTCGGATTGACTCATCGAATTAAAAATTATTCCAATCAGCTTTCGGGGGGAGAGAAGCAACGTGTTGCGATTGCACGTGCATTGGTAAATAACCCCTCGGTTATTTTTGCTGATGAGCCGACTGGAAATTTGGATTCAAAATCAGGTCTTCAAGTAATGCAAATTTTGCAGGAACTCAATATTAAACAAAAGCATACGATTATTTTGGTAACACATGAAAAATATACTGCGGAACATGCAGAGCGAATTATTAGGGTCAAAGATGGGCTTATTATTGGAGATGAACAGGTGAAGAATAGACAATTCGCACGTGAAGGTGCTGAGCTAAAAAAGTAATATGAATTTTAGAGATTTAATTCGATCATCACTTCGTATACTTTTGCAAAATAAGATGCGGTCGTTTTTAACGATGCTTGGAATCATGATTGGAGTGTCTACCGTTATCTTGATTATTTCGGTTGGTAGCGGTGCACAGGGAATTATTTTGGGTCAAGTCGAAAAAGTCGGTTCAAACCTGATCTCTATCTTTCCGGGTAATGGCGATGATGACGGGCCACCTGTATCTGTCATGGGTATTGTGATTACTACACTGACGAGTGATGATATTGATGCGATTAAGGATTCCGCGCGATCACCTCATATTGTTGCAGCGACAGGGTACGTCCGTGGAAATACTACCGCCACATGGGAGAGCAATAAGGCAGACACTACCTTTATTGGTGTGTCCGCGTCTCTTCCTGAAGTCGAAGATACTCGAGTTCAGTCTGGAGCATTTTTTTCAGTCGAAGATGAGAAGACTCTACAACGTGTAGCAGTCTTGGGTTCTGATGTATCTCGAAATTTATTTGCAGACCAAGATCCTATTGGACAGATGGTAAAAATTGAGAAGCAGAATTTTAGAGTAGTTGGTGTGATGGTCGAGCGAGGATCGGTCGGATTTTCAAATCAAGATAACCAAATTTATATACCGATTACTACGGCCCAATCACTTTTGCTCGGAATCCATCATGTGAGTTTTGCTCGAGCCAAAGTTGATTTTACTGAAAATACCACGGCTGCAATTGATGATATTACCGCGATTCTCAGTGATCGGCATGATATCGAATCAAATGAACCTGTTGATTTTGATGTGCGATCACAAAAAGAAGGTGCAGAAGCACTTCTCACGATTACTAATGCAATTAAATTTTTTCTTGCAGCTGTAGCTGGGATTGCACTTATTGTGGGCGGTATTGGTATTATGAACATCATGCTTGTCTCTGTTGAAGAAAGAATTCGAGAAATTGGACTTCGGAAGGCAATTGGTGCAAAGAGCAAAGATATTCTACTGCAGTTTTTGATTGAGACCATCGTCGTTACTTCAATTGCGGGTATATTTGGTATTATTATTGGCACAGGGATTTCTTTTCTTATTTCAGTTGTTGTACAATTTTTGGGTTACACTGAGTGGGATTTTGTATTATCAGTGCCTTCAATTCTTATCGGTATTGGTGTGTCTGGATTTGTGGGATTACTTTTTGGTGTTGCGCCTGCCCGTCGAGCTGCGCGGTTGAATCCTATTGAAGCATTACGTTACGAATAATTGTATGTCAGTACCTATTTCACTCATTTTCGCATTTCAATCACTGTTAAAGCAAAAAGTCAGATTTATTTTGACTGTGCTTTCAATGAGTATTGGAATTGCGCTTGTTATTGTGGTGTTTAGCGCTTCGTATGGGCTTGAGACATTAGTATCAGGACAGCTTGAAACTTTTGGAACTGGCATTATTGAAATAGAGACCAAAGTTCCAAGCACTGATAAAAGTTCGAATGAAAATGCCACCGGACAAGCGCAAGGAATTGTCATTACTACTTTTAAAAATTCTGATCTTGATGCTATCAAAAAGTCTACGAATATTTCCCATGTCTATGGGTCAATCATGGGACAAGAAGTGGTTTCATATAATGAGAATATACAAAAGTCTTTTGTATCTGGCATCAGCTATGAAGCACCGGAAGTCGATGGTACCGAGGTGATTATGGGGAGATTTTTTTCACGCGAGGAGGACTATGGATTGGCACAGGTGGCGGTGTTGGGGTATAAGTCATGGAACTCTTTATTCGATGGGGCTGATCCGATTGGGGAAAGCATTTCAATACGCGGTAAAAAATTTAAAGTAGTTGGCGTGATGGAAGAGCGCGGATCCGCATTCTTTATGGATCTTGATGACCAAATCTTTGTCCCACTCAATACCATGCAAAAAAGAATCTTAGGTGTTGATTATATTTCATTTGCTGTAGCAAAAATGGTAGATCCTTCGCGTTCGAAAGATACACAAGAGGAAATTACTGAAATTTTGCGTGTCGAACATGATATTGATGATCCGATCAAAGATGATTTTGCAGTTAATACCATGGATGAGGCCGCAGATATTCTGGGTGGGGTTATTTCCTCAATTACTATTTTACTCATTGCGTTAGTTGGAATTTCCTTGGTAATCGGAGGTGTCGGTATTATGAACATCATGTATGTATCGGTTGCTGAGCGTTCGTTTGAGATAGGACTACGCAAATCATTCGGTGCCACTCGTGGGCATGTGCTATGGCAATTTCTTACTGAGGCACTCACTATTACGGGTACGGGGGGAGTCGTCGGGGTGATTATTGGTACTATTCTTGCTTATGGTATTGCGCTGATTGCACAGGGAGCTGGATATACCTGGAAATTTGGCGTGTCGCTTACCTCGATTATTATTGCGGTTGGATTTTCTATGGCGGTTGGAATTCTCTTTGGGCTATACCCTGCGAGAAAAGCTTCAGAATTGAATCCGATTGAGGCACTGCGCAAAGAGTAGACACCTGGCTTGCATTGGCAGGTGTTTTAGCGCTATACTTAGACCATTATGTTAGCTTTTATTTGGAACGACATTCTTTACCAGCCATTGTTCAATGTTCTTATTTGGCTATACAATAATGTTACAGATCACAATCTCGGCTGGGCAGTAATATTGCTCACATTGGCACTTCGTATTTTGTTGCTTCCATTATCGATTATTGCAGAGTACAATCGGGTAAAGAATGATGAGCTGGCTTCTGAAATTGAAAAAATGGGACAGGATTTCAAATTTGATCCTATTCTTCGAAAAGAGCAAATTCGGAAGCTTATTAAAGTGAGGAAAGTACATCCGTGGGCAAAAACACTCGGTCTTGCACTCCAACTCTTGGTGTTGGTGTTGCTCTATCAAGTGTTTTGGCGCGGAATTACCGGGGAAAAACTGATTAAGTATCTCTATGATTGGGTGGATTTTCCAGGAACGATTAATACGGTGTTTTATGGCTTCAATTTAGGGACTACACATGATATTATATGGTCAGGAATCGTCGGGACCTTGATGCTCGTAGAGATTTATTTTGAAGTTAGAAGGAGTAGACGTGCGCCTACGAAATCAGATCTTTTTTACTTTATCCTGTTTCCATTGGCAACGTTCTATTTGCTCTGGATACTTCCTATGGTAAAATCCCTCTTTGTATTGACCTCTATTGTATTTTCTGCTATAGTGAACCCTTTATTGCACTCTGCAATGAAGCCAAAAAAGACAGAAAATCATGATACTCATCATTAATATTTTATATGGCTGATTCATCACTTGATAAGTTAATGTACTCGTTTGTCATGGAGGACGTCCTCAAGGGGCTATTTATCTATGTACCACCGGGATATGTCGCGTGTGTGTATGATCTTGGACGAGGAGTGTTGAAGAAGGTGTTGACACCAGGACTTCATTTCAAAATTCCTTTTTGGCAGAAAGCGAAACTTTTTAATACCCAAACATTGGAATACGGTATTTCTCGCCAGTTTAATAGCGGAAATCAGAAAGCAATGGGGGATATTCCAATTGCTGCGGTAACTCATGATAACAAGCGAATTGCAGTAGAAGGAACGATTCTTCTTCGACTTGACATTCATCAGATCCCGATGATTTGGCAGACAATTGGTGAGGATTTTGTCGAAAAAATTATCCGCCCCACCATTCGTAGTCGTATGCGAATGGTCGTCACCCGATTTAGTTATGAAGATTTGGTCGGAGCCAAGCGTGATTCTGTCGAAACTGAGATTAAAAATGAACTCGAACGTATCTTTTATCCACGCGGTATTTATGTAGAAAACATTCTTCTCAGTGAAATTTCTCAGGTATCTGCTGCAAGTGGGGGAGATGCATCGCATAAAGATGAACATGGCGGGCATCATTAAGAAGGCAGTGTTTTGTTTATTTAATGTACGCGATTATGGCATTTGTTGAAAGTTTTAAAAGATTGTTTGGAGGTGCTAAATTAGAACATAAACGAGCAAATGAAAAGAAAGAAATTCCGCAGTTTTTGAGTAATGCTGAAAGTAGAAAAGGTGATAATCACGATGAAAATGAAGATGGTTTAATTTCTGATCCAGAACATCAACTCTATGCAGTGTTTGATGGTGTAAGCGGCGCTGAAGGTGGTAAAATTGCTTCTGAAATCGCAAGAACTATATTTGAAAAAGGTTTTGATTCTCTTCCGTTTGAATTAAACGAAAATGAGGCAATTGAAAAGATGCGTTCTTTAATTCAAGAAGCTCATACTGAAATTTGTAAGTTAAAAGAAGATGAGCGCGATACAGCGCCAGGCACTACTGCCACGGTGATTAAATTTTTACGTAATCCCAAAAACCAAGAGTTTTATGGTGTGGTTGGAAATGTTGGCGACAGTAGATTGTATCATATAAGTAAGGGCAATGTTCGTAGGCTCACACGTGACCATAATAAACAATATCAAGAATTCATGGATCGCCAGGGTAAAAAAAATGTTTTTGTAAATAATTTGAGCTTTGTTGATGCTGCAACAAAATCTTTTGATGATGAATTGGATTATTGGGGAGGATCTGACTATAGTACTCCTGATGGTACAAACGTATTTGCACAAAGTAAAAATAGGAATGTAATTACCAGTTCACTTGGTGTTACTAATATTCGACCAAACTATGTAGACATTGTCATTGTTCGTGGCATCTCTCCTGGAGATAAATTTTTATTAACCAGTGATGGTATTCATGATAACCTAACTATTGGTGAAATTAGTCGGATTATTGATGAGACTACTGATACAAAAAAATTAGTGGAAGCTGCATATGAGCGTAGTTCTGAGTTTGGAAAAGAAGATGGAAATTTAAGAGCAAAGCCTGATGATATGACCGCAGTGTTACTTGAAATTGATATGCCTCAAAAACAACGCATTTCTAGAGAAAAATCGGTAGAAGAAGCTGCATAATGTATTTTCTATTTTTTTATTTAAAAGAGGCCCTTGACGCCTCTTTTTTGTAGTGCTATATTATCACTCAGAGATTAAGAGTGACAATTATGTTGACCCCACGTAAAGAGGCTATCCTCACCTATATTATTGAAGCATATATCAGAGATGCCGAACCAATCGGGTCAAAGTTGTTATCTGAAGATGCTACATTCGAGGTCTCTGGCGCGACACTTCGAAATGAGATGCGTGAGCTCGAGGAAGAAGGGTTGCTTACCCACCCACATACATCGTCTGGACGGATTCCAACTGAGAAAGGTTATCGATATTATGTCGATCATCTGATGAAACCCGAAGTGATGGGAAAAAAAATATCAGATAAAATTATGTCCGCGTTTACTGATCAGCAGGGATTTGATCAGAAGCTCAAGATGTTTGCACGTATTGTATCAGAGATGTGCGGTACCGCTGTGATTGTATCTTTTAGAAAAGATTCGCTGTACTACACAGGCATTTCACATTTTTTCTCACAGCCAGAATTTCAGGATTATTCGTTTACAGTATCAGTCTCCGGAATATTCGATGCATGTGAAGAGGTGATGCCTGAGCTATATGCAACGTATGATACGGTGACGCCACATATTTCTATTGGCTCAGAAAATCCATTTGGTACCATGTGCAGTGTGGTTGGTACAAAATTGGACCATCGGGCTGTCATTGCAATATTGGGACCATTGCGTATGAGATACAATCGCGCTGTCACATTATTGAATTTTACTCATGATCTATTCTAAATATTTATTTATGAGCGACAAACAAGCTTCACCAGTACAACAACCGCAAGAAGACACTGGGGCAGTATCTGATATGGAGAAAATACAGCATGAGTGTGAGGAATATAAGACAGGCTGGCAGCGTGCAGTGGCGGATTATCAGAATTTGAAAAAAGAAATGGAAACAAACCGACTTGAATTGTTTAATTGGAGCGAAGAGAAAATTTTATCTGAGTTTATCCCAATCTACGATAATTTCAAGAAAGCATTTGCTCATCATCCAGAGCTTGATGGGGGAGACGAGTTTCATAAGAAAGTGCAGAATTGGGTGAATGGTATTGGATTTATAAAAAAACAGTTTGAAGATGTACTGAAAAATCATCAAGTTGAGGAGATCAAGACTGAAGGAAAATTTGATCCACATCTCCATGATGCGGTAACCGAAGAAGAGAGTGAACTTGAGCATGGATCAATTATCAGAGCTGTGGAATCCGGATACATGATGAAGGGGAAAGTAATCAAGGTGGCAAAGGTGGTTGTATCAAAATAGTTCATAGTCAATAACAAGAAAGCCAATAGTTTTTATGTCATTCCTGCGGAAATAGGTATCCAGAGAATTCATCTGGATTCCCGCTTTCGCGGGAATGACGAATTATTCACCGCTTTAATTTCAACGCATATCGAACGGTGTGTGTTGAATACAGGAGAACAGCATATGTCTCTTACACGCTGGATCCCTATGGATCCGTTTGCTGAGATGGAAGAAATGATGCGCTCTCTTCCCTCTGTTACCAGCAACAATACACTTGCGCAACGTGGATTTATTCCGGCAGTAGACATCTATGAGACCAAAGAAGCGGTCGTCGTAGAATCTCAACTTCCAGGAATCAATCCTGAAGAAGTGGAGGTAAGTGTGGAAAATGGTGTACTCTCGATCAAAGGCGAGCATAAACGTGAACATGAGATCGAGGAGAAAAATTATTATCGTAAAGAAGTTCGTAGTGGTTCTTTTTTCCGCCAGGTACCACTTCCGACTGAGGTCGAGGAGAACAATGTATCGGCAGAATTTGAAAATGGCATATTGAAAATTACGTGTCCAAAGGCGGAATCAGTAGAGAAGAAAAAAGTAAATGTGAAGATTGTGAATAAGACTAAGAAATAACAACTAATATACTTTGAGACAATCAATCGTTGGGATTGATACTTGAGCCGCTCTACCTTGATTCAGTATCTCGTCTGTACAACCTGTACGTGAATCGAGGGGAGGGCTGAGGGGGTAAAATAAAAGGATAAAAAATTATGATACAAATTAGAGAATATGCAGAAAATGATATTCCGATATTGGAAAAATTGATGGAAGATTTTCAGACATATTTGATTTCTATAGATCCTAAACGAAAAAGTATAGAAGGACTCGGCTACGGTAAATTAAAGGTTGCTGAGATGATAACACAGATTACTGAAAAGCAGGGTGAGATATTCGTAGCATGTAATGATACGGAAGTGATGGGTTTTGGGGCGTGTACTGTGGAAGTTCCCTCTAAGGCTCAGCTATTGGAAAATCCTGTTTTGAAATATGGTTCCTTTGTCGAGTTGTTTGTCGATGAAAAATACCGTGGAGCACATATAGGGAAACAAATTGTACAGGCTATGGAAGATTTTTTGAGGAATGCAGGTTGTGATTGTGTAGATCTAACAGTTGTAGGTGAGAATGGTAGGGCTAAAAAATTTTATGAGTCAAATGGGTATGCGGTATGTGAATATGTAATGGTGAAAAAAATTTAGTATATGGATTTATCAAATGTAATAATTGAAACTGAGCGGCTGAGGCTGGTACCTATAACTTCTCAGTATCGGGAAGAGATATTTCGAGAGTTTACTCCGGAGATTACGGGATTTATGTTTCCAAAATCGCCAGATAAGATTGAAGAAACGGATGAGTTTATTGCGACTTCAGAGCAAGAATTAAAAAATGGTAAAACTCTGCAGATCGTAATTTTAAAAAAAGAAGATAGTGAATTTCTTGGTTGCGGTGGGTTAAACAATGTTGATACAAAAACTCCCGAACCCGGGATATGGATTAAAAAAAGTGCACATAGTAATGGATATGGGAAAGAAGCTGTGACTGGATTAAAAGAATGGGCTGATAAACATTTGGAATATGAATATCTCACATATCCGGTGGACAGACGAAATATGGGAAGTCGAAAAATAGCTGAATCATTGGGAGGGGTTATCAAAAAAGAATATAAGGAAACTGGTATGGGAGGGCAAGAGCTTGATGAAGTGGAATATCATATTTATAAATATATTAATCAATCAACCAATTAACTAAATATATATGCCAAAAATATTAGGAATCGATCTCGGAACCACCAATAGCTGTGTCTCTATTATCGAAGGAGGTCAGCCAAAGGTACTTGAGAATAAGGAAGGAAATAGAACCACTCCATCTGTCGTTGCAAAGACGAAGGCTGGAGAAATTTTGGTAGGACAGCTTGCAAAGCGTCAGGCTGTGACGAATCCGACGAATACCATTTATTCTGTTAAGCGTCTTATTGGTCGCAGACCGCAAGATTCTGAAGTTGATTTGACACGCAAACACTCACCATTTGCGATTGTCGCTGATGGAGATAAGGTGAAGGTGAAAATGGGAGATCAGGATTATACTCCACAGGAAGTGTCTGCAATGATTTTGCGTAAACTCAAAGCTGATGCAGAAGAAAAATTGGGAGAAAAAGTAGAAGAAGCAGTAATTACGGTACCTGCGTATTTTGACGATTCACAGAGACAGGCAACAAAAGATGCAGGAGAAATCGCAGGATTGAAGGTGCGACGTATTATCAATGAACCTACTGCTGCAGCATTTGCATACGGATTTGATAAATCAAAAGATCAGAAAATCGCGGTGTATGACCTCGGTGGAGGAACCTTTGATATTTCTATTCTTGAAATCTCACATGATCATGAAGATGGGAATTCTACGGTTGAAGTAAAATCGACGAATGGGGATACACATCTCGGTGGAGACGATTTTGATCAGCGAATTATCCAGTGGATTCTTGAAGAATTCAAGAAGACTGAAGGAATTGATTTATCGAAAGATCCGCTTGCATTGCAACGTATCAAAGATGCTGCTGAAAAAGCAAAGAAAGAATTATCAAGTACTCCAGAAACAGAAGTAAATGAACCATTTATCACCGCTGGAGCAGAAGGACCAAAGCATTTGAATTTGCGATTGAGCCGAGCGAAGCTTGAAGAATTGGTAATGGACCTCGTAGAAAATACCATGATCCCGGTCAAGAAAGCGATTGAAGATTCTGGAATCAAAAAAGAAGATATTCAAGAAGTAATTTTGGTCGGTGGTATGACTCGCATGCCATTGGTTCAAAAGAAGGTGGAAGAATTTTTTGGTAAAAAACCAAATGCAAGTGTAAATCCTGATGAAGTAGTCGCTGTCGGCGCTGCGATTCAGGCAGGGCAATTGCAGGGAGATCTTGGAAAAGATATTCTTCTTCTTGATGTGACTCCATTGTCATTTGGTCTTGAAACCATGGGAAGTGTGATGACCAAACTTATTGAGCGAAACACCACGATTCCTACAAGTAAAACTCAGGTATTTTCTACTGCAGCTGATAATCAGCCGAGTGTAGAAATCAATGTACTCCAGGGTGAGCGTGAAATGGCTGCTGATAATAAAACTCTCGGTAGATTCATTCTCGACGGAATTCCACCAGCTCCTCGCGGAGTGCCACAGATCGAAGTAACATTTGATGTAGATGCGAATGGAATTCTCAATGTAAAAGCAAAGGATAAAGCAACTGGAAAAGAACAATCAATTAGAATTGAAGCATCATCTGGACTTTCTAAAGAAGAAATTGAGAAGATGAAGAAAGACGCAGAGGTTCATGCAGCTGACGATAAGAAAAAGCGTGAATTGATTGATGCAAGAAATACTGCAGACACCATGGTGTATACTACAGAAAAAATGATGAAAGAAATTGAAGAGAAGAAAGTCAGTATCACTGATGAAGAAAAGCAGAAAGTGGTTGACGCACTTGCAAAAGTTAAGGAAGTAAAAGATGCAGATGACATTGACGCAATTAAGAAAGCGGGAGATGAACTCTCCACAGCTGCTCAAGTGGTGGGTGCGAAGATGTATGCTGCGGAGCAGCAAGGAACAAAAGACAAGGAACAAGGAACAAATAATACAAATACAGAAGAGAATAAAAAAGATGAAGGCCCAATTGAAGGAGAAGTGGTAGATGACAAGAAATAATGGTAGACTAATACTAGCTAGGGAGTACCCCTGGCTGGTTATTTCTTACATATTTATATGACCAAACAAACACGAATTATCACTGTAGTTGCAGGCTTGGTAGGAGTCGGTATTGCGTATTGGCTCATTTCTCCATTGTTTATTGATAAGGAAGTTATTGAAGATATTCCATTTGTTTCCAAAAAAAGTAATGTTACAGAACAGATTCCGGATGTGGAGGTACGGGGTGATTATGGTAGCGCTATGATGGAAATGCGTGATCAGGGAAAAGAAATGTCTGATTCTATGCCTGATTCTGAATTCAGAGAAGTGGCGACAGGGACATTCGTAGAGGTGGCACATGAGGGTACGGGGGATGCAAAGGTCATCACTCTGGGCGATAGTGAATTAATACTTCGATTGGAGAATCTTGATGTATTGAATGGTCCTGATTTGCGTGTACTTCTTTCACCTAGTACGTATGTAAAGGGAAAAGCTGATTTGGGGGATTATGTGGAATTGGGTGAATTGAAGGGGAATAAGGGAAATCAAAATTACGAAATTCCAAGTGATGTTGATTTTGCCAAATATAATAGTGTAATTATTTATTGCAAATCGTTTGGTGTAGTGTTTAATGTTGCAAAACTTGATCGAAGCGAATAGTTTTAATTATGTCATCAAAAGATTATTACAAAATTCTCGGAGTTGAAAAAACTGCATCTGCTGAAGAAATAAAGAAAGCATTTCGTAAGCTTGCGCATAAGTATCATCCAGACAAACAAGGTGGAGACGAGGCAAAGTTCAAAGAAGTGAACGAGGCTTTTCAGGTACTCGGAGACGAGACGAAGCGGAAACAGTATGATCAGTATGGTGCTGATTTCAATCAGCAGGGTGGATTTGGTGGTGGCATGAGTTGGGATGACTTTATGCGTGCTACCCGCGGTCAGGGTGGAGCCCAAGGAGGATTTAGTGGTAATTTTGGCGGGTTTGATTTTTCTGATATTTTTGGTGAGGCGTTTGGATTTGGTGGTGGTAGATCATCTCGGCAACGTAGAGGAAATGACATTCAGGTAGATATTGAATTAGATTTCAAAGATGCTGCATTTGGTATTGATCGAGAAATTAAACTTACCAAAAATAATGCATGTGATGTGTGTACTGGATCTGGCGCTGAGCCTGGAAGTAAGCTTAATAATTGTGAAGAATGTAAGGGTTCGGGGCAAGTTCGACGAGTGCAACAGACTATACTCGGTGCTATGCAGACTGCAGTTGCGTGTCCACGATGTGGTGGGGCTGGAAAAACCCCTGAGAAGAGATGTAAACATTGTGGAGGAGACGGGGTGATCCGTTCTGAATCAAAATATATGGTAAAGATTCCTGCGGGAATTTCTGAAGGTGAGGCAGTACGATTGAGCGGAAAAGGGGAGAGTGGTGGAGCTGGAATACAACCAGGTGATTTATATGTGCGAGTACATGTACGAGATCACAAAGGCTGGGAACGGGACGAATATGATGTTCATAGTGAAATCACCATCACCTATCCGCAGGCAGTTCTCGGTGATACGGTTGCGGTAGAAACGCTTGATGGAGAGAAGAAAATTGCAGTGCCTGAAGGTGTGCAAGCAGGACAAGTGATTCGGCTCAAAGGATTGGGGATTACCAGGTTGCATGGCTCAGGAAGAGGGGATCATTATGTACATGTAAAACTTGATGTACCCAAGAAAATTTCCAAGGCTGCTAGAAAATTGATTGAAGAGTTGAAGATGGAGTTATAAATAATAAGTTGTAAGTAGCAAGATAAATCCTCCTGGTTAAGGAGGATTTATTTTATGCGAGGTGCGTATGTTTTTCTGGAAAGACTTCTTTTTCAAGTTTTACTATTCTGTCTTCATGTCTGAGTATCGCATGGTTAGTCGCTGCCAGTTCAGCTGTAACTATTTTTAATGCCCCAAGTACGTCATCTTGTGCTGTTATTAATGAATTAAAGTCTGCTTTACTGGGCAATTCATTAAGTGTTTCTTTAATCTCAGAAACATCAGTCTGTAGATTAACGATTGCGATTGCCATTCTATCCGCTGTCCCGTCTAATGTATCCACGGCTTCAACTGTCTTTTTTGCTGTTTCTTTAACTTCAGACATGTCTATTTGAAGCTGTGCTATTGGCTCAGCTATATTACTTTCTCCCATATAATTCCTCCTTAAGAATAATAAATGTATAGTATCTTATTATTCAAAATATTGTCAATTTAGTATGCTTTACCATCAAGTACGCGATTTACTTCTGCATCGGCTTCTTTATTTTTTTCTCGCAATACATGTGTAATCCTCACTCGTTTGAATTTTTGTAACACATTCCATGCTTCAATAAATAATTTTTGTAATGTTGGTTCTTTTACTTTCCACCGTCTGTTTAATTGTTCTACCACTAGTTTACTATCTGCAATACATTCTACCTCGTCGGCTCCCAGTTCTAGTGCTTTTTTGAGTCCAGAAATAATTGCAATGTATTCCGCGTAGTTATTAGTTTGTTTGCCTAGGTAATCACCAAATGCACTTACTTTTTTCCCTGTATCATCTTTGATGACTACTCCAGTTGCTGCTGGACCTGGATTTCCACGAGCGCCACCGTCGGTATAAATTGTTAGTTTCATATGGATTGATTACTTTGTACCGTTATGTGCGAACTTACGAAATCCATTACGAAAGTACGATTTTTTTTCGTACTTTCGGTGTTAGTTCGTAAGTTCGGATGTACTTTTTTTTAAATCTACGATGGTTAACTGTAACTCACGATTTCCGTTCCATTCATTTACATCGATTTCAAATACCATATCAATTTTGTCTCCTGGTTTCAAGACCTCACCCCAATTTGTATCACCATTGCACAGTCCCCAGCCAATCGTTTTTTTGATTTTGTGCGTTTTGTGTTTTACCATGATGCGAAGATGTTTTCCTTCTTTTCCTACAGGTTGGAGTTGGTGCACGGTGACTTCACGAGCGAGGTATCGCGGCTGTTCATTTGCTACACCAAAAGGTTTGAATTTATCCAGTATATCAAATAATTCCCAGCTCACCTCTTCGAGGTCAATTTCTGCATCTACGAACAAGCTTGGCGTGACATCTTTTCCGCTCGTTTTTTCAATATATGCTTTATTGATTGCCCGTTTAAAATCTTCGAATTTTTCTTTTGAAATTAATGTAAATCCACACGCCATCGGGTGTCCTCCAAATTTGAGAAAATATTCAGGCATTTCTTGGAGTGTTTCAATCATATTGAATCCCGGAATACTTCTGCCAGAGGCAACAACACTTCCTTCATTTTCGGCGCACACAATTGTGGGTTTATGATATTTTTCTTTGAGTCGTCCCGCAATTAACCCTACTAGTCCGGGCGACCATCCGACCCCGTAGGTAATAATAACTGGTGCATTTTTGTTTTTTTCTGCTTGTTTGATTGCATCTTTTGCTAGTTCTTCGGTGAGTTTTTGACGATCTTGATTATTGTTATTGAGTTCAAAAGCTAGATCAATCGCGTCGGTACCTTTTTCTGCTATCATAAGATTGAACGCAGTGACTGCGTGATTCATTCTTCCTGCAGCATTAATACGTGGTGCAATCTGGAAACCAATGGTATCCGTAGTGATTTCTTTTCTTTTTTCGTCGCCTTCTTGGTGAAAACGTGCTTCCAGTAATAATTTTTGCAAGCCCAATCGTCGAGTATGATTGAGCACAATAAGTCCGTATTTGGTGAGTGTACGTGATTCGCCAATAAGCGGGACCATGTCTGCTACACTGGCAATTGCCACCATATCGAGTAGCCATTTTTCGTGAGATTCATGACTCTTTCCATTTGGAAGTAGTGCGTGTAATTCTTTGTGTTTGCGCATGAGTCCTTGTACAAGCTTGAATGCTACACCACCGCCGGCAAGATTTTTATCAGGGTACTTTTCTCCTGGTACTTTGGGGTGAATGATTGCTACTGCTGGTGGGGGAATTTCTGGCACCGCGTGATGATCGGTCACAATTACGTCAATTCCAGCTTCCTGTAATTTGATAATTTCGGCTACATTACTCACGCCGCAATCACAGGTAATTACTAGGTGTATCTTTTTTTTGATAAAAGTTTCGACTGTGTTCATGTTTAGCCCATAGCCATCCCGTTCCCGATGAGGGATGAATACATCTGTTGTCGTACTTCCGAGTGCTCGGAGTGTAGATACTAAGATTACCGAAGCAGAGACTCCGTCGGCGTCATAATCACCGTGCACGATAATTGATTCTTTTTTCTCCAGTGCTGAAAAAATTCGAGCAATCGCTTTTTCCATATCTTGAAAAAGAAACGGATCGTAAATATCTCGTTCGTAATCAGGATTCAAGAATTCGTCTATTTCTTTTTGAGTATGGATATTTCGATGGTATAGCAAACGGGCTACAATGGGTAGTAGCTCAGGATGCTCGTCCATAAATTGTTGCGGAGGGTCTGGTTGGACGACCCATTTTTTTTGCATATATGGGGTAGTTCATAGGGAGAAAGCAAGAAAGCCAATAGTAAATACAAATTTGTATTCTGTATTTTCCTATGAACTATTGGCTATGAACTTTCTTACTATTCTAGTAGTAGAAAGCTGGCATGATGGTGAAGAAGAGCATTGCAAATACTGCAATGATCGAGATGATAGTCCAGAGAAGTTTTATTTTTTTATTTCCGTACATATGTGTTATTAAGTGACTCAAGTTAACTAAGTTTTCTAGGGTGGCTTGGGTTATCTCTTTAGAACTGCCAAATACGCTTCAGTCGGAATATTCACTTTTCCTTTACTCATACTCAACATTTTTTTCTTTCCTTTTTTCTGTCGGTCTAGAAGCTTATTTTTTCGAGTTACATCTCCACCATATAGTTTTGCAGTTACATCTTTTCGGAGTGCTGAGATGCGTTCGCTTGCAACTATTTTTCCTCCAATGGTAGCCTGGATTTTAATCACAAATTGTTCGCGGTCTAGTGTATCTTTCAATACTTCCACAATTTTTTTACCTGCTCGGTGTGCGTCGTCTTCCCAGACAAGTGTTGCGAGTTCTTCCACTGCTTCTTCTGCAATCATGATATCGAGTTTCACAACATTTGCTTTACGATATTCTTTGTAATCATAATTGAGACTGGCGTATCCACTCGAAACAGACTTCAGTTTATCATAAAAGTCAGTGATGAGCGAGGCGAGTGGCATATCATAGTGAAGCATCGCACGAGTCCCTGCGCCAGTGCTCAAATATTCAGTATTTTTGTATATTCCTTTTCGCTCGGCAATTAGCCCCATGATATTACCGATGTATTCTTGAGGGGTAATAATGTCGACTGTCATCCATGGTTCTTCGATATGTTCAATTTTTTGAACCTCGGGTAAATCTTGGGGACTTTTAATAATTAGATCTTCTCCATTAGTTTTGTATACGTGATAGGCAACACTTGGGATGGTCGCAATAATGGAAAGTCCAAATTCACGTTTCAGGCGTTCCTGGAAAATTTCGAGATGCAACATGCCGAGAAGTCCACATCGGAATCCAAATCCAAGTGCTTGTGAGTGTTCTGGTTCGTAGAAGAGTGCTGAGTCACTCAGTTTCAGTTTGTCGACTGCTTCACGAAGCATTTTGTAATCATCTCCTTCGCGTGGGAAGATGCCGGCGAATACCATGGGCTTCACTTCTTTGTATCCTGGCAACTGTTCGGTCGCGCCGTTTTTTGCGAGTGTAATAGTATCACCGACACGCACATCACCTAATACTTTTACCCCACTCGTGAGATATCCGATTTGCCCATTTTCTAAGATTCCATCACTACTCATTTGTGGCGCAAAGTGCCCAATATCTAATACTTCTCCAGTGGCACCAGTCCCCATGAATAATACGGGGTCTCCTTTTTTCATACTACCATCTTTCATTCTTATTGCAGCCACAATTCCGCGGTAGTCATCATAGAGCGAATCAAATATCAATGCGCGTGCAGGTTTGTCTGCAGTTTCTACTGGTGGGGGAACACGCTTAATCACTTCATCCAATAGTTCTGGAACGCCTTGCCCTGTCTTTCCCGAACAGGTAAGAATTTCTTCGCGTGTGCATCCGAGAAGGTGGATAATTTCAGCAGCAACTTTGTCTGGATCAGCATTCGGTAAATCAATCTTATTCATGACCGGAATAATCGTAAGGTTTTGATCAATTGCTAAATATAAGTTTGCGATCGTCTGCGCTTGCACACCCTGACTTGCATCAACGAGAAGAATCGCACCTTCTACTGCAGCAAGTGATCGTGATACCTCGTAGGTGAAGTCCACGTGTCCTGGGGTATCAATAAGATTAAGGGTGTAGCCTTTGTATTTCATGCGTACAGGCTGGAGCTTGATTGTGATACCACGCTCTTGCTCAAGTTCCATTTGATCGAGTAATTGCGCGCGCATGTGACGTTTTTCTACTGTATTGGTAACTTCAAGAAATCGATCCGCGAGGGTCGATTTGCCGTGGTCAATGTGAGCGATGATACAAAAGTTTCGCGTGTCACTCATAATTTGAAAGGATATTTTGCTAGGTTGAGCTATTTTTTTTGTTATTTATCTAGGGTTATTTTATCGTATCTCTATAGAAAAGGCAAGGATTGACATTACTTGTAAGGTGCTATAGTGTTTTTATTACACCGTGCTTTGCGGTAGATCTCAAAATCGAGGGGTCCTCTATGGCTGGTTATGCAAAGGATCCACCGGAGATCCTGAGTTTCCGGTGGTATGATGATGACGAGGAGGGGCGTCCTCCCTTCTACGAGGCTGAACTTCGGTGGAAAGGAAAACGAGTGCCTTTCCGGAAGATGGAGCTGAAGTGGATTGATGGAGGTCATACTCCTCAACTCACTTTCAACCTCGAAGGCGAGTTTGCCCCGACGGTGGATTTTGACACCGAAGAGGTGGCTCAGCTCATTCGCGACATGCAGAAGTATGGTGTGCAGTTCGTGGGCTTACCAGAGCATCTGCAGGACAAACTCCTGTATTGGTAGACCATGAGGCGCTGTCGCTTCGGTCATGTGCCCAACAAAAGGGCAACGGCGACTGCACACGCGGTCGCCTACAGTAAACCCTACATCAGCAATGGTGTGGGGTTTTTGTTTGTAAATCAAAAAGTAAGAAACAAGGAACAACTAGCAAGTAAAACCAAAGATAGTTAAAATCTTTGTTTATTGTTCTACGCTTTTTGCTTATTTTTCCACACTTCCAATCTCTGGATCAGGAGTTTTGACTTTGAACCATTTTTTTCTAAAGCTTTCGATAAATATATGCATCTCCTCGACTTGTACCAGGTAACAGATTAGTCCGTAGACTATTAATCCTGTTATTCCTGAGATCAATCCTTGGGCAAATATTCCCCAGAATTTTTGCATATCAACGAAATTGGCTATTACATATTTCAATGCTTGTATTACGATTCCCATGCCGGCAGCGGCAACAGAAATTTTTACGAGTGTTTTGAGTACCACATTTTCATTTAGCGAACCCAATTTTATTCTGAGAAGCGTCCAGAGTATCGCGGTCTGTGTAACTGCGCTTATTGAATAACCAAATGCAAGTCCAGGTACTCCCCAGTGCCTACTCGCGTATAATCCTATACCAATATTTATACCTGCTGAAATAAGCGTCGTCATAAGCGGTGTCCAGGTATTTTTGAGGGCAAAAAATGCTCGTGTGAGTGTCGGAGTCAGTGATTGTGCAAAGAGTGAGATAGAGAAAAATGCGAGACAATGCGCGGTCAAAATAGTGTCTTCCCAATCAAATGCTCCGGTACCGAGCACCACACGGACGATTTGTGCACGTAGGAGGAGTATTAATATTGTAAGTGGAATGATAAGCCAGATGATCTGTCGTGCGATTCGAGAAATTCTATCTCTCATTTCTTCCATATTTTTTTCTGCTGCAAGTTCTGAAAGAGTGGGGAATATGGCGATTGCAAATGAGATTCCGATAATTCCGGTAGGCACTGCCTGTAAATTATCTGCAAAAGAAAATATGGACAGACTCCCCGTACCAATCGTTGATGCAATTACGGTGATTGCAATGACGTTTACTTGATTAGCAGCAGCTCCGAGCATTCGCGGTATCATGAGTCGCCCAATAGTTTGTACTGATTTGTTTTGCAGCTGGAGTGTCGGTCTGTATATGTATCCGTGTCTTATTACTGCAGGGAGCTGAATAACAAGGTGCAGGATAGCTCCTAATACGACTCCATATGCGAGTCCGATGGTGCCCATCAATGGCACGAGGAATATTGCACCTACAATAATTCCCATGTTGTACATGATGGGTGTCAGGGAATAAATAGCGAATGCTTTGTAGGATTGGAGTACGCTTCCAAAGATACTACTTAATCCGAGAAGTATTGGGCTGATAAACATGACTCGGGTCAGTGTGATTGTAAGTTCTAGTTTTTCTCCCGAAAATCCAGGGGTGAGCCATTGAATCAATGTTGGTGTTTGCCACATTGCGATACCTGACACTATAATCAATAGAATTCCAAGAATGTTGACAACGCCGTTTACGACTTCCCACGATTCTTCTTTATTTTTTTTCATTACTTCAATAAAGACGGGGATAAATCCAGCAGACAAGGCGCCGATAATAAGGAGACTATAGATAAGATCTGGGATTTTGAACGCAGCATAATATGCATCCATGATATCTCCTGCGCCGTAATAATGCGCAAAAACTCGGTCACGAAGCATGCCGATAATTCGACTCATTAATGAAGCGACTCCGACCAAAATCGCGGCTCCAGTAATACTGTGGATTTTCGAAGAAAGTATGTTTTTTATCACAAAACTGTAGTCTAGAACTCTAGAGCCAACGCTTCCGTCGTAATGCGTATATCAAAATAGTGATTCCGAATAAGAGTATACCGAATATTCCGAATACAATTCCAGAATTATGTGCCAGTGGGAGATCAATATTCATTCCATAAATACCCGAGAGTAGTGTGAGTGGCATGAACGCAACCGATATGACAGTCAGTGCACTGATGACTTTGGTTGTTCGTTGATTAATGATTGATTCAATAGTCCAATGTAATCCATCACTTGTCTGACTGTATGATTCGGTAACTACCCATAAACGGTCGAGCAAGTCACGTATGTCATCGAAATAAATCGAGAGTGATTCATCGAGGAATGTCCTTCTTGTGTGAGATAGGGTCGAGATGATAAAACGCTGTGGATCGATGATACGTCTGACTGTATGTATATTTCTTCGGTGTTGTCCCAATTGTTTGATTTCACTTACTGTCTGTCCTTCTTCGCGATATACTTCATCTTCTATTACCGCCAATTGTTTTCCTACCATTCGTAGACTTGTCTCAACTTCTGAAAATAATTCACTGAGAATATTGTATAATAAAAATCCCGGACCTTTCTCCATCCATTCATGTCGAATTTTTCTGTTATTTGCGCAACGGTAGAATAGGTTTTTGATCTCACGATTTTTTGATTCTTGTACTGTTATTACGTATCCATCGCCGACAAACACACCGACCTCGTGAGGACTTATTTTTTCATTTGAAATTTTGAGATGGGGAACTTGCGCAATGAGAAATAGATAATTTTTATATACATCTAATTTTGGAGTGGGGTGTTCTGTTTTGATATCTTCAATATCGAGTGAATGGAATTTGAAATTGTTTTTCAAGTATTCAATTGCTTCTGGATCAATTCTGCTGATATGAATCCAAGTAAGATTACCTTGTTTGACTTCTTTGACAGACATATAACATTGATTTAAACAGACTGTATAATTAGTTATATCATGATGTGGCAATTTGCATTCGTCTGTCTCTGTGTATCCAATATCACGGTGAGGGAATAATTACTGTTAGCGACACGTAATCGGTTCCAACGTCAATTTTTTCATCTACGATACGGACGGTACCTTCAATCCCTTCTGCTTCTTTTGAAAAGAAAAATTGTACGTGTGTTTTATCTTTGGTCTCAGTATTGATAGTAAATCCGAGTTTTTCTAGTCCTTTTCGATAGTATTCTTCGATAAAATCTTCTTCGGCTGCCAGTGCTTGCCATTCGAGCAGATACGCGTCGCGATGATCGGTGATTGGGTCTTTTACAAAAGCAAAGAATTTGTCCCAATATCCTGCTTCTGCACGCTCGTGTGCAGGTAGCGGAATATATTTGTATTCGGTATCGAAGTATATGATAAATGGAGCGATGATTATTTTCGGTATGTACCCCGCACTTTCAATGATTCTTCCACGTTCTTTTCCTGGAGTATACGTAATTTTTTCTACTCCGTCAAAATCATAAATAGTAACGATATCTTTGAATTCAGGAGGAATATCACCGAGTTCTTTGGTACGTGGTCCGACAGCAAATCTGAGAATTACCAGTGAGACTAAAAAAGCAAGTACAAAGCACCCGCATCCTGTGAGTACCACACGAAAGAGGCACGAGCGTTTTTTGCTCAATTCCTCGATTGGGGGTTCTTTAATTTCGATTCGGTCGATGTCTACACGCATAATAATCCTTTATAGGATAACAAAAAAAGATGTAAAAGTACAGTGGTAGTGGTGAGTAAAGTGTGATATGATTTATGTGACTTACAACTGAGAAATCAAATCTCAAAATTTGAATTTACAATTTAAAATCAAATGTTATCTCAGTTGGGACGAGGGTTTTATTCCTATAGCTTGCGTCAAGACCATCCTATGGCGATATCTTTTCAGCTTGCCGTGGGAAATTGATTACGTAATTGTGTGAGAGTTTCAAACTGTTGGTTATTGTTTTTAGTTTTGAACTTTAAGCTTTGAGTTTTTAGTATGCAACTACAATTTTGCGGAGCGAATCGAGAAGTGACTGGCTCGTGTCATTTATTGACCATTAAAAATAAACGGTTTTTGATTGATTGTGGCATGTTTCAGGGATCTGACTTTAATGAAGGTAAAAATTTTGAGGATTTTCCTTTTGATCCCAAAAGTATTGATGCATTGTTGGTCACTCACGCACACCATGACCATGTCGGGCGTATACCAAAATTAGTAAAACAGGGCTTTTCTGGTCCTATTTATGCTACAAAAGCAACAACCGAACTCACACCGCTGATTTGGGAGGATTCTTTTTCTATCATGTCATATGATCATGAGAAGTTCGACTATCCTCTATTGTTTGAACACGAGGATATTGCAGCTTCGCAAGCATTATTTAAGGGAGTTGAATATGGCGATGTGATTGATCTTGGTGGGGGAGTGACTGCTGTGTGGAAAGACGCGGGCCATATCTTTGGCTCAGCATTTATCGAGATTAATGCACTTGGTACGCGAATTGGTTTTTCAGGCGATATTGGCAATGACGGAGTACCTATTTTGAAAGAGACTGAAGCACTTGGTCCTGTTGATATTTTGCTGTGTGAGTCTACGTATGGCGACCGTTTACACGAACCTATCGAGTCTCGGCGTAACATAATTCTTAATGCGATAAAACGTGGAGTTGCCCGCGGAGGAACTATTATGGTACCCGCGTTTTCTTTGGAACGTACGCAGGAATTATTATATGAATTGAATACTTTGGCTGAATACGATCATACACTTCCCCACATTCCTATTTTTGTGGATAGTCCGCTTGCTATTGATGCGACACGTGTGTTTACAAAGTATCATCAGTATTATGACGCAGATGCAGAAGAAAAATATTTTTCAGGAGATGATTTTTTTGCGTTTCCTAATTTACAATTCACCTATACTAAGCTTGAGTCACAAAAACTCAATCGGATGCCTGGAGCAAAGATGGTAATTGCTGGTGCGGGTATGATGAATGGTGGGCGAATTCAACATCACGCATTGCGTTATTTGCCCGATCCACATTCAACTATTTTATTTGTCGGGTATCAGGCGAAGGGAACACCAGGTAGAAGGATTCTCGATGGTGACAGGACAGTGACTTTACTAAAGCAAGATATTAGGGTAGAGTGTGCTGTCGAGTATGTATCCACTCTTTCTGGACATGGTGATCAGGCGAAACTCCAGAGATGGGTCAATGGCTCGAAACAGTCTCTTGAAAAAATATTTTGTGTACATGGAGAAGAGCAGGCATCACTCACGTTTGCCGATTTAATTCAGAAAAGCGCTAAAGCAGGAGCATATGTCCCTCAGTACAAAGAAATTATTGATATATAAGTACACGCTTTGTACAGTTATTTTTTTTGGTTTAGTTATCGGAATTTTTGCCTACGATCCAGTGGTACTCCATTCTGAGCAGACATTGGATCCTGATGGTGATGGACTTACTGATAGCGAGGAGGCATTGTACTATACCGATCCATTGAACGGAGATACTGATGGTGATAGTTTTTTTGACGGTGATGAGGTAAAAAATGGATATTCGCCGCTTGCAGCGGGCAAGGTGCGTATGGGTGAGTACGACTATGATCACGATGGATTGAACGATGAGATCGAGGGGATATTTCAGAGTGATAGAGGAAAAACAGATACTGATGGTGATGGATTTTCTGATTTTGAAGAAATTGCACATGGGTACAGTCCTATTGATAGTACGACCACTACACGATTTGTTCGTGAGATTCAGATCGATCGTACGAGTCAGCAGCTGTATTTTGTCGTGAACAACACGGTATTACTCACTTTTCCTGTTTCGACCGGCAATCCGTGGACCCCTACGCCGAGTGGTGAATTCACTATTGATTGGATGATACCTAATAAACGTTATGTCGGGCCTGATTATGATTTACCTAATGTAAAATGGAATTTACGTTTCAAACCATTGTACTATATCCACGCAGCATATTGGCATAACAGTTTTGGAATTCGAACGATGTCACATGGATGTGTAAATATGAAAGAATCTGATGCCAAAATATTGTATCAGTATGCAGTGCCTGGCATGACTGTAAAAATTTATGGAACAACTCCGCCGAGGAGAGTGGTCGAAGTATGAATCAGTTCATAGCTGGTAGTTTGGTATATTAGAAAATTATCACTTACGAATTGATTATGAAATTTAAAATTAACTCTAATTATAAACCAGCAGGAGATCAGCCCAAAGCGATTGAGGGGCTTGTTTCTGGTTTGGAAAAAGGCGATTCTCGACAGACGTTACTCGGTGTTACTGGATCCGGAAAAACATTTACTATCGCTAATGTAATTGAACGTATACAACAGCCCACTTTAGTGATTGCTCACAATAAGACACTTGCGGCACAATTGTGTAATGAATTTCGTGAATTTTTTCCAAATAATGCTGTAGAGTATTTTGTGTCGTACTATGATTATTATCAGCCCGAGGCATATGTGCCATCGAGTGACACATATATTGAAAAGGAGGCTCAGATTAATGAAGAGATTGACCGTCTTCGTCATGCGTGTACACAGGCTCTTCTCACTCGTGAAGATGTGATTATTGTTGCGTCTGTTTCTGCGATTTATGGCCTTGGGTCGCCTTCTGAGTATGAAAAAATTGTATTACATCTAGAAAAAGGACAACAGATGGACCGACATCACATGATGGAGCAACTTATTGAAATGCAATTTCAACGTACGACTGCTGATTTGACTCGAGGTACTTTTCGTATGCGCGGACAAGTGTTTGAAATTATGCCAGTGAACGAGGAGCGGGTCTATCGATTCGAAATTAGTACTCAAATTGATCATATTGAGGTTGTAGACCCGGTGACTCGAAACGTAGTTCGAGATATTGAGGATGCGTGGTTTTTTCCTGCAAAACATTATGTGGTTGGAGAAGTGGCACGAGAACGAGCGTTCGGTACAATTAAAGAAGAATTGCAATTACAACTTGAACATTTTAAAAAGCAAGGAAAATTACTTGAATATGAGCGACTCAAACGTCGAGTTGCATATGATCTTGAGATGATAAAAAATCTCGGATATTGTTCGGGAATTGAAAATTATTCTAGACATTTTGAAGGCAGAAAAGAGGGTGAACCATCGTTCACTTTGCTTGATTATTTTAGTCACGCTGGAAGAAATTTTTTAACTGTTATTGATGAGTCACACGTGACCATTCCACAGATTCGTGGTATGTATCATGGTGATCGTTCGAGAAAAGATACATTAGTTGAGCATGGGTTTAGATTGCCTTCTGCGCGCGATAATCGTCCGCTACAATTTCCTGAATTTTTGGCGCGTGTGCAGCAGATGATTTTTGTGTCGGCAACCCCGGCAGAATATGAAATTAATGAAAGTCAACACATAGTCGAACAAATCGTCCGACCAACTGGACTTGTCGATCCTGAAGTATTGATTCGTCCAGTTACTGAAATACCAGGTAAACATATTTCACAAGTTGAAGATATTATTATTCGCATTCAAGATCGTATTGCAAAAGGTGAGCGTGCACTCGTTACAACTCTTACCAAAAAAATGGCGGAAGATCTCACTGAACATCTGAAAGAAAAAGGAATTAAAGTGAGCTATCTGCATAGCGATATTCTTACGATTGAGCGGATTGAAATTATTACTGAATTGCGTAGAGGAACAGTCGACGTGATTGTGGGAGTCAATTTGCTTCGTGAAGGTCTCGATATTCCAGAAGTTTCACTAGTTGGAATTCTTGATGCTGATAAAGAAGGATTTTTGCGGAATGACACGAGTCTTATTCAAACTATTGGCCGTGCGGCTCGAAATGCAAATGGATTGGTCGTACTGTACGCTGATTCAGTGACTGATTCGATTGATCGGGCAATAAAAGAAACAGATCGACGTCGGAATATTCAGCTTGCGTATAATAAAGCGCATGGAATTACTCCAAAAACGATTCAAAAAACAATTAGAAACATTCTTGAAGAATTTGGCATTTCTTCGACTGCGGATAGTAGTGCAAAAGCACGCAAAGGCAGTAAGAAAACTTCAATTAAGGGAATTCTTGAGCTTGATTTGAAGGGGGATGGGCGACCAATTCAGGCGATTATCAAAGACAAACAGGCCCAGATGAAAGTTGCTGCTCAAAATTTGGAGTTTGAAGTAGCTGCATTGCTTCGAGATGAATTGCGGGAATTGTATCGGAAAAACAGGTCAGGCAATATAGAAAAAAAAAGCTAGTTTTTATTTTCTAATTTGCACAAAAAACACTCAATTGCAAGGGTGTTTTTTGATTTTGGATATCGTTTTTTGTGGATAACTCTAGGTGTGGATAAATTAGCTTATTTTAGCTTATATTTGATGCTTTTTTATGATATAATTTTAAGTACAATCTTGACACAACATGTGAGAATTCAAATGAGCTTGTCGTATTTGAAACAAAATCGATGTCAAAAGATATTTTTTTTGCTTGCCAGCATTGTTTTTGTCCTGGGGCTTTTTTATACCTCGAATATTGTGCATGCTGCTGTTCCTCGGATACTGAGTCATCAGGGTCGATTGTTGAATTCGAGCGGTAGTCTACTTGGTGGTTCGGGTACGAATTATTGTTTTAGGTTTTCGATTTATGATACCGCGGTAGTGGGTACGGGTACACAGTTGTGGCCAGCGGGTACTCCATCAAAAATGACCGTTAGCGTGAAGTCGGGTGTGTTTAATGTCGGTATTGGGGATACTTCTGCTGGTGGTGATGTGCTGGATTATAATTTTGAAGATAGTGATGAAATTTATTTGAATGTTGAGGTTGCTGCATCTGTTGGAGGTTCTTGTGTAGCTGTAAATTCTTTTGAAAATCTTAGCCCACGCCAGAGAATTTTCTCATCTGGTTATGCAATTAATGCACAAACACTTAGAGGATTCGGTGCGTATCAATCAGCGAGTAGTACGCAGATTCCAGTGCTGACTTCTGGGAATCTTATTTTGGGTGGAGTCAATCCACAGATAAATGCAACAGGTACTAATGCTTTAGTTTTCCAGGGTGGCGGAGGAACTGGCGAAATTCGATTTTTTAATAGCTCAAATACATTGAATGCTTCGGGAGATCTTACGCTCGCTGGCGCAATTACTGCACATGCATTGGTGATCGATGCGACGACCACAATGCGTACCTCGACGATCGCTGGTGGTTTTTTCCAAACAGATTTAGGTGACTGTAGTCTTGAGTCACAGACATTGTTGTATAATGCGACAACTGGAAAATTTATGTGCGGAGTGGATACTAGTAGTGGCTCTGCAACGAGTAGTGAGTTCAGTACCCCTATTACCGTGACTAATGGCTCACAATTTTCACGTTTGAGTGCGACTGGTTTATTTATTGCCACTTCAACTTCTAATCTTTCTGGACTTTTCTTTGTCGATGCATCAGGTAGTGTAAGTGTGTCTGGTACCCTCCAGGTTTTTGATGATACCCTCCTTACAGGATTAACTTTTACCTCAGCAAACGGCGTGTCTCTCACTGCAACCAACGCGACCACTACCAACTTTGCGGTATCTGGATCACTCACACTTCCAAACAACTCAGTCACTGACGCATTTGTTGTGAACGGTCTCACCATTGATGGGGGAACCATTAACAATACGCCAATT
>JBPOJQ010000020.1:0-17131 GCA_052033375.1 Candidatus Magasanikiibacteriota bacterium
ACATCCGAAGATATAGGAATAAAGAAGGAAAAAAGAAGTCTTTTTATTATTTTCTGTTCCTCTGGTTACTGAGATGTTTCACTTCACCAGGTCTTCTCTACGCACCTATTTTATTCAGTACATAGTACTCGACTCTAAATCGAGTGGGTTCCCCCATTCGGAAATTCCCGGGTCAAAGGTTGCTTGGGACCTCACCGAGACTTATCGCACCCTGCAACGTCCTTCATCGTAAACAGTGTCAAGGCATTCACCGTGCGCTCTTAAGTGCACTACAGAAACACGCAATTGTGTTTCATGTATATTCAAAGATGCTAACTTACAATTTTCATTGCGTATTTTGACCGTAGCCAAAATATTCGCAATTTGCTTTATTACTTTAATTGGTTTAGTTGTAATGATCACTTATCGCGAGTACCTTTCGGCGCGCAGTCTATGAAATAAACTACTTCACAGACTGCGATACAAAAGTTTGATTTTGGGATAAAAAAAGAACCGCTACAAGCGGTCCTAAACATTGGTATGTTTATATCCGCCTGGATACTCAGAGTAACAACGAATTGTATCTTGTGTACACCATGTGTTCAGGATGTAGAAGTACGGTTGTTGTGTTACCCAGAGGTCCAAACTGATGCTGCGTGTGTTTTTGGACATGGTATCGAAATCTCGATAACGTTCACGCTCGCACATAGTACAGGTTTTCCTATACCCTGTCAAGTTTTATCCGTGTGGATAAAAGCGCACCGTAGTCGACCCGCCATGTGAATCTTTAAAAAAGGCTTCAATAAGCGAATTTTGAGATAATTCTTCTTCAATAATTGTCGACAAAACTCCTTCCCCTACCCCATGCACGACACGACAAAAATCGCACTTATTCACAACTAGTTTATTCAATTCAAAATTCAATATTTCCCGCACTTCGTCAGCACGTAAACCATGCAAATCGATGACTGGAATATTCTGCATGTGTTCAAAAAATTGTGTGTCGATGCGATTCATGTTGTAAAGTAAAAAGTAAAAGGGAAAAAGAAAATTTCAATTCTTAATCTTTTGCCTTTTTACTTTTAACTTTTTCCTTTATTCGATGTCTACTAAAAACCAATAACTGATTTCCACTAGACATCCGGTTCCCGCACTTGTTCGCGCGGGACCCGTCTGCTCCTTGATGAACTACACGAATCGGTGTTAACCAAATCGTGTGATCATCCCTGTAAAGAACATGGGGCACTAGTCACGTGAGATGAACGTGACCTGTCGATCAGGTGCGCCGAAGACAGCACCGCTCACCGACACAACACCTTCTTCGCCCTTCGACACGAAAGCTCCGGTCAGGTCGAGGTTGAACTCGAGCCGATCATTTCTATCAGAGCAGTGGCGAGTAGCTCTGAGCTGGCAGAACTGAGGTTCACCTGCTTCGAGCTCGATAGCCATTTCTTCAGTAATGACAGTGCTCGTCTTGTGATCGGCATGTTTGAGCGAGCTGATGTAGCTGGTTTGGTCACTGTCGACATGAAGCTCGAAGTGGATGAACTCGTCAGCCGAGACACTCTTCTCGTTCTCTTCCTGACCTAAGTGAAGAGTGACGGTGAAAGTGAGCATCGACAAAACGAGCTTCTCCTTGGTGCAGTTGACCAGCTTCATCATGTAGACCACGTTTTCCTGATCACCACAGTTGGGGTACGTACCCGTCTCCGAGAGCAGGGGCACCACGAGGAAGCTGTCAGCCATCTTGCAGGCCGCATCTTCCGACTCTTCGACGGTGACACCGAGGGCCGGCACAACGCCACCATTCGGATGTCCGATGATGACCATCGTGTCGAGGACGACCTCCTCGATCTTGGAAGCTTCCAGCAGAGCCACCGTCTGGGTGAACTCCGGCGCCGGCGCGATGGACGACATCTGGCGCTGCTCGAGAGGTGGCGATTGATTGTCACACCCGATGTAGAGGTTGAACGAGAACACGTAGATGATGAGGCAGATGGCCTGTGACGGAAACTTTTTCACTGTGGTTTCTCCTGATTGTGTGCGGTCACTCGAGACATACCTATCTCGAAGCTGCAAGAGTATAGTAAAAAAAACGTATGTTGTCAATGGTAGATAAAAATAAAAAGCCCTTGATTGAGACTTTTTATAGGGATAAACTCGAAAAAAATTTCACTATTATTGACCTATAATTTTACCGACAAGTTCATTTATCTTAGCCAGAGTAGTCTTACCAAAAATATATGCAAAAAGAAGTCCGTGCACATTCCTACCAAAATTCTTCCTCCGCGCGGACAAAATACAAAAACACACACGTCTTGATTTAGAGAAAATCCAAATCCCTAAAAATGGTTTTTGCAAAACCAGGGCCACATTAAAGCCCCGCTATAACGCCATGATATAAAGAAAATAATGTGTACTATTATTTAGTGAGCTCAATTCGTAAAACCAATAAATTACCACTGGCAAAATCAATCGTATAAGTCAAAGGTTCATCGTCCAATAAACGAAGATCCTCCGCGTCAACTACTATCCATCCACTATTAAGATACTTAACCTGTCGGGCAATATTTTCACTAGCAATAAAATGCGCATTTACATGATTTTCAACATTGAGATACCATTCAACCTGAGGCAAAAGCCATCCATGAATCCACCCATACTCGGGCACCAAAACCGACACATCAGCAATTCTCCTATCCGAGAGTTCACGGGCCAATTGTTTGATTGGTAAATCAGTTGATGGGAATACAATATTCTTGGTACTGCGGATAGCACCATTACCAACAAAAACCAAAACAATGGAAATTAATAACAAATGCGAAATGCGTAGAGAAGACACATGATAATTTCTTTTGATCAATACATACACCGCATAACTAATAATACATACAAGAACCAAAACAATCGCACGTCTTTCAAAATTCCAATGGAGTAAATTCTTAGGAACATCAGCGAGCCAAGCTACCCAGAATAAGCCTGTAGCTGCATAGATATATTTCTCATGTCGAAATGTAAATAAATCCTTGATAAAAAGCGTAATTGATAAAAAGATTGCAGGCAACAAAGGCATGGTATACCAAAACAACTTAGTTTTCATGAATGAAATAATACAAAAAATAACTATGAACCACAGTGTAATCAATAAAGATTCAGGATTTTTTTTATAACTCTTTCGAAAAAGCCAAAACATGCTCATAACAAATACTAATGTAAGATGAGCCAAAAGCCAGAGAATAAAATCCAAATAATAGTGTATAGGGCCAGAATGCCCCTGTATTACACCGAATGCTCTGCCCAAAAAACTGGACGAAAGATACACGTGAATAAATTCGTTCGGATACGAAATAAAAGCATAAAGATGCCAAGGTACCGCGATCAATGCTGCACTAACACACCACAAAACCCAGTATTTCCAGGTAATAATATGCTGTTTTCTGATCAGTAATGCATGAAGAGCAATAATAAAGCCAATAATAACCATAGGAGAACCCCGAAACATAAGTCCAAGACCTAACATTGCACCACTTCCAATGATCATTTTAGGATTTTTCCAGGAATACACGTAAAACAAAAATGCTCCAATGGTACTAAACAAAAGCATAGTGTCAAGATCACCCGATCGAGCCATATGTTGTGGATATACAAAAAGTGGAGAGATTAAAAGCATTATACTTGCAAAAAATCCTCCCCAGGTAGAAATAAGTTTTTTTCCAAGTAAAAAACACAGGAGTACACTAGCAAAAGCAAATATTGCAGAAGAAAGACGAAGACTAAAAGCCGAAAAACCAAATATATGAAAAGATAAAGAAATAAGCCACACACCAAGTGGAGGTTTCTCAAGCCACAAAAGTCCATTGATGCTAGGAATCGCACCATAGCGGCCAGTGTCCTTGGCCATAAGTGCATAAAATCCCTCATCCCAATCATGCACTGGACTTGCACCAAGATTATAAAACAGAATAAAAGATGCAATCAAAAAGAGTGCACAAAATGCAAATAATTCTGATTTTGTTTTCCAAAATTTCATAAATAGTGCCGCAGGAGAGACTCGAACTCTCACACCCGAAGGTACGTGCTCCTAAGGCACGCGTGTATACCAATTTCACCACTGCGGCATGGCATCTATTCAACCACACTTAGCAAAAAAAAACAATGATTATGATTTGACGATAGCCTTTTCAATCCGTTCCCGAGTTTCTCGTAAAAGAAAAAGGCTGATATCGTCATAGGATGGTCGTACAGTATGAAACGGGGTCTCAATTATCTTGAGTAGTTTGAGCAAAAAGATAAAAAAATAAGAAATAATCGCAGTGACGATTATACCTTCGATATGAGGTTCAATATTAGTAAAAATAAGAAGACCGATGATTAAAATCACGACTGAACGTACAAGGATATACGCCGAGGGTAAAAACCAAATTTTCTGTATATGATGAATACGTAAAATATTCTTCTTAAGAAAACTCTGTTCTTGCTTCAATCTGACAATAAAATTAGCCGGGGTACCAAGACGTTCCATTTCCAAAAAAGACGCCGATAGTTCTGACACATAGACAAGACATTTTTCAGTCTTCTGTGCACGAATATCAACTTCAAGCTGGTGAAGCAGGGCTACCAATTTTTTCTGAATATCTACCAAATCAAAGTGAGGAAACTGCTGTTGTGTATACCGTGCATCTTCATGGATAGAATCAACCGCAGTTGCTATTTCTGCAGGCAACTTTTCGCTTTCCTTATAATCAGCCATGATACTCGAGAGGATAAAGCTGATAATAAAAATACCTCCTGCGATGATACTCGTGTAGAGTGAATTAATATTCATAAACTCCCACGAAAACAAAATGCTGCAAATCTTCAGTGCGACAACAAGCAACACGAGCACCAAAGAATCAATCATGCGTTTATATGTACCCAAAAACATATTATAAATAACTACGTGAAGTATACAATGTGTGTACTCTCTCACACGACAACCCACAAAACAAGGAAGAACGGAGTGGATCATCCTGCAAAGTGCATGGTAGCCGATCCCGCTAACAAAATCACTACTGAACAAATGATCCACTCCACACTCAGCCTACAAAATATCCCACAAAAAGTCAAAACCCTGTACCACGGGGTACAGGGTTTGCTCCAAATCTTTTAAAATAACAGAATTATGGTCTTCGAGGTCCACGGCTGTTTCCTCCACGGAAGCCACCACGATCATTGCCCCGAGGTCGAGGGGCAAAACTTCGCTCTTCACGTGGTTGCTCTACATATCCTTCTGGCTTGGGCAACAAGGCTTTCATTGAAAGATTGACACGGCCCAAATTGTCAATTTCTTTTACTTTTACTTTTACCATATCACCAAGTTTCAACACATCAGCAGGTTTATTGGTTCTCTCCCATGCAATTTCACTCACATGAACTAGCCCATCTTTTCCTGGAAGGATTTCTACAAACGCCCCAAAATCCTCAAGACGTGTGACTTTCCCTTCATATTCTTCTCCTGCAGTAACTTCATGAGTCAGCTGTTCGACAACTGCCACAGCCTTCTTCATAGCTTCTCCATCATTTGAAGTAATCATGACGCGTCCATCCTGTTCAATATCAATCTGCACTCCAGTTTCGTCAATAATTTTATTAATTGTCTTTCCACCAGGACCGATCACATCACGAATACGTTCCGGATTGATGACAATCGTCACAATACGAGGCGCATAAGGAGAAAGATCAGCTCGTGGTTCAGAAATTTTGCGTGCCATCACATCAAGGATTTCCAATCGAGCTTCACGTGCTTGATTCACTGTTTGATCAACAATGTCCCACGTCAATCCTTGTGTCTTGGTATCCATCTGAATTGCTGTAATTCCATCTGTGGTACCTACAATTTTGAAATCCATTCCACCAGGACCATCTTCCACATCCTGTAAGTCGGTCAGAACCTTCCAATTTTTCTCATCAGATGCAAGGCCCATCGCAATTCCAGCAACTGCTTTTTTGATAGGAACTCCAGCTGCCATAAGAGATAGAGTTGAACCACATGTTGACGCCATCGAACTCGATCCATTTGATCCCATGACTTCAGATACCACACGAATAGTGTATGGAAAATCTTCCTGTGCGGGGAGGACTGGTTCGAGTGCTCGTTCTGCAAGTGCTCCATGTCCAATCGCGCGTCGTCCAGGTCCACGAATCGGAGAAACTTCTCCATACGTGTATGGAGCATCATTATAATGATGCATATAACGTTTGGTCCCATCCTCTTCCATACTATCAAGTGTCTGCACATCCCCCGGAGCACCGAGCGTTACGATTGAGAGAACCTGTGTATCTCCACGCATAAACATAGCACTGCCGTGCACACGCGGAAGAAGATCCACATCAGTTTGTAATTCACGAATTTGAGTGAGTGTTCGACCATCAAGTCTCTGTCCTTTGGTCAAAATTTGTTTGGTGATTTGTTCAGCAACGTAGGGCTTCAACTGAGAAAGCGCTTTCTTTACAACATCTTCTTCAAAACCCGCACTCAACAATTGTTCCTTTGCCATCTTTTTCAATTCTTCGAGCATAGCATATCGCTCTGGTCGGGCCACTTTTGGAGTATCAAAGATTTTGCTATCAGCCTGAGACGCAATAAATTCCTTAAGTACTGCTCGCGCTTTATCAACATCACTCATTTCTCCTGTAGCTGGCAATTCTTTTTCTTTTCCAACTTCTTTTTGAATCTGTGAAATAAGCCCGATCACTGGTTTGAGTTCGGCACAACCCCATTTCATGGCTTCAAGCACGGTAGCTTCAGGAACTTCACTCGCTCCAGCTTCGACCATAACAAGTTTTTCAGGAGTTCCAGCAACCACAAGGTCGAGAGAAGCATTCTCTTTCATCTGAGTTGAGGTAACATTCAAAATAAACTTTCCCTGGGCATCCATACCAATACGAGCTCCAGCAATCGGGCCATTCCATGGCACTGATGACAGCGAAAGCACTGCACTCGCTGCAACCAGACCCACAATAGCAGCATCATGTTCTCCATCGACTGCAAGTGGAGTAAGCACTACCTGTACATCAGTACGAGTTGCATCATTGAAGAGTGGTCTAATCGCGCGATCAATCAGACGTGCAGAAAGAATTGCATCATCACTTGGGCGCCCTTCACGCTTAATAAATCGTGAACCTTTTATTTTTCCTGCAGCATACAATTTTTCCTCGAAATCAACCATGAGGGGAAAATAATCAATTCCGTCCCGTGGTTCAGAACTTTTCATGACGGTTGCAAGAATTACCGTATCACCGTATTTCACAGTGCATGAAGCGAGCGCCTGAAGCGCTAATCGTCCGGTCTCAATCGTGAGAGTTCTACCACCCCACTCAATTGACCACTGTTTTGGCTGTAACATAGTCGCTAGATATTTAGCGAACAATGATCATAGAGCGATAGATCTGGTGAAGTCTTAATCAAGACTTTACTGACCTAGATGTCCTACGACCATTATTCGTGAATAAAATATGTATTGTGGGTGTACATTCCAGCCATAGGCTCGAAATACACTTGATTACACAGGTTAGTATAGAGAGATAGACATGTGCTATATATCTAAAACTCCAGATTAATCTGCACAATCAATAGTTATTTTACCCGCTTCCGATAATTCGCAATCAGAAATGTCTCCTTATTTTCACTCAAATCCATGTAATCATCGACCGAATCTCTCAAGAGAGAAGAAGTGGTCTCCCCAAATGCAGCAACTTCTACCTGTTTTCCCATACTCCGAAGATACTCGACCAATGGTAAATAATCGCCGTCACCAGACACAATCACAATCGCATCGAGACTAGAGGACAGACGAATTGCATCTACCGCAAGTCCTACATCCCAATCTGCTTTTTTCATCCCACTACTAAAAATCTGCAAATCTTTTTCCCTAGTCTCAATCCCAAGATTATATAGTGCTTCGAAAAAAGGTTGTTCATCCTGAGCTTCAGTACGAACCACATACGCAATCGCTCGAATAAGCTTACGATTTCCTACGGCTTCCTTTACAATAGCCCCAAAATTTACCTTGCGTTGAAACAAGTTTTTCGCAGAATAATACATATTCTGCACATCAATAAACACCCCAACGCGATGATCGGGGTGTTTCAAAGGATTATAGCTAAGCTGTTTTTTCTGATTCTTCATGTGTATCGGTTTCTTCTTCATCTTCTTCATCGAGTTTTTCAACCTCGATAAATTGTTTTGCTTGTTTCAAGTTGAGTTTCACTACCAATTGCTCATATGAAGCCATATTTTCACGTTGCAAATACTTGAGCAATCGACGACGTTCTCCTACTTTTCGGAGTAATCCACGGCGACTTGAATGATCTTTTGCGTGAGTTTTCAGATGTGACGCCAATTCCTCGATTTCTGCGGTAAGAATAGCAATCTGCACCTCAGTTGACCCAGTGTCTCCTTCGTGTGTCTGAAACTTAGTAATTAAACGCTGCTTCTTTTGTTTTGATAGCATACATGCATTCGTTATCGGGCGCGCAGCAGGCATGTCTTTTGCGGTCCGGTCTGGCCTAGCCAGATAAATTAATATAAATGCAGTCTACCATAAAAACACCAAATAGTCAATATATGTACACGTATATACACATTCACTGAAAATAATTGGAATAAAAATATGTACATATGCAAATGCCGACCGAACCCAGAGGGTAGCGGCCGGCATGAACTTGTTCATGCCCCAGCGATTGCGATAGCATAAAATGCCACCGAACCAGACAAGGGAGCAAGAAAATTGTCATCCAGAATCTCAGCGACCAAAGAATCTCCCTTTTCGCACAGAACCTCGAAATATCCGCTGATCAGTGCCGAGACCACGACCGCACAGCTAATCGTGAAATCGGAAAACTGGGGTGGATATAACGGGTACGTGTGGTTGAGAAGCACGGTCACGAGACCAACGAAAAGCCCGACATTGACGTATGTCACTGCACCGACCCACGTCTTTGTTCCCCCATTCCACACAGGTTTCTTGCCCCATGCGATACCAGAAAGACGTGCAGATGGATCACCGAATGCGAAAATGACGACCGCAGGAACCACCGCCCACAGAGGGATGCCGATCAGGAGCGGAATCATAATCCCCATGGTAAAATGAATCGCGGTCGCGGGTTTTCCACGTTCGCTCTTCCTGATGACACCAGTCTTGATGAGAAGCCAGTTCTCGAGGAAGAGGAATGTCCGTGACAGCCACGGTACACGGAATCGAGGTCGTCCAGTGTCCTTCCAGCTACGCACGAAGAAGTGGTAGAGCGGAACACGGACACAGATGTCGCAGAACGAGATGCCCCCACCAAAGATGAGCGCAGCCGTAACTTTCTCAGCATCACGAAACGGAAGAATCATGCCAAAGATAATAGCAATGACACCGATCGAGGAGTGGAAGAGAGCGCGCCCAACTTGAGACGTAATCCGGCGATTAGCTTCCATGAAAACACCTCCGGAACACAGAGAAGCCTCGACTCTTGTACCATTTTAAAATCAAAAAAGCAAGGTTTCCCTTGCTTTTGTGTTTCTTAATCTTCACACATTACGCACCCATCTGTTCCTGTACTTCTGACACAAAATCAGTCTTTTTCTTTTCAATTCCCTCGCCCACTTCAAATCGCACAAATCGTCTAAGACTAATTTTTTCTCCAATTTCTCCAGTGGCAGCTGTCAACAACTGTTCAATCGTCTTATCTTCGTCTTTGATAAATGCCTGTTCGAGTAAACACACTTCAGAATAATATCGTCCCATCTTGCCAACCAATATTTTTTCTATCATGTCTGCTGGTTTTCCTTCAGCCACTAATTGATCCCGATATACAGCAGACTCTCGACTCAAATCCTCCTGAGAAACCTCATCACGAGAAAGATATTTTGGACTCATTGCTGCAACATGCATTGCAATGTCATTACCAAGTTGCAAAAATTTTTCATTTTTTGCCACAAAATCAGTTTCTGAATTGAGCTCAATCATAACACCAATTTTCCCTGCGCCATGCACATACGTAAAAATTTTTCCCTCAGCAGCTACCTTGTCAGCACGTTTTGCAGCCTTTGCCGCACCCTTCTTTCGCAGCCAATCTACCGCTGCATCAAAATTTCCATTTGTTTCTTCAAGAGCCTTTTTACAATCAAGCATACCAGCACCCGTCTGAGCGCGGAGCTTTGCGATATCACTAGCAGTAATAGACATACTAATTTTAGGTTATAAATCAAATAGAACACACAAGATGTGACAGAGTGTGGACAGAATTCATTCGTTCCAATCCCTGTCTAACAGCAAACGTAACGTCTACATTCCATGCAGTATACACGATTACAGGAAAATTTACGCGCTCGCAATAACCGCAGACTGTGTATCACCTTCAGGTTTTACTTTTTTTGCTGCTGGTTTTGGTTGTGCGGCAATTCGTGCGGCAGTAGCTTTTTCAAATTCCACTACACCTTCCTTGGCAGCGTCACGAATAAGACCAACAACCATTTCAATTGATTTGACTGCATCATCATTTGCAGGAATTACATACGTTGCTTTATCAGGATTTGCATTGGTATCACACACACCAATAATGTCAATTCCCATACTATTTGCTTCGGTAACTGCTGTTTTTTCTCGTTGCATTGATGGAATAAAGAGTGCATCAGGCATGCGAGTGAGAGATACCAAACCGGCCAAATAGCCATCCTTTTTTTCAAGGTCTTTCGCAATTTCAAGTTGTTCTTTTTTTGTATAATGGGAAAGCTCACCTTTTGTCTGTTTGTCTTTCATCTCTACGTAATGACGAATCAATTTTTTAATTTCAGAAAAATTGGTCAACATTCCACCAAGCCAGCGTTCGGTGAGATACGGCATTCCACAGTCAATTGCAGCTTGTTTTACAATTTCTCGTGCCTGAGGTTTGGTCGTGACAAACAAAATCTTCTTACCTTCAGCAGCCATTGCTTTGACCACTGGGAGGATTGCCTTGAGCTGTTTCTCAGTCTCTTCGAGATTGAGAATATGCACCTGATTTCGTTCCGTAAAGATGAATGGCTTCATCTTAGGATGCCATCGTGAATTCTTGTGTCCGAAGTGAACTCCAGACTGAAGCATTTCGAGAATGCTAGGTATTTTCATATACATTTTCCTTTAACCTCGCCGGAGACTACCGATGGAATGGCCACCAGAGGAAAATATGCCTCGGCTGAGGGATTAATAAAAGTAGCAAAAGTGTACATAATTAAGCTTTTTTTGTCAAGAAGAAATACACCCAAATCCGCCCTTGACAACTACGGACTCTGCTGATATACTCCGGCTTACTATTACTTGTCCTCAGTGGCCCCGAACGAAATTGAGGGGAAACCGAAGGATCTCATTTATCAGGTATGAAACAAAAAACTCATCCAGACGTACACCCAGTGGTATTTATCGATAATTCAGGAAATGCTGAATTTATAACCACCTCAACCCTCAAATCGGAAAAGACCCGAGAAATTAATGGCGTTAAACACTACGAAATCAATATTGAAATCTCGTCTGCGAGTCATCCATTCTTTACAGGTAAGCAGGTATTTGTAGACACTGCTCGCCGTGTAGAAAAATTCAAAGAAAAGGCAGAAAAACAAAAAGCCACTGCAGACAGTAGAAAAGGAAAGAAAGTAAAAAGAGCTGCACGAGCAACCGCACGACAAGCAAAAGAAGACGCAAAACCAAAAGCAGCCTAGCTATCATACTCTAAAAAAACAGGTCATCTTAGGCCTGTTTTTGTTTAGCCGTTAACGATATACTACTAGTGTACTACCTATGATTCAAAAATATCAGGATCTCAAAATAAAATATCTCTCCCTCGAAACAGATCTGCAAAATCCTGCGATTCTTGGTGATCAACAAAAATTAAAATCGGTATCTCAGGAATATAATGAACTGAAATCCGTAGTTGAATATATTACTGAATTAGAAAATACTGAATCAACTATCAGTGAATACGAGGAATTGATCAAGTCCGGGGACGACAAAGATCTCTCCTCTCTTGCAGAATCAGAACTTCCAGTGCTCACTGCAAAAAAAGAATCGCTCGAAAAAACACTCGCAGAGCTCACTCGACCAAGCGACCCAATGGACAAAAAAAATGTAATCATCGAAATTCGAGCTGGCGCGGGAGGAGACGAGGCTGCACTATTCGCAGGGGATTTACTCCGCATGTACATGCGCTATGCAGAAAATAAAAAATGGAAAACCGCTCTTATCAGTGAGCATCAGATTGGAATCGGTGGATACAAAGAAGTAGTATTTTCAATCGAAGGGAGCGGTGTATACAAGGACATGAAATATGAAATGGGTGTACATCGCGTACAGAGAATCCCAGAAACAGAAAAAAGTGGACGAATCCATACCTCGACTGCGAGTGTCGTAGTACTCCCAGAAGTAGAAGAGACTGAAATCGAAATCAACCCAAAAGATCTCCGTATTGATACCTTTATGGCAGGAGGAAAAGGTGGGCAGAGTGTCAACACCACGTACTCCGCAGTACGTATCGTACACATCCCAAGTGGACTCATAGTCCAATGTCAGGATGAACGATCACAGACGCAAAACAAGATCAAGGCTATGAACGTACTCCGTGCCAGACTCTATGAAATGGAACGAGAGAAAAAACAAGCGGCACTTGATGCAAAACGTAAAAATCAAATCGGGTCAGGTGATCGAAGTGAAAAAATTCGCACCTACAATGTTCCCCAGGATCGGATTACCGATCACCGAATTCACCAAAGTTGGAACAATATTCCGGAAATCCTCAATGGAAAATTGGATCCAGTGATCGAAGCGCTCCGTATCGCTGATTATGCGGAAAAAGATGGTGAAATCTAAAAAATGTATGCCCCTGCATTCAATACAACAGTTGCAAAAATGGGGGAAAAATTATATCGACCGAGCCGAGGTCGATATTCTTATTGCATATGTACTTGATGTCACAAAAGAATTTATTATTGCACATCCAGAGTACAAAATTTCAAAATTAAAAAATTTCAAAATTAAAAAATTGATTGCAAAACGTGCCAAAGGAATACCCATCGCCTATCTTACTGGTCATAAAGAATTCTTCGGGCTAGATTTTCTGGTAAATAAACACACGCTCATTCCACGACCAGAGACTGAAGTTTTAGTTGAAGCTATTCTTAGTGCGTTCCCTCCCCTCTTAGGGGAGGGACAGGGTGGGGTTAAAGGTCGAAGAAAAATAATCCTGATTGACATCGGCACCGGTTCCGGCTGCATCCCTATCTCAATTCTCAAATCTTCCAATCTTCAATCTTCAATCTTGACTTACGCAACTGACATCTCTAAGCCAGCTCTTAACGTCGCTCGCAAAAACGCACAAATACACAACGTCGACATCACTTTTCTTCACGGCAATCTTCTCGAACCCTTCTTAAAAGACTATGAACTACTACCTGCCCGCCGTAGCTTAAGTGAAGGAGGGGCTACTGACTCTGAACTAATCATCACTGCCAATCTCCCCTATCTTACCAAAGAACAGTTTGATATTGAGCCTTCAATCCAACACGAACCAACCTCGGCTCTCGTTGCTGACGATGATGGATTAAAACTATATAAAGAATTACTTGGTCAAATTAAAAAATTACTTTCGACTTTCGACTTTATAGACTTTACGACTTTTTTTGAAATCGACCCTTCTCAAACCGACAGACTTTCGAACTACATACAAAAAATTTTCCCAAACTCAAATATCGAAACAATCAAAGACGGGATGGGAAATGACCGGATCATAAAAACCAAAGTCACGATTGACAAATCGTAACTTTCGCGATATAAGTCTTCTGCCCCACTCTCAGAGTGAGGCGAGGCAATTCCACCAATCCACCAACCTGCCGGAGTCACACATGAAATATCGCGCGGACCTAAACGAGCAGCACCTCGTGCTCACCTTCGTCCTGAACTTCATCCTGACCGACATGCCGATCGAGATCCTCAAGAACTCAACACGGAGACGCCGGGATGAACAATTAGAGAAGTGCGCGCCACAGGGCCGCGAGCTCGTGAATACCCTGCTCGCGACCACTGGTGTCTACCAGGTAAACATCTCACCATATGAGATCGAAGTGCTGTTCCTCGAGCAGTACGGCTCAGATGCCCGCAGGGCAGTAATCGCCGCGATCATGAAGGCGGCGGGTGGAGTCCTGAAGACTCCAGACGAGTATGTCATCGTTACGACAGACGCTTCGAGAGGAGAGGATATCCCCTCCGACATCGATCGTCCAACACACGAAGACTAGCTCCACTGCCGCGGTTCACGTAACCGCGGCGCCCCTCAAAAAAAGAAACCCAGTCGAATGACTGGGTCTTTTATTTCTCAATTAATTGTACTCTATACTGCCGACCTGATTCACGACTTCAATCCAAATCTTTCCTGGGGTAAATGGAATTTCAGCTCCACTCGAATCATAAAATCTCGTTTTACTATCTCTATTTGTTTTTTTCCATGTGCCTTCAACTTTATTTCCTTTGGTAAACACGACTGCCTTCCCGCTTCCAATCGTATCCATTTCAATTCGAAGTTCCGCATCCAACACTCTGGTCTGTACATACTGTACCACAACCGTATTGGCGCTAATCTGCGTGCCATCTTGATCTACATGCGGTTTATTCAATTGATAACGTGTATACTTCTCAGTTGTAGTTGAGTATCTCCACTCTGCTTCATATACAGGTGGTGCAAACGAAGCAATAATCGAAGTGATACACGTAGTGGCACACGGGGGCAGACTATCATCATAGAGCCAAGTCTCTTCAGACGAAGAGACAATACTCGTTCCAAAATCTTCCCATCCTCGACTCCACTCCTCACTCGACGTATACACGTTATGCGGTGCATACCGATCACGACTCCGCCAAAAATAACTACCACGAGAAAATTCATTAAAATCAAAATAGTCCTCACCTACAAGTCTTGACAACGCATCAGGGGAACCGCCCACATGCATATACATAGGCTTCCCAAATTCTCGAGCCCAATCAAGAAAATATGGACGCGCACTCCTGACTGGCCCTGCCTTTTCTACCTCCTCGTCAATTGGAAACACAGCCATAAATCGAGAATAATTCCCTTCCACAGGTGCTTCATATACTACAGCAGCTCGGGAAAGACCTGATTGCGGTCTTGCATCAAAATGATTTTCAATCATAACTGCGACCAACCGAGGATTAGTATCCGCATCAGAAGGAACACACACACCATCAAAAAATCGCCGGGTAGTGCACTCGGCCGGAACATTGAGAGACGTATCTTCGGCATCAACAAAATGCGAACTACGATAATTTGCCTGCACTAAAAACCACGCAAATAACGCGATACCAGAAACAACCATCACTATCGACGCGATATGTAAGGCAGTGATCTCTTTAGAACCAATCAAAGATTGTATATATTTCATACGCATGCAAACTACAGTATAACGTATTTATGTACACCACGCGAGGACCAATAAAAGTAAAAACCCCGGATGTGTTATCCCGGGGTTTTAAGCATTCATTATTTCTTTTCTGCGGCTGCATCAGCTCCTTCGCCCTCTTCCTCTTTCTTTCCTTTCTTTTCGACTTCAATGTCTTCAAGCGTTGGAACTGCAGCAGGAACTTCCTCCAAAGCTTTGAGCTGATCTTCAGACAACGGAGGTGTGACTTTTGCCACCAATTGTTCAGCACTGTCTACTACAGTAATTCCAGCAGGTAATTTCAAATCGCCCACAAATATTGCGTCTTCAAATGTCTTCAATACACTCAAATCAACATCAATCTGACTAACCAAATCCTTAGGAAGACAATTAACCTCTACTTCTCCATGAGGTTTCATAAGCGTACCACCGAGTTCTTTTACTGCTGGTGCCTCGCCCACAAATACAAGCTGCACTGTCGCATGCATTTCTTCGTTCATATTGATTTCACGAAGATCAAAATGAATCATCGATCCTTTGACAGGATCATACTGCACATCCTGGATCAATGCTTTTACCGGCTGTGTTGTACCTTCCATTACTACATCAATCAGACTTGATTCTCCTGCAGTAGTATATAATTTATTAAATTCAACAGCAGAAACAGAAACCGGCATCGGTTCTCGATGTGGTCCATACATCACCCCAGGTAATTGCCCTGCGAGGCGCAACTCAGCGAGTTTTTTTGTCGTTCGGTTCTTGAGTGTTAATGAATACGTCATATAAATACAGGTAAACGAGTGATAAAGTATAAAAAAATTAATTCAAAAGCAGTTGTCGTAATACGGAAGTTTCCCCGAGAGCTTGATAACAATCAATCAGCTCATCTTCACTCAGCGATTCCTTACGTCGAAATCGGACACTGTCATCATAGGTAAGGTCAGAAACCATTCCAATCAATCCAATACCGAGCTGAGTACTTCCCACAAGGAAGATAAGCGAGTTTGAACATACTGGGCAGGTTACATGTAATACATGAGAACCTTTCGTATTTTCAACGGTACGAATCTGTTCAGATTCGAAACCAGTCGCACATACTGGACACTCTCGCATTACTTTGAAATGGGAACGGAGTGAATCAAGTGAAAATTGTGGTGCGGGTCTACCCATACAAAGCTGAAATACTATAGCAAATGAATAGATTCAAGTCAAGAGTGTACGTCTCGCAGCTCGAGCTGCACTCTCAGCAACCCCAATAAGGAGAAAATTGGCAATAAGAGACGAACCACCGTAACTTACCAAAGGTAATGTAACACCAGTGACAGGTAAAAGTCCAATTGCAGCCCCTACATTGATGCTCACTTGCAACAAAAAAATAAGCGAAATACCAAGGGCGACATATGATGCGAACTCCCCTCTCGCCCGATACGCAATCAAAGCAAGACGAAATAACAGAACTGCATAAAGTATGAGCAACAGCGCAGTACCTACAAATCCTAGCTCCTCGCCAATCACTGAAAAAATAAAATCTGTCTGAGCTTCGGGAAGAAAATGGAGCTGACTCTGAGAACCAAAGCCCAAACCACGCCCAAATATACCACCCGCACCAATCGCAATAATCGATTGAGTAACATTGTATCCAGAACCCAGAGGATCACGTTCAGGATTAATAAAAGTCAAAATACGATTTTTCTGATAATCCTGAAA
>JBPOJQ010000004.1:0-61269 GCA_052033375.1 Candidatus Magasanikiibacteriota bacterium
TATTGAATGACACCGTAACTTCTTGTGACTTGGTGTATTGTGCCCCCTCATTGATAAGGATGAGTCCTGAAGGATTGTTTGGTGTTGAGGATGGAGTGGAGGAGGAGGTGGTGACGGGAGGAGGTGGTGGTGACGATCCGCCACCAGATGACGCTTCGAGAGTCGTGATAACGAGTGGACTTGAATATGCGCTCTCATTGCCATAGTTATCTACTGCTTTTATTTGGAATGTATATGGTGTCGCCATTAGCAAACCTGCAAATGTTGCCGATGTTTCGTCTGTTTCAGTCAACACATCAGAAATAGTCGAAGAGACAACATAATACGAAACCCCACCAACAGTATCCCATGAAAGTGTAATTGACGTCTGTGTTTTATTTGCAGAAAGAGATGGAATTTGCGGTGCCTGTAGCGGATTATCGACTGATACGATTCCTGAAACACGCGTACCCTCTACTTCACCATCATAGGGCGTCATGAATACACAATAGTCCCCTTCCTCCCCCGGCTCATCGATATCTGCACGCCAGCTTGTAGTCGCAAGAGTAATCGGATAATCAGCGGAGCCATTAATAGTCAATTCAATCTGTCGATTATCCACTGCGGAATTATCAATTGAAGTAGTGTAGGTTGATGTTGCAGTCGTCGTAGAAAACGTCGTATATGCAGTGCCCGTATAGCTCGCACAACTACCTAGCTTATACTCCGCCTTAATCGACACAGTGTCCCGATCTCCATCAAAAAGATGGAAATTGGTATATGGCTCAGTCGACGCTGGAATAGATACATCAAATATGAAAAACCCATTCCCATTAAAACTAGTGAAAAAAGCTGTGTCATCTACGACATTTACTGCCAGTGGAGTATTCATCTCTGTGGATCGCACAACAAAACTTCCTATCAAGGATGTTACTAATGGATTTGAAATATCATAAACTGCGAGACCTCGATTTTCTCCACCAAAACTCACATACGCATAATTTCCAGATACAGCTACCGCATTCGGGCTGGAAAGAAATGCTAGATTTGGTCTTGGGTCGCCCCTCGCAATTCGTACAATTTCAGGAAGTGTTTTATTCGTCACATCGATAACCACAAGTGCATGATAATCAGGGCCAGTAGCGTAGACATAATTTCCAGACACTGCAATAGAACCAGTGTTATCAAGAATAGTAGTATCCTTCACTCCACCAACTATTACTGGATTCTCTGGATCAGAGATATCAATAATTCGAACACTTGAATCCAGTGTGTTCACCACGTACGCATAATTTCCAGATACAGCTACTTCACGCGCTCCATTCAAATTCACTGAATCTACAATACCACCGACGATTACCGGATTCTCTGGATCAGAGATATCAATAATTCGAAAAAAGTCAGCTAAACTCACTACATACGCATAATTTCCAGATACAGCTACTGCAGTCGCACCTGCAAGATTTACATTATCTTTAATCCCACCAACAATTACCGGATTTGTCGAGCTCGATATATCAATTACACGGAGACTATTATCTCCAAATGTTGTGACATATATATAATTTCCAGACAGAGCAACATCGCCAACATTTTGCAACGCTGAATCATCTTTGACACTGCCGACAATTACCGGATTTGTCGAGCTTGATATATCAATTACTTGTACACTGTTGTCAGCGTAGCTCGCTACATATGCATAATCCCCTGAAACAGCAAAACCAATCGCTTGATTGAGCGCAGTCGATGATACGAGCGAGCCAATGAGTCGAGGCTGATGAAAATTCAGAAATAATTCAGGTGCCTCATTTGCTTTTTCAATACTTGCAACTCCAACTTCTGCAGCTGCAGCAGATAATCCCCCACCGTCTACATGAAGACTCGAGGTCGTAAAATTAGTACCATTTGCATAAATATGATTTACAAAAATACATCCTCCTCCACCTCCTCCATATTGTGTTGGTGCAGGATCAGGATCCACTCCATTATCTCCTCCCCGAGCAAACACCTCGCCACTTCCCTGAATCGTTGGTGCATACAGTCTGACTGCACCACCCGCCCCAGCACCAGAAATTGACTCAAACACTTCGCCTCCGACAAAAAAATCAAATGCTCCGTCTTCACCATCTGCATATATGTCACCGTCCAACGTGATTGATGTGCTTGCAACCAACCAAACCAATCCACCACCATCGCCACCACCCAACCCCACACCTCCACTAAAATAACCTGAGCTACCACCAGACCCGAGGGTCGCAGGAAGTGTGGCAGTACAGTACGCAGATCCACCAGGCCCTGCATATGTCCCTGCATCAACGCTCGCAGTACCATCTCCCCCATGCCCCGCTCCTGATGCAGTGACTGCATCAACATATACCCCTGCCCCAGGTCCACTCCCATCATTATTCCCTGTCCCACCTTGAAACCCCTTTCCAGTTACATTGACAGTACCCCCTGCCGCAATTGAAATACTATTCGCTTGTATATACACCATTTGGGTTTGTTCATTATTTGTTTCATTTTCTGAATGTGTGACGGTACCACCAGATGCAATTTCAAAGGTATCAAACCGAAGCGGAGTAGAAGATGAAAAATCATGCAGTACTAATGTTGCATTACTACCAACTACCATATCAAGCGTAGCTGATTCACCCGTAGCATCATCTACAAATTCTGGTCGACGTGTAACACTTTCATTATATACTTCAATAGTTACATGTTCGATACTCGCACCTGAAGTAAACCGTCCGACCACATCTCCCTGAAAGCGCACCGTCCCCGAAGGACTACTGCCATCAAATGGATACGCGCCAGTAAAAGAAGCACTGCTCACCCCTGTATTTTCAGAAATAATATATACTGCAGAGGTCGCGACTGATACCGAAGTCAACTCCTCAGTACCCGATATAAAATCAGTCCTTGCAGTAGCAAACGATTGATCAATACCATAGCTTGGTGTAGTGGTCGCAGTCAGATACATGTTTCGAATTGTCTGGTCTACTTTTTCTACCAGTGCAACACCAGCTCCACCATTTTCGTAACCCACACCTCCATCCACATTAATTTCTGATCCTGTAATTGAAGTAGTCGTCCCGTATCGGATACGCACACACCCACCTCCTCCACCTCCTCCATTACTATCAAAACTATTTCCTCCCCGTGCAGCAATTAATTCTGGTGTGCCTGTGACAGTTCCTCCAATTAAATATATTGTTCCACCCGATCCCCCACCCGCACCTTCTCCAGCGACTTCAAACCCACTCAAATCAGCATCCGCAGTAATACGTCCATTTATAGTAAACGTGTCATTCGCTTCTAATCGGATAAGTCCTCCTCCATCACCTCCAGTAGAAGTTGCGCTCCCTCCTCCACCACTTCCACTGTATACCGGATTCAAGGTATCAAAAGAACAGGACTGAAAACCACCATAATTTCCACTACTGCTCTGCCCACCAGTACCCGCATTACTCGCCCCAGCCCCAGTCACACCATTCGTATTTGCATCCCCACCTCCATACCCATATCCATCTTCTCCTATTCCACCTCCTGGAGAGCCCTCATTATCCACACGAATATGCGATCCTGAATCGACGATAATATTTTCAGCTACAAAATTTAGCATATATTCAGTCGTGGATGTATTCTGCAAATGAGTGAGCACACCACCATGTATCACGCTCAATGTTCCACTAATTGTCTGCTGATTTGAATTTCCCTGCATAAATAAACTGGAAGAAACAATGAGGTCTCCACCAGAACCTATATCTCCTAGCAGCGTAAAACGTACATCAGTTCCTGCAAGTGTCAAACTCGCAAAGTCAATTGTTGACGTTGCTGAAATAAACATGTCATCACCGGTAATTGTTACCTCATCTGTTGCTGTAGGAACTTCTCCTCCGCTCCAATTCGCAGGATTATGCCAATATCCACCTCCTGGGTCGCCAACCCAGGTGACTGCTGCAGCTTTTACCCTCAACGTAAAAAAACCAAGAAATCCAAACACAAAATGGTTCAGTAGAACTAATACTAAACCTGAGACAATTGAAAGTCTTTGGTAAAATTTAAGTTTGTTCATGTATCATAATATTCACACACTCTTATAGTATACTCATTTTTGTCCTGCTTTAAAAGTAAATTTGTGCATAAAAAGACCCGGTGTACGGATCTTTTTATTATGTGCTCGTAATTACTATACTTCCCGAACTTCCAGCAAGTTCACATGCCCAGCCTGACCCACCGGCTCCCCTGCAACAATAATCAAACAATCGCCATCTTCAACCATCTTTTTATCCTTCAAATTAAGTATCGAACGCTCAATCAACTCCTCAATTGTCTTACACTCTTCCAAAATAAATGGTCCTACTCCCCACGAAAGATTTAACTGACGACGCACACGCTCGGAGCTTGTAGCGACTGCGATCGGCAGCTCTGGACGATATTTGGAAATAAGCCGTCCGGTATCACCAGACAATGACGCAGCTAAAATCAATTTTGCGCCCACCTCTTCAGCGACTAATTTTGATAACCCACTAATAGTGGTGTCAACATTTTTTTGTTTTGTATGCGTCTCTACTACCACCGGCACATCATCGTAACTTGATTCTTCCGCAGATCTGATAATTGATGCCATGGTCTCGACTGTTTCGACAGGATACTCTCCAGTCGCAGTCTCATTTGATAACATCACCGCATCAGTGTGATCAATAACCGCATTTGACACATCCGAGACTTCTGCGCGGGTCGGCCGAGGATTGTGCTGCATTGAATCAAGCATCTGAGTGGCAACAATTACTGGCTTTGCTCCTGCGCGTGATAGATCGATAATCCTTTTTTGAATCAAAGGCACTTCTTCTGCTGGAATTTCAATACCCAAATCTCCACGCGCCACCATAATACCATCAGCAACATCAATAATTTTTTCAATTTTTTTTACAGCCTCATGCTTTTCTATTTTTGCAATAATCCGTATCGGACTATTTTCTATATTTTTCATCGTGTGTTCAATCTCTTTGATAAAAAACTTTACATCGAGGATATCTTGCGGATCCATTACAAATGACATCGCGACCAAATCTACCCCCTGTTCAATACCAAATTTCAAATCTGCCCTATCTTTTTCAGTCAACACTGTAAGATTTTTCAGACTAGTATCCGGCACATTGATACCTTTATGTGATGTCAATCGCCCTCCCACCACGACCGTAGCTATAATTTTTTTTTCCTCTACCCGTGCTACTACCGCTTCACATTTACCATCATCAAGCAGTATCCGCTCTCCTGGTTTTACATATTCATGCAATTCTTCGAAACCAATCGGAATTTCCACCGAAGTCTGTGGCGCATATGTAAGCACAATTTCAGTACCTTTTTTTATTTCTATTCCTGCTTCAGGTAATTCACCCAATCGCAGTTTTGGTCCTTGTAAATCCTGAAGGATTGCCACCGGCTCTCCCGTACGTTTTTCTACTTCACGAATATTCTTGATAAGAAGCGCGTGATTTTCATGCGTACCATGGGAAAAATTCAATCGTGCCACATTCATACCCGCATGTACCATACGTTCAAGCACGTCAACACTTTCACACGCTGGACCAATTGTTGCGACTATTTTTGTTTGCTTTATTTTTTTTGACATATATACAAATAAGAATAGACCTAGTGTATCTTGAAATAAGAAAGGTGGCAATACAGTACTATTTACACTTAACGGACTGTATAGTACACTCTTTGAGAAACGCCCTTTCTAGGGCACAAACACGAGGTGATGTGTGAGCCTTTTTACAAGACCGGACGGTACAACAGTGCGCCTTGAAATCAGGGGCGGCATCGGCCAGGTGTGGATCTACAACAAAGATGGTAAATGCATCAGGCGTCCAATCAGCGACATAGTCGCTCATGCACAACGCCAGGCAACCGACCAGGAGTCACCGACGGAGGGAGGCCCTGCCGAAAGAGCACCAGACGAGTGATTATTCTTCGCGGGGTATGCGGCGGCTGTTTTCAAACACCACCTGCGTACCCTTTATTACTCCAAAATATTTTGAGGTAGTAAAGGGAGGACACAGGTGGTGTTTTGTATTACTATTTTTTCCGGTTCATTATCGCTTTCAACATTTCGACAAACAACAAATTCAACAACCCAAATCCACACAACGCCATCCATTCGACAGCACCCAATGGAACTGTATGCAACAAACGCTGGAATATTGGCAGATAGGTCGCACAGAGTAACATGCCCCATCCGAATAGTACTGCAAGTGTCAAATAATGGTTATCAAACCAGCGCATGTGTAAAAGTGATTTTCTCAGATTTCTAATTGGGTAGATATAAAACAATGCATCCACTGCAAACGCCAGGAACATGATTGTTCGAACACGCGCAATATCATCAGTTGTCCGCTCAAAATAAAAAAACATACCGCCGAGCAAAATATTTGCAAAAATTGTTTTTGCAATAATTATAAACCTCATCTCACGATCAATAATTGGCGCATTCCGTTTGCGCGGAGGTTCTTCCATATTCTGTTTGTCTCCACGATCAAATGCAAGTGCAATGACAGGAAATGAATCCTGAATTAAATTAACCCACAAAATTTGTACAGGTAACACGGGCAGGGGCATACCTGCAATAATACTGGCGCTAATTAACAATACCTCAGAAAAACTACTTGAGAGGAGATACAACACGACTTTTTTTATATTTTGATAGATTCCACGACCCTCCTCAACCGAAGCTACAATAGTAGTAAAAGAATTATTCAATAAAATCACATCCGCAATTTCTTTTGCCACATCAGTACCAGATCCTACCGCAACCCCGATATCTGCTCCTTTGAGTGCAGGTGCATCATTCACCCCGTCCCCAGTCATAGCAACCACCTGCCCTCGAGCCTGTAGTGCAGCAATGACTCTCATCTTGTGCTTCGGCTCGACACGCGCAAATACTGACGTCTTTTTGAGTCTTTCATCAAGTTCTCGATCAGAAAGTCGATCGAGTTCCACCCCTTCACACACACTCTCAGTAGCCATTCCTATCCCCGCACTACGCGCAATTGCACGTGCAGTAATGGCATGATCCCCTGTCATCATAATTACCCTGATTCCTGCACGGAGTGCCGCACGGACTGTTTCAGGAACATCCGCACGAAGCGGATCAGCAAGTACGATAAGTCCCACAAATATCATATCGCACAAATCATGTTCTCCTATCAACTTTTTACCCGCGTGAGTTTCTCTATATGCAACACCGATCACTCGCAACCCCTCTTCGGTGTACTCACGCTCTTTTTGTCTCACAAACGATTCTATTTTTTTATTCCACACATGCACTCCCCCTTCTGCACGATATGCACGTATACGGGGATATATTTTTTCAAGCGCGCCTTTCATAATTATGATTCGAGACGTGGTATCAGTCACCAGTACTGCCATATATTTCTGATCACTGCCAAAAGGTATATCCGACAGACGTTCATACACGTGGTCTAGTTCGGTCTTGTATAGACCAATATGTCCCCCATATCTCAATAATGCTGAATCAGTAAGATTCCCAGAAATTCTCCATTCATTTTCTGGTTTTGTATAATTCTCAAGGACACCATCGTTGCATAATACCCCCAATTCAATCAGGTATTTCGCATCATGCTCAAGTGAATTTTCATCTATTTTTTCTCCCACAAAATTCCGAGCATCAAATGCCGCACGCGCAGTCGACATATACACCACAGACATATTCCCTTCGGTCAATGTTCCTGTCTTATCCGTACAAATTACTGAAACAGAACCGAGTGTTTCTGCTGCAAGTAATTTTCGAACAAGTGCATTTCTTTTGAGTATATGTTTCATGCCAATCGCAAGAATTATTGTCATTGAGATGGCAAGTCCTTCTGGAATAGCTGCCACAGCTACAGCCACAGCAGTTTTGAACAATTCAATTCCTTTTTCAGTATGTTCTGATTGAGAAAATAAGCCAAGTAAGAGAATACTCGCGCACATACCCACCACCGTCACACCTAATATTTTCCCTAATTTTGAAATTTGTTTTTGCAATGGAGTTGTGTCTTCACCGATAGTTCCGACCATTTCTGCTATTTTTCCAATCTCTGTCGCACCCCCAATCGCAGTGACGAGAACTTTTGCTCGCCCCCTGGTCATGACTGTGCCACGATATACCATATTTATCCTATCAGCGACCGAGATATTTCTTTTCATCAAAGCATCGGTTGTCTTTTTCTGCGGCTCCACTTCACCGGTCAGTACAGATTCATTGACCTCGCACTCAGATACGTGAATTACACGCCCATCTGCTTGAATTTTGTCACCAGCGCGAATAAGCATAATATCGCCCACCACTACCTCCTGGCTTGGTACACGGACAGAGGTGCCATTTCGAATTACTTCTGCACTATAGGTCACCATGTTTTTTAATTTCTTCAATGCTGCATTTGCTTGGTATTCCTGTACAAATCCCACCAACACATTCACAGCAACCGTAATACTAATTACGACCACATCAATGAATTCAGATAATAAAAAACTGATTATCGATGCAACAATCAAAATCATAATCAACGGACTCGTAAATTGTTCACCTAAAATTCTCCATGCAGTGACATCCCGACTCTTGGCAGGAATTTCATTCGGACCATATTGATTCAATTGATTCAGAGCCTCTGCAGACGAGATACCCCTTTCAGTACTCTTTAATATTTCAAGTGAATGTGGGATACTACGTATATGAAAATCTTCGTTTTTCATGGAAAAAAGTTTACTTGACTTTTCTATTCATCTAGTATATCATATTCGCGTCTCTAGTAGTTCTTAGTTCATGACAAGAAAGCCAATAGTAAGAGAGTTTGTATTTCTTATGAACTTTCTTCCTATTTGCTATGAACTAATTTATGACCCTGTAGCTCAGCTGGTAGAGCAGTGGCCTTTTAAGCCAATGGTCGTGGGTTCGATCCCCACCGGGGTCACCAAACATAAAACTCTGAAATTACTCAGAGTTTTATTGTGTCTAATTGATACTAGGTACACATATCGTCACGTGGTACGGCGCGACATCACGACATAACCCATGTTCCCTCCCAACCTGTAGATACTCACACACAGTATAATATGCACAGGTTGGGGGGTTATGTCAGTATACCCCCCTTGAGACTCAGCTGATGCGCGGGGTAATCACTCCACGAACCTGTGACTGCCGATCATCCACTTCTTCAATCTTCGTACTCTGAATCAGACCGCCTTCGAAGGTGAACGTGATCATCCGGTGAGCCGGAGGACGTCCACCGCCCACCCCCTCGAAGTAGACGAGTATTGCAGTGTCTGATTCGCACGGGATGTACTGATCCATTTCGTATCTGAGATCCTGGTCGTCTCCGAAGATCGATCGCCACCACCAGGACAGCGGAATCCTCCCATAGATCGTGCCGTGCGTCTTCGGATGCCTGCGTTTGATGTCTGGAGAGAAGTGCGTGGGTTTCTCGACGTAGAGCTCGAGGAGACGATCCGTATCATGTAGATTGAAGCACCTCAGCCACTCGTGGACGAGCATGTATCTTGTATCGCGAACCATTGTTTTGAACCCTCTCTTTTTCGATGTAGCTAATTCTGCGTCACATGTCGCAGAATCAACGTGACATATTTTACGTGTAAAAAAAAATTTTGTAAACAAAAACTCCATACCACTATTATGGTATGGAGTAAATTGTCTCCGACGCTGTGGGCGATCGACATGTCAGAGACATGGTTCGCTCGCAGCGTCGGAATCTACCCCCGGGGTAGGATGGGCTGGATCATCCCTGTAGGTAGCGAGAAATCTGCACTTCCAGCTCACCCCATCCAGGACAGATATACCCGCCACCGTGTCCGCCCACCTTGACACTCACACGGGTAGGCCCGTGCAAATGCTCAGGTCTCCTCATATCGGTGGGCATTCTGACCTCCCACCCTTCGATGTACACACCCCAGAAGAGACTATGCGCCTCTCGAACTCTCTTCACCTTGTCGGCCCAGATCTCGACCTCGGTACCATCTTTCAGCCGGATTCTGACAGCGCTATTGGGCGCTGTACACCGGAGATGTTTGTGGCCTTCGAAATAGGCATATCCATCTGAAGGAAACTTCATACCCCCCTCTTGTTCAAAGCGAACACCCATGTCGTATGGGTAACCGATCCGCTCAAAACAATATATAATGGCATTTTTTTCTTTATTTGTCAAGTATCTCGCATAACCAGTGCTACTTATTGAACAGCCAGCATATCCCTACCTATACTCTCTATCACCAAGAGAATAGATTTTGTGGGAACCAATTTTTATTCGGAAAAAATACTGGATATAGATCAAAAAAATTCTCCCTACTCATGCGATTATGGGTAACGACTGAACCCTGATTTGATTCCACGACATAATCCATTTTTTTGAAATTCACATTTTCTATATACCCCACTGATTGAGTATTCAGGACTAATCCATAATCCAAAAAATTACTCAATTTATTATAGCTCGTATTCCACCCCATTTCTGTATCCCGTACGTCCACACTTCCATTCCTTACTACCATAATCCCCCCTGGTCGCCGTGCATCAATCAACTGAGAATGTGAAATTGAAACCGTCGCCCCATCAATCCATATCATGTAGGGACGAGACGAAGAAAATGGATAGCCCGAAATGCTTTGAAAATATCCTCCTCCACGAATCTTCACATGTGACAGATCTCCCGAACTTCCTGGTAAAAACAAAATATGAGAAAAAGTAGATGAAGACGATGCGCCGCCCGCAATTTCACTTACATTACCATTCTCACCCCCACTTAGAGTCCCTTGTATTTTTATTTCTCTTGCATATACATTACCCCCATCAAGTATCAGATGTGCTCCAGATGTCACAAATACCGTGGAAAATTCAAATCTATGATGTGGTGTAAGTGTATAAGAACTTGTAACAATGAGTGTCGGACTATATGCATATGAAGGAGAGTTTTCCAAAAACTGAATGTCTTCCCATGTGCTCGGCATTTTTTCCTCAAAATAAACTACCTTATCTAATACATCGAAATCATTTATTTTGACTGATGTTGCTTGTACTTCTGTTTTTCCACCACTATGCAACGCACGTTTCCCATGATGAAATTGTATATTTTTTAAATACACTGTCCCACCATTTGAATACACCAATGTGTCTGGTCCGGCCCCAGAACCCAATTCAAATCCATTCCCAATGTCAACATCCTGCAATACCACATCTCCACCCAAATTGGTTATTACTTGCGACCGACTACATCCCTGACAGAATGCGCTTGTACCAAATCTATTCCCACCATATTTTAATACGCCATGTTCAATAGTTAATGTTCCACCCTCTCCTACCTCTATATTTTGCCAATCTCCCGGCTGCGCCACACCCGACGTAAATATATTTGAAAATAATGTACTGGTCACCACTATTTCTTGGTCATACCTGGAAGTAAGTATAATCGGATCATGTTCATTTCCTTTCAGTATCAATTCACCTTGTACATTTATTCTTGACTCTGGACTCACGCCTACAAATACAACCCCAGCCCCCACATGTACAGACTCATTTTCAGCTATGGTGATACTAGAAAATAAATGTGGATTTTCCTCTTGCAAAAATACCACATTCCCCTCACTATTTCTCGGATAAAAACCTATTGTTTCATCTGAAATAAATGCGTATCCATTATTTGCCATTCCTGGACTACCTGTAATTTGTCCACAATTTCCTGAGTGCACCCCGTATCGTACTGAATCACTCGTATTCCATGTACTTGTCCCAACACCACGCTCAAGTGTATGTGGAAATTGTCCCGAATCCCCTGCTAACCATCCATTCGCTTGATCTATCTCATCTACTATTTCTCCATCTTGATTTTTTAATATCAGTCTCGCACCACCATCTGGAATATGTATATATTGTGGCAACTCCATATCTGGAGTGACAAATGTAGAAAATATATCTGTATGTGAAATTAGATAATAGCTATTTCCCCCAATTGATCCAGCCAGTGTCAGTGTACTCGTAGCTTCGAATTCGTGTATATCGAGTGTCCAATTTTCAAGTGAGTATGCTGTACTTGAAGCATTATATATTTCAATCCACTCACGATCAGCGCATATCCCACTTGACCCAGACCACGCAACTTCATTGAACATAATTTCCTGACGTATGTCTGGTACATTCTCAATTTCTACACCCCCGCCCCCCTCTACCACCTCGCCTATCGGGGAATGTTCATCTTCTTTTATGGGGGGATTCTCTACAGCATCTTCTATTACAGTTTGTGTACTTTCATTCGGAGAAGATCTACTACCACGACCCCCACCAAAAATTCGAGGTACTCGCGTAATCACATCCACCACTGTATCAACAACAGTTTCTGCAATTTCTTTTATCCCACGCACCAATCCCCCAATCACTGATACTTTTTCTGTATTCACAGCCTCATCTGTATGTTCTGGTGAAACAGAAAGCATAATTTCTACCACCTCATCCCCAATCTGTTTCCACGTACCCACCTCGACCACCATACATGGGATCACATACTCCCCCTCATCCAACCCGCTAATGGTAAAAGTGAACGTCCCTGATTCACCCGCCTCAACAACTGTCTGATCAAGTAATGCCGGACGTAAATCTGTAACCCAAGATGGATGACGAAATACCGCAGACACTTTACGCCCACCCACAATATTTAATGAAACCGTGTTCTTTTTCCACGCAGTCTTACCACTATTTTTTGCTCTCACAGTGACTGTCACCTCTGTATGGGGAGTAGATGTCACATTGAACTTTTTTTCATGAAATGACACCCCCAACTCAGACACCGTATCTTTTTCCTGAGATACTCCATACGCCACCTCTGCAGGGTGTTCTGTGGACACAAATATATTTTTTATACCATTCCATATAGTAGACGCGTGTGTATGATTCGTATTTTTTTCCACACTTTCTACCATCATCGGTTGTGGCGGGTCATTCAACCATAGATGTTTCTCCCCCATTCCACGATATGATGTATTCGGTGGATAGAATTGTTTCGTCTGATATAAATCATAACTATCCACCCGCCCGGTCGAGTACGCACCTTTCGTCACCTCGAAATGTAGGTGCACATTATCAGTACCCGAGGCACCGCACGTACCAATATAGTCGCCTGTTTTTACTTTGGTCCACTCTGTGTAATTAGTATTATTTCTTTTTTCAGTAGAATAGTGTGTTATCGTATCTGCGGTTGTATCCAAATGTCCATACAGAGTAGCGTACCCATTTTCATGTCTAATTAACACAAAATTTCCATATCCCCTCTGTATGAGCAAGTCAAGCTGGACCGAAGACATGGCCACCCCATCAAAAGCGGCATATACAGGTTCTCCTATTTCACAGTCATAATCAATTGCCCCATGATTTTTATTACCGTTCACCACCACTGTATAATACCAACCCTGTAGCAGTCTCACGCTCGAAGCCAGCGGTACTGTCAAAAATTTTTCCACTGATTCTTCTGCAAAAACTACAGGTGATACACGATGCAAAGAAAAATACACAACAAAAAAAATAATACAAAAAACTTTATGCCCCCTCCTACACATATATTTTGTAATTAAATTTTATTTAATAATTTTAATACTTTCTACATATGCACCGGCATATTCCTCTCCAAGCAATGTTATGCCGACAACAAATGAATTGTTTGTAAAAAAATAGTTGAAATATTCTCCTTCCCCCTCTACTGGTATTTTTACCATCTCTACATCTCCCACCCTGCTTTTTTCTCGCTTATCATACAAAAGAAAAAAATTCTTAGCATGCTCATCAGCTAGCCATGCATCCAAAGAAAGATCATCTTTGTTTTCAAAAATACGTATTCCCCCTACAATTGGTACGTCTGATTCTGAACTTTGAAATAATACTCTCTCACCCTCTGTTTTCAGACTCACGCCATGAGGGACAACCATCTCATAGTGTGCACGGTCATCTCTCAAAATTCTTTTTCCTTCTTTTTCGATAACATTCACCCCGCTCGGGAGAGATACTTCCGAAACACGAGAAATGGTATCTTCTTGCGGAATACGTACCTTCTCGAGACTCACAAAATACGCTATTACACTAAACGAAAAAACAAAAAACAATCCAAACATAAATCCGATTGCTGTTCCCCTCCCCATATAATTTTTTTTAAAACTCTATACCACAAAGAGTATAGATCTAAATTACTTAGTTTTCTTTTCGAGACTTCACTTTTCTTCCTGCAAGCTTCTCATCAAGTTTATCTGATAATTTACTTACTACAAATTTTTCAAACAGCCCTGACGCAATTCCTGATACTGCTCCGAGATGGCTCGACATATTATCCACTTTTTTTCGTATAAATTCTACTGCATTTGATATTAATTCCATCTTTTCAAGCGCAGTTTCTACAATTCTATTTACATTCCGGAGTGTACGCCCTGCCTGATACATGAGCCAGCACAAAAATACGGTAAACCAGATAATCGCAAGTGAAAGCACTACATATAATAAATCGCGGCTTGTTTCAAACATAGACAGGCATACAAAGTTAATAAATACAGTATACCATAATTTTTTGATCAAAAATAAACACACCCGAAATTGGGTGTGTATAAGTAGATTTTTTTAACATTTACTGAATTATGTAGTCCTCATTGAAACTCTAATTTCTTTATTGTTTACTACTGCAAGATACATAGAGGACGCTGTCATAACTTATTTTCTAATGTCTGCTTTGAATTTTTCTGTAAGCATTGTTTCAACCACATGATGAGCGGCATCAATCTCTGAAGCTTCCAGTGTCTTATCTCTCGACTGATAGGTAATCCGGTATGCCATACTCTTTTTCCCTTCGCCTACCTTTTTCCCTTCAAACACATCAAACAATGTTACTGCGGTGATAAGTGGATGAGCTACAGTGAGTGCTGCATCTATATCTCGATGGAACACTGACGTTGGCACCACACACGCGACATCACGAACAACAGCGGGATACACCGACAGTGAGCGATAATCCACATGCGGTGCGGAATATTCAGACAACACTCGTATATTTAATTCCGCATATGCGACCCGATCGACAAATCCATACTCCTGTGCAATTTTCGGATGTAATTCATATACGTCACCCACATATTCACCTGATAGGGTTACCACTCTTGCGATTCGTCCTGGATGCTGTAATGCCCCTGATCCAACTGTAGGCTCCAATGCTAGTGCAACTCCGAGCGACATTCCGACTTCTCGTACCGCTTCAGATACTACGAAGAATGGTGTGTGTTCACCTTTTTTGAGATAGGCAATCCCAAGCATCACATCTTGTCGTGGTAATAAATCACTTCCACTCCCAGATACGCGCGGGCCAGCCTCCTCTTTCAGATAAATTTTTCCAATCTCATATACCTTTATTTCATCATGCGTATGGGAATTACGTTCCACCAATTCTAATATATTCGGCAATAAACTCCGACGAAGATATGGACGATCGCTTGCAATTGGATTATTGAGTTCAATATGAGCGGAAACATCCAATCGTAATAATTCAATCACTCGAGGTGAGATAAATGAATAATTGAGCGTCTCTGAAAATCCAAGTGTTGCGGAAAGTGTCGTGCGGATAGCTCTTTCTGCTATTTTCGTTTCATTCCGCTCTGGTGGCGTAATTGCAAATACAGGTAATTTCGTCTCCACATTTCCATAACCATACATCCGAGCTATTTCTTCGATAATGTCTTCAGGAATCGCAATATCTTTCGTCCCCCTCCAACTCGGTACTGTCACAGTAAGTGTTTCGTGTTCTTTTTTCCCCTGAATAGTGACGCCAAAACCAAGATTTTCTAAAATCCGCACACATTCTTTCGTCGGGATACTTGCTCCGATTTTATTATCAATAAATTCTTTGGTGATACGTATCGGCCCAGTAAAGGTAGCGGGTTTTCCTTTTTCCGCAACAGTACTTACCACACGTGCACCTGGACATACTTCGAAAACTAATTCAATCGCTCGAGCCAGTGCAGGTAGACAATTGGTAGGATCCAGACTTTTCTCAAATCGAGCAGACGAATCCGTACGCAGCCCGAGTGCGGTCGTAGTTTTCCGTATTAATGTGGGATCGAAATGTGCTGCTTCAAAAATAATTGACGTGGTAGTTTCGGTTATTTCAGTTTCTTTCCCCCCCATAATTCCCGCGAGTGCAAGCGGTTTTTCACTATCCGCAATAACGAGCATATCTTCTGTCAGCCTTCGTTGTTTTCCATCAATTGTCACCAATTCTTCTCCTGGGCGTGCCCTTCTCACTGAAATTTCAACTTTTGATTTTTGATTTTTGATTTTTGCGCTGTCGAATGCGTGCATGGGTTGTCCCAAATCACACATTACAAAATTGGTAATATCAACAATATTATTAATTGGGCGAATTCCTATCGCACGAAGACGTGCTTGCATTTTTTCAGGAGACGGTCCGATGACAACACCCTCAAGTGCGACTGCACTATATTTCATCGAGTCAGATACATTTTCAATAGTCACTTTTATTTTCTTTTCATTACCTTCCTTTATTTGGGCAACTGAATATGGTGCGCATTTCTTTCTATATTTTGCAGCAATTTCTCTTGCTATACCATAATGCCCCCATAGATCTGGCCTATGATTGACCGATTTATTATCAATTTCAATTACTACATCATTTAATTCCAATGCCTCAGCAAGCGGAGTACCCGGTTTTGCTTTTATTTTTGACAAATCTGCAATTTCTTTTTCTTCTTTTTTTGGAAACATCTCCGCGAGACCTACTTCATCAGCACCGCAAATCATTCCATATGAATCCACGCCCCGAATTTTCGTTTGTTTTAATTCTACGAGCTCTCCTTCGCCATGCCATTTGACACGAGCACCAATTTTTCCAAGTATCACCTTCATTCCTTCGCGCACGTTTGACCCCCCGCATACAATCTGAATAATTTCAGTTCCTGCATCCACGTCACAAATTTTGAGTGAATCAGCATTTTCATGTTTTCGAACTTTCTGTATGACACCCACTACTATATTTTCAAATGCATGGGACTGATGATGTATACCCTCCACTTCAACCGTAGACATGGTCAACGCTAAACCAAGTTCTTCAGGAGACAGAGAATCGGGAAGATCTACATATTGTTTGAGCCACTTATACGAAAGTAACATATTTTAATGTTGAAATTTGAGTTTTGAATTTAACTATATCTAAAATTGTTCCAAAAAACTTAAACTCCCTGCATGGAGGTGCCGTATATCTTCGATCCCATATTTCTGCATACACAAACGCATTGAGCCGAGACCGAATGCAAACCCTGTCCACTCTTTTGGATCCAATCCTCCAGCCTCAATGACTCGTGGATGCACCAATCCACATGGCAATGTTTCAATCCAACCACTATGTTTACACGCGCCACAGCCAACACCGCCACACACGAGACATTTCATATCCAACTCAAACCCAGGTTCGACAAATGGAAAATAACCTGGACGTAAACGGACTTCAACGTCCTTGCGAAGAACGCCTCGTAATAATTCTTTCATGACCCCAATTAGATTTCCGACTGAAATATTCTTATCAATCACCAAACCTTCCATTTGGTAAAACGTATGTTCATGACTTGCATCTGTCGACTCATTTCTAAAACAACGTCCTGAAACTACTGCACGCAAAGGTGCTCCATATTTTTGCATTGCACGAATCTGTACCGGACTTGTATGTGTACGCATGACCCACTGTGGGTGATCTTTGATAAAAAAAGTATCTTGCGAATCACGAGCAGGATGATTTTTTGAAATATTGAGAGCATCAAAATTATAATATTCACTCTCGAGCTCCGGTCCATCAAGTAACACAAAACCCATTGAAGTGCAGAGATCTTCAAGCTCTGTGTGTACAATCGACATTGGGTGTAGATGACCTTTCTTTGCACCATGAAGACGTGGCTGTGTAACATCAATCATCTCACTCTCTCCGAGAGACTCCCACACCTTATTTTCAAACTCATGTTTTTTTGCTTCAAATTCAGATTCAATCGCTTTTTTTACTTCATTTATTTTTTGTCCAAAAATCTTACGCTGGGCATCTGATATACCACCTTCACTGCTGATAATATGTTTTGTAAGTAAGGTAAATGTCCCTGTCTTTCTGGAAAAAAAACGATCACGTACTGCATCAAGCTCAGTAAGTGACGTCACTTTTTTGACTGCTGCAATTGCTTCTTTTTTAATTTTGTCTAATTGTTCAATCATATTTTTCAAGTTCATGGCGAGAAAGCCGACGGTCGGTAGAACATATACATTCTCCTACGATTGGATTCTTTGCCATTGCTTGCCTGTCAGCAGACAGGGCTCTGAACTATAAAGTTAAAATAATTTTGCAATATCTCTCCAGGTAACTACCACCACCAGTGCCATCAATAATACAAATCCAATCGTATGTGCGAGCTGTTCGTATTTCATAGAAACCGGACGTCTGATAATTTTTTCAATGATAATAAAGAGGATTCTTCCACCATCGAGTGCTGGTATCGGCAAAATATTAATCGCAGCAAGACTCAATGAAAGCATCGCGATAACATTCAACACATAATGGAAACCTAATTTTGCACTCTGTCCCACAATCTGGGCAATACCCACCGGACCCGCGATATCAAACATAAGTCCATGTCCCGTAACAAGACTCACTATCAGATAATAAAATGAGACAAAGATAGTCACTAGCCCAATCCCTGCAGCAACAAAACCCTTGTATAGCGCAATATACCACGGATATCTGATAATTCCCGCTTCCGTAATCGCTATTCCGAGGCGGGGTATCGTATCACCTGCTGCTATTACTGGACGAAGTTGTATATCGAGTTCTTCTTGACCACGGACAATATGTACAACAACCTCTGTATCTCCGTGTTCTTGTATATATTCAATCAGATCACGCGCTCCTGCGACAGCGACCCCATCAACAGAAATAATTTTGTCCCCAAACACCATACCAGCAGTGTCTGCTGGCAGCCCTTCTTCGACTGACTCGACGATTACACTTGGAGGCTCGACAATGTATGCGTGTTTATCAACTCCTTGAGAAAGATCAGTAGGCAACCCAATCATAAACCCAAATCCAAGGACTACCGCTGCCAATAATACATTCATAATCACACCTGCTGAAAGCACGAGTATTCGTTTCCACGCTTTGTGATATCCAAAACTGTTTTGTTCTTGAGCTTTTTCACCATTTTCTCCTTTAATTCGGACAAATCCTCCTAATGGAAGCCAATTCACCGACCAGAGCATGCCTGGAAACTCACCACTCTGTTCATTCCCTGCAACAGTCTCTTTGAGACTACTTTTCCCACGTCCCCATATCCATACTATTTTCTTAGTTTTTGGATCACGATACCACCCAAACGCACGAGGCGGATAGCCAAAACCGAATTCATGAACCTTGATACCAAATTTTTTTGCCGTAATGTAGTGTCCCCATTCATGTGCGATCACTAAAATACCTAAAATTACAATAAACAATACGATAGTTGTCATAAGAGAAGGTGTATTGACTAGAGACTTAAGTTACCCTACACTATTACTATACTCATACAGTATTCCATATATAGATCTTTTTTTCAATACTTGTTTTATTTATATTTAACTTTTTGAATATGCCTCTCTTAGCAATTTTACTAATTGTTGCAGGTGTTATAGTGCTTTGGGTAATTGCTCTATACAACAGTCTTATTCGGTTACGCAATCGAACACAGGAAGGCTGGAGTGATATTGATGTACAGCTCAAACGACGTCATGATCTGATCCCGAATTTGATTGAAAGTGTCAAGGGATATATGAAACATGAGCGAGAACTGCTTGAAAATGTTACCAAATACCGAACTGCTGCAATGTCTGCCCAAGACAGCGGAGATACTAAAGCACTTGCCTCAGCTGAGAGCATGCTTGGAAGTACTCTCGGAAAATTACAGATCGCTGTTGAAGCATATCCAGACCTCAAAGCAAATACGAATGTTGCACAATTGATGGATGAATTATCTGACACTGAAAACAAAATTCAAGCATCACGACGCTTCTACAACGGCATGGTACGTGATTTCAATACTAAAATTGAATCATTCCCAAATAACATGATTGCCGGTCAGCTCAAGTTCACTAAGTTTGAATATTTTGAAATTGAGGATGCGAAAGAGCGAGAGAATGTAAAAGTGCAGTTCTAAATACGTTCGAACTTACGAACTAGTGCCAAAAATACGAAATAATATGCGGGAGGGACATATTTATTACGAAGAAATGATTTGTTATATCCTGAATTAAGTTTTCGTATTAATGGTATTCTGTATGAAGTCGCTCGTGAATTAGGTGGAGGTCATCAGGAAAAATATTATCAAAAAGCGGTGGCTATAGGATTGCAAAATCAACAAATAAAATTTCAAGAATAATTTTACGCTCCTCTCGCATTTCAAGGTGAACAGGTGGAAAAATATTTTCTTGATTTTTTAGTAGAAGATAGCATTGTGATTGAACTCAAACGAGAATTATTCATACCTCGAAAAATTATTGAATAGACGTTTCGATACCTCCAAGCCTTGGATCTCCAACTCGGCATTATTGCCTGCTTTACTAATCAAGGTGCTATCATAAAGAGAATTATTAATCAGCGATCAGTAAAATAAAACTACTTCTAAAATTAATTTTCATACTTTCGTATTTAGTTCGTGAGTTCGAACGTAAAAGAAATAATTATGTATTCCCAAATTGATTCAAACAAACGAAAGACTAGAATGCTGATTGCAATTTTTTGTGCATTCATCATTGGACTCGGCGTGCTTGGTGCAAGTTATCTCGGCCTGGGATACGAGTCTGTTCTCCTCGCTTTCATCATCTCGATCATCATGACCCTAGTGTCGTATTACAAAGGTGATGCAATTGCACTCCGATCCACCGGTGCCAAGGAAATCAGCAAAGAAGATAATCCCTATGTGTATCGCATGGTCGAAAACCTCGCGATTGCAAATGGTATGCCGACACCGCGTGTACACATTATTGATTCTCCTGCACTGAATGCATTTGCGACTGGACGAGATCCCGAACATGCTTCAATTGCAGTCACCACAGGATTGATCAGTGCGCTTGAAAACGAAGAACTCGAAGGAGTGCTTGCACACGAACTGTCACATGTGAAAAATTATGATATTCGCGTCATGACAATCGTTATTGTCCTGGTTGGCACCGTTACACTCCTCGCAGACATGTTTTTTCGATTCGGGCTCTTTGGAGGCAAACGAAATTCTGATAATAAGGGCGGCGGAGGAATTCTTGCTATTGTCGGACTAGTACTCATTATCCTCTCCCCTATCATCGCGGAACTTATCAAGCTAGCAGTATCACGAAAACGTGAATATCTGGCTGATGCATCGGGTGCACTCATGACACGTTATCCCGAAGGGTTGGCAAAAGCATTGGAAAAAATTCAGCAATCAAATATACCTCTCAAAACGGCAAATTCTGCGACTGCGCATTTGTTTATTTCAAATCCGTTCAAAGGAAAAATGTTTGCTAACGCGTTTTCAACACATCCGCCGATTGAAGAACGAATTAAGAGATTAAGAGAACACGTAACTTAATCTTTCTTTCACTCAAGCATAAAAACTGATGTGGATATACAAATAAATAAAAAACCTTTCTGGCAATTACTTATTACTACCTCGATTTTAGTTGTCTTGATGCCACTACCAAGACTCGGTTGCTTTGATGGTTGTGAATGGCAAATTGCACCACTTTTTTCATCGAGTGGATTGGGTGGTATCTTTTTTGTATGGCCACTTCTTATACCCTCAGCTTTCTACGGAATTTTTTATCTCTCGCTGTTGTGGATTACCAATCAACTCTCATGGATTACCCGGTCAAAAATACGTTGGTATGTGAATGTAGTCGCTATTGCACTCATTGGCGTCTTTTCTATAAACGCTTATACTATCCATTTCAACAAAGATGTCCGCGATATATATGAAAGTTTAAAATCAAGATACCTTGTACTCCCTCGTATAACCATCGGGATGACCCGTGAAGAAGTGCTTCGTCTATACCCTGATGCGGTTCCTAAAGACTCAGTTTATGTGTCCTTTGATACAGAAGATTTCTTTATCCATCGTGAAGGGGGACTACAAGACTGTTTATCATTCTCTGGAACATACAGTTGCTTTAAAGAAGATCGTGTGTATATTACTATTGCCCCTCGAGTACGGAAGTATGGCGGCACAGGTGAGATACATGATGATTATAGTTCTACTTTAAAAAAGTATACCCTTAGTGATCTAGAGGTGTGTAACAGAATTAACACAGCACCCTGGTATATGGGGTACCCCGATGTGCCTGGCTGTTTCCGCGCTCTCGCTAAGTCGACTGGCGATGATACCTTCTGTCTCCAGGCTTCAGGAGTTTTTGATAAACAATGCTTAGAAAATTTAGGGTGGACAACCGGACGTCTTGAGGTGTGCGAGAAAATTGGTCTTAAAGAAAAATTTAGCTACCAAGACAAGAGTGAATATTATAGAGACCTATCGCATTATAACATGTGCATACTCCACGTTGCGGATAAGCAAAATGACGTCGCCATTTGTGAAAAATTAATTCATGATGATGATCGCAAACAACAATGCATAACGATAATAGGTGGACGCTAATCGACATTCTTTTTTAAAACCCCCTCCAAATGGAGGGGGTTTTAAAATCAAACAATTCTTTATAGTTTCCCTGTACTTATCTTCTTGTGATTGGAAGTCTTTTGGCCTTTTCTCCTGCAAATCTTCAACACACGCTTGATCTTTTGATGAAACTTTCAATCTCTCAGTATCACTATCTCCCATATCAGTAATATACGCTCCAAATGCCTCAACATCATCTATACTCAAAGGATGATCTTCTTGATTATGCGCACCAAATAGCTGAATTACCTTGATCTGTTCTGAAGAGAGCTTGCCATGCTTATCCGTTACAAAACTATCAAAGTCCTTGTTATTTGAAGACACAAATGACAAAAAATAATTTTATTTATTTTCCATATCTAAAGTGCAATCAACCCTCTAATTTCTTCTACAATCCCCTCCATCTTCTGCTTATCGTGTGCTTCAACATTCAATCTGAGCACAGGCTCAGTATTACTTTTTCGTACGCTGACCCAGTAGTCTGGATATTCAAATAATACTCCATCTAGTTCACTGATTTTTGCGTCTGAAAAACGTTCGGTGATTTTTTGTATCACCTCATCAGTATGTTCTACATGAAAATTAATTTCACCTGAATGCGAATATTTCTCTAGTGTTTTCCAGAGCGCACTCAAAGGTGTCTCTGATGTCGAAAGCATAAGGAGGGTGAGCAGTAATGAAAAATCAGTTGACTCCACATCATGCGTGGCCTGATAGAACAAATGGAGTGACAACTCAGCAGCAAACACTGCTTTTTTATCTTTCATCATCTTCTTAATATTTGCATGCCCTACCTTGCATATTTCAGTAGTTGCCCCACGCGATTCCCATGCTTCTCTTACACTTCTACTCATACGAAGATCGTAGAACATGTGCGCTCCTGGACGTAACTTTAAAATTTCAAGCCCTATCAACCCACCAACAAATGATGCAGGTACCACTTCACCCGTTTCGTCCACCAATCCGATACGATCAGCATCACCATCAAGTGCAAACCCAAAATCTGCATTATTTTCTTTTACTTTCTTTTGTAAATCTCTCAATGTTTCCTCTTTCAGCGGATTTGCTTCGTGATTTGGGAATGTTCCATCTGGTTCGAGAAATAGATACTCAACTTCGACAGGTAATTTACTTAATAATTTTGGAATTGAAACATTTGCCATTCCGTTTCCAGCGTCGACCACGATTTTCATAGGTCGAATTTTTGACGTATCCACTAAACTCAAAATATATTCTACATACTCGTCAACTACTGCAAATGTTGAATATTCTCCTTTTTCCTGTTTTTCTTCTCGATAATTTGAAATAATCAAATCCCTCAGTTCTTCCATTCCACTTCCCGTACCTAGTGCCAATCCATTTTCATACGTTAGCTTAAATCCATTGTATTCTGCAGGATTATGACTTGCAGTCACCATAATTCCCCCGGCATGTGTCGGATAATGCGCGCAGGCAAAATTGAAAACTGGGGTCGAGGTAAGACCAATATCAACGACTGATACACCGGCCGCCTGAATTCCTTCGATTACTTTTTTTGCAAATGGTACACTGGTAGGCCGCATATCGTAACCGACCACCACAGAGCGACCTTCGAGTACCGCCCCTCTCTTCTTCAGCACACACACAAATGCATGGCCAATGTGCCACGCCAAATCTTCTGAAAGTTCTGATTCTGCCAGTCCGCGGATGTCATATGCCTTAAATATGTGTTTTGGGTAGATCATATAGAAATTAATTTCGATTGATTTTAGAGTGAAATTAGTATATACTACCCTACGCAGAAAAAGCAATCTTATGAGCTAATTTTATGGATGCACAAAAACTTCTTGATAATTTTTCAACACATTTAAAAAATACTATCGCGCGATCAATTGCTCTGGCTGCACGCCTGAGGAAAACACAAGTCGAAATTCCTCATCTTCTTCATGCGCTTACCGAAGAATCCGGAAGTATTGGAAGTGAGCTTCTGAAAAAATTTTCAATTACCCCAGAACTTATCAGCTCGCACCTCCCACATCATTTTGAAGAACAGGATACTACTACCCACAAAACGTCCGCCGGTGTTTCTGCTCAAGTACCTAATTTGAGCGAACAATCACGAAGCGCTCTTGAAAAAGCACTTCTTCGTGCACACGAGGAAGGGCACTCATACATTGGCACCGAACATCTACTCTCCGGTATCTTATCTCTGCAAAATAAAGAAATACAGGAATTATGTGCAACCCTCTCAATCAATGTGAATGAGCTCAATAGTCAGATTGATATTTCTTTCCATAATGCAGAAAAATTCACTCAAATGGGAGAGGTGATGGAAATATTTGAAGAAATACAAGGCGCTCCACTCGAAACCCCTCGCGAAGAAGATACACACGAAGAATCAATGCCAGAAAATAACGCGCCAGAAGTCGCGCCCACCTCTCTCTCTCGTGACCGCAAACAAACGTCAGCTGTTGCATTATTTACCACAAATCTTACTCATCGCCAGTATACCGAAAAAATTGATCCGGTAATTGGGCGCGACGACGAGATTGAGCGGATGATCAACATACTTTCGCGCAGAAATAAAAATAATCCTATTTTGGTAGGAGAACCAGGTGTGGGAAAAACCGCAATTGTAGAAGGGCTTGCACGACGAATCGGAGAAGGAGACGTGCCTGATATTTTAAAACGGAAAAAAATTCTCTCCCTTGATCTTACACTTCTCGTTGCAGGTACCATCTACCGTGGAGAATTCGAAGCGCGACTTAAATCTATTATTGATGAATGTGCCAAAAATCCAAATTATATTCTTTTTATTGACGAATTGCATAATATTATCGGTGCAGGATCCAATCAGGGCACAATGGATGCGGCAAATATTTTGAAACCTGCTCTCGCGCGCGGACAATTACGCTGTATCGGTGCAACTACCTATGATGAATACAAAAAATATATTTCATCCGACCCTGCACTTGAAAGACGATTTCAAAAAATCGACGTCGACGAACCAAACCGTGACGAAGTACTCACGATTCTCACAGGTGTACGGAAACAATATGAAAAATACCACCATGTACATATTCTCGATAGTGCACTTGCGGAAGCAGTCCGGCTGAGTAACCGATATATCCACGATAATTTCCAACCTGACAAAGCGATTGATCTGATTGATGAAGCGGCCAGTTCGGTAAAGACCAAACAAAAAACACCTATTCCTGTCGCAAAACTGGAAACACTTGAAAAAAAACTAGAAGAATATACTGAAAAGAAAAATCAAGCGATTGCATCAGAACGACTCAAAGACGCTGCTAAAATCAAAGATACCATAACTGCGCTTGAGAAAAAAATACTTATTGCAAAAAAAGCTGCAGAAAAAAATGCAAAGAAAAAAATAATATCTGCCCCCATAGTAAGTGAGGAGCATGTACGCGATGTGTTGAGTAAAAAGATGCACATTGACCGCGATATACTCAATCAAAATGAATGGGATCGTCTAAAAATGCTGAAAGAAAAACTCACGCATCATATTATCGGACAAGACGAGGTATTGGAAGAAGTTGTGGAGACTTTGAAAATGTCCGAACTCGGTATCCGAGATCACAAAAAACCATATGCATCGTTCCTCTTTACCGGACCTTCGGGAGTAGGAAAAACAGAACTTGCAAAACGACTTGCTGAGGAACTCTATCACGATGAGAAGGCATTCATCCGACTTGATATGGGTGAATTTTCTGAGGGACATAGCACAGCAAAACTCCTCGGATCTCCTGCTGGATATATCGGATACAAAGATCGCAATCCATTTCTGGAGAAATTAAAATTACGCCCCTACTCTGTCTTGTTATTTGATGAAATTGATAAAGCGCATCCTGACGTAATGAAATTATTACTTCAAATTCTTGATGAGGGGGAAATTAGTGACACGAATGGAAAAAAAGTAAAACTCACACATTCAATCATTATTCTCACCTCAAACATTGGCGCAGAATTATACAAATCGCAAGGAATTGGTTTTGGTGACACGCGTACCAGTAACATCGAAAGTAGAAAAACTCTGGAAAAAGTGATTATGTCAAAACTCAAGGAAGGATTCTCATCCGCACTCATGAGCAGAATCAGCGCAACGTGCGTATTCAATCAACTCACCGAGGTAGACGTACGAAATATTATCTTAAAACACATTGCAAAACTCAGTGATTCTCTGACTGAGAGTCAGCATATTGCCATCGCAACAGATACAGCTGCCCTTGATGCCCTCGCCCGCGAAACACGAGACAAAGACTTGGGTGCTCGAAATATCGAACGAAAACTGGAGCGTATTATTGAAGAACTTGTCATTACGGTACTCGGAAAAAAATCTACAAAACAGAGTAGTGGTCCTCGTGAAAAAAAGAAAACATACACACTCACTCGTAAAAAAGATGAGTATCTCTTAAGTTAATATGGCACCAAAAAAAAGCAACTTCGTCTCACGCCTAGCTCGCGGAGCTGCTCTTGCTTCTACCATAGGCTCGGGTCAGATTTCAGATGCAACACTGACTGAAAAAAATCAGGCATCCCAGATGTACCGCAGCCAGAATAGTGCCCGGAATAATGCGCGGCAGACTGCTACTCGTGATGAAAACGAAGAGATGGGACTCCAACTTGATGATTTGCAAGCAAGTCTCGAATCAGACGGTGTGCTCAACCCAAATTTTCATTCTACGTCTGATGGAAATGGCGGTATCACTATACAACTGGATGTTGACGTTCCCTTCGACCGCACCACTGAGAATAGAGCCACTCCACGCCAGAAATCTCCCACTACCCCTTCGAATCTATCACGCCAACGTCGTACTCGTCCTAGACCTCCCTATACGACACCTCCTCCCGATAATACATCACGCGAAGCCCCTGATGATGCTGTAGCGCAACCGGAGAATACTGTGGATACACCCAACAGCCCGACTGACACTCCACCGACTGATTCTACTCAGGAACTTGCAGATACTCCCCCAGCACCTGCTCAAACTGATACTCCTTTTCCGCTCGCAGACAGCGAATCTACCTCTCCGGCAGCCTCTGGGACCAACCCAAGCGAAGACATGTACGGATCTGAAGAAGATCAAAATGCCTTTCTCGACCAGTCTCTCGCAGAAGAACAGGCACAGGAACAAGCACTGGACCAATCACGGGCACAAAAAAAACAAAAGGCTCAAAAAAAGAAAAATCTCGAAATGAATATCTTGCAACAAACACAAGCACAAGACATGGCACAAAAACAGGACCAGCAGCTCGCACAAAAATTAAACCGTGCCATAGAAATCAAAAAAAAACTGGATAAAAAAATTCAAAATCTTGAGCACGAAAAATCTCCCCTCACCTATCAACTTCGGGCTCTACAAATTTTAAAACTATTTATTATACTTGCAAGAATTTTTGTTTTACTTCTTGCAGTCGTTTTCTTCATCACTATCCTTTTAGCCTTTATTGGATCTGCTTTATTAACTTTTAATAGATTTTTGGGAGTTTTACAAAAAGGGCTAGGTGAAAAAATTGATGCACTAAAAGATAAAATCAAAACAATCGATGAAAAAATCGACAAAGCAGACGAAGATCGAAAAAAAGCAATTAATGTGATACAATCTATACAAAGACGAAAAAGGGTGGGTCCGCGGATGCCAGCTCAAAAATTTGATGTTCCGCAGACATCCTAAATTACAAATTATTCTAATTGATCTAAAACTTCCACGGACAATAAGCGGTGACCAACGATGTTACTATCTACTTATTTCTTCGTTACTTACTGTTTGTGGATCGTTCCTAATGTATCATATGGATCGAAAGCGCTTACTTCTAATGATTGGTTTTCTCGGTATTTGTGTACTTCTCGGATTTGCAATTTATTGGGTTTTTTTTAGAAAAGCCCCTACGGGTACTGTACCTATCGAGACAGGTACACGAACTGATGGATCCACTTTTCCCCAGATAGGTGAGCGGGATACCCCGCCAATCACAGGCGGAAATACAACACTCCCCACTAATTCCCAACAGAATGGACAGACCGGGGGACAAACAGGTAGTATCGTTTCGCCAGATAGTATTACTCGACCAAATTCACAACCTCTTATTACCAAAACAGTCGATGTGAATGTGGGAAGCCCCAGTCCTGGACCACGAGGAGATGCACGATTTTATAATCGAAATGATGGAAAATTCTATACTCTTGATCAAAATGGAGATGTCCGAGTATTAAGCGACACTGTCTTTTATAACGTGACTCAGGCAACATGGTCGCCTAAAACCAATGAATCAGTTATTGAATATCCTGATGGATCAAATATTTACTATAATTTTGACACTAATACACAAGTAACTCTTCCAAAACACTGGGAATCTTTTTCTTTTTCTGAAGAAGGTGCCCGTATTACTGCAAAAAGCATGGGGCTCTCAGTTGATAATCGTTGGCTAATCACCAGTGATCCTACAGGTAATAACGTATCCCTCATAGAACCTCTAGGGGACAATGCATCGAAAGTGATTGTAGATTGGTCACCAAATCGACAAGTAGTCGCACTCTCACTTACAGGAGACGAAATTGGAGGACAGCGGCAGGAAGTACTTCTAATCGGTCAAAATCACGAAAACTTCAAATCAATTGAAGTCGAAGGACGAGGTCTACAAACACAGTGGTCTCCTCAAGGAAGTAAATTACTTCATAGTGTACACAGCTCGCGAACTGATTACAAACCTGAGCTATGGATTGTGGATGCGAGTCCAGATACTGCTGGCTCCAACCGAAAACCACTTGGTGTCAATACATGGGCATCCAAGTGTACAATGTCAGATGAGCGCACCGTGTATTGCGGAGTACCTTCTTCACTCGAAAGCGGTGCTGGATTTGCACCTGAGGTAGCCGACTTCACCCAAGATACGTTTTACCGCATAGATACAGTCACGGGAGTGCGAACAGAATTGGTTGTCGACGACGCACATGTCGTAGAATCTATGTTTGTCAGCGGAGACGGAAGTACACTGTATTTCACTGATAAAAATCAAAGTGGATTATTCAGTATTCCGTTGAAATAAATATGACTGTGAATAATGAGTGGTAAGTAAATACAATTCATTTTCTAACTTACAACTTACTACGTAGCATCTGCCACTTCTCTATGCCCCACGAACTTACACACAAAAAAATCTACGCTGTTTTTTTCCCTGCTATTCTTCTCGGAGGACTCGCACTTTTTATTCAGATTATTCGGTATCAGCCGCTCAATCCTACCAATACCGCATCTGAAAAAAATACTCCTACTGAATTCAATATTCCAATCCTCCCAACAGACCCTGTTATTGGAAGCAAAAAATCACCACTCACAGTCGTTGCATTCGAAGATTTCTCTTGCAGTGCGTGTCGATCTCTCCAGGAATTATTTTCAAAGGTGCAGCAAAAATATCCTGAAAAAATAAAAATGATCTGGAAAGGTCTCCCAGTAAATGATTTTCCCTACCCTTCTATTAACGCACTACGATATGGCATATGTGCGCACGAACAAGAACAATTCGAAAAATTCTCAGCTTACGCTTTTTCCAATAATGACAATCTCTCGGATGCAACTCTTGAAAAAATTTCTGAAGAAATCACCATGGATGCCGAAGAATTGGCCTCATGCCTTGCGTCAGACCGCCCTGACCGCATCATTGAATTGAACAAACAAATTGCCAATACATTGAATATTCAATCTGTCCCTACGTTGTTTATAGATAATACCCAAATACAAACACCCGAATCACTCGCAGACTGGGAACATCTACTCGGGATATGATATTCAAATCTTTTTTTTCCTCGATATTTTTTTTATCCCTCATTCTCCTTGGACTCTGTAGTAGTGCCGAAGTTTTTGCGCTCAAAAAAATTGGCGAAGCCTGTAATGATGCAAATGAATGCGCAAGTGACAATTGTCAAGATTCATTTTGTACCTGTGGAGATGGTGCCCCATCTGCGCACTGTGCGGCTGCGTATGGAGGTACCGAAGCTGACTGGAAATGTGTAGATTCGGGTGAAGATCCTGATTCGACTCGTAATGAATGGAATTTTTGTAGAAAAGCAGATTATCTCAGTAGTCTTCCCAAGAAATCGACTACTGACGTGATATATCCAGTTGAAAAAAAGATACTCATGGGCTTTCCCTGTGCTGCAGAAGATGTATGTCTTTCTGCAAATGGACACGCCCTCAATACCTGTGAAGAGACAAGTATTGATAGCAAATCGACACAAGGTGACCCACACTACGATCCCTGGTATACCCCTGGGAAAAAACTCAGTGTATGCGCTGCTCCTCAAAATTATTACGCCCCAAGCGTATGTGAAAAACAGTATGGAACAGGAACATGGTTTTTCACACAAGGCACTGGTGATTTGAACGGAATTGACGTCTGTCAAAAAGAAGGTGCTCCGCCTATTACCACTCTAGAACAGATGAGGAAAAATAATATGAAAGATGAAAATAACGTGGAGGCGAATTTTCTGGGTTTTGATATTTCAATTGAAGCACCCGAGCTCATAGTCCCTGAAACAAAAATTAAAATACCTGGAGTGATTTTTTCCAAAATTACCAAGGAAAGTCATATCACGACTGATGAATCGGGAACTACCTGGCTGAATATCCCCTTTCTTGGAGAATATATCTCATCAATCTATAAATACAGCGTCGGACTGATTTCTTTGATTGCAGTCATGACCATGATTATTTCTGGTGTACAAATTATCACTTCCGCTGGAAATAGTGAAGCAATCAGCGGAGCAAAACACCGTATTATCTCATCGGTCATTGCAATCATACTCACCGCAGGATCATATACCATTCTTTACACCGTTAATCCTGATTTGGTGAATTTGAAGAATTTGAAGATACTCGTTGTACCTGGTCAACAACTCGAAATCCCAGAAGAGAATGATGAGTCCACTCAAAATTTACCCACAGACGCGGAAGGTAACGTGATAAACTCTATCCAAACCACATCTGTGACAGTGCAGACCGAATCAGGAGCTGTTACGCAGATTGTACAAACAGGAGCAGATGGTCCGGTGACTAAAAAACCAACATCGCCGAACGAAATTACAGAAAAAGAATTCAGAAAAGACACTATCAATGGTATAAAAGCCAATGGATGGGAAATTTGGCAGAGCCTAAGCGAGGAACAAAAAAACACAGTCCTACCTCATCTTTTTATCAAGACTGGAAGTTGTCTTACCAATGAGTTAATCAAAACAGGTGTAACCAGCTGTGGCTGGAAAAACTATTTATTACACAGTGCTGTAGTTCCTTTATTCCAACAGGCGGTACAAAACGCACAAAAATATGGTTTCCAATTATGTCCCGGAAGTACATATCGAGATCTTGATGAAGAAACTCAGTTGTGGAATACAGGAATTGTTGCACGTTTCAGCCACAATGACACTGGCTGGAGTTCAAACCAAGGAAAAATTGCAAAGCCTTCCTGCACAGCCCCCCACTCTTCAGGTGGCTCAGTAGATGTTGCACTAAGACGAATCGGGGAAGAAAAAAATGTCACTAACTTTTCTGGACAAATGAATTCTCTCCAACAAGGAATCGCTTATTATTCAAATACAGCTGATGCAAACGTATACGCAACTATACTAGAACAAATTATGTATGAATCAGGATGGGTACGTTACTGTCAAGAAAAATGGCATTTTGAAGCAGTAGTCACTACCAGATATTCAAAATGGACCAATAAGGAGGCGCGCTGTGTCATGCATTGGGATAATTGGATAATTCCTATCCCCGATGCAGTAAAACAGAAAGCTAATACTCTAACCACTCAACCAATTTTCCCGTAGTTTTCCTTGTGTTCAATGCCTGTCCATGGGTATACTTATATCTTCTAAGTCTACTAACCCAGGCATATGGTCGTGAAAACAAAAATAATCTTCACCTGTTCCAAGTGCGATGCACAATACCAGAAGTGGATTGGAAGATGTCTCGAATGTGGTTCATGGGGCACCGTCACGGAAACAGCTGAACGAATCCCAGAAAATAATACGACGGTTTCCACTTCTCAGCCCGCATCAATTCACACACTCTCAAGTGTTGATTCAACTACCACTAAACGGACACAAACTACGATTTCGGAACTTGATCGTGTGCTCGGCGGCGGAATTGTCCCTGGTAGTTTTATGCTCCTTGGCGGAGAGCCTGGTATTGGCAAATCCACACTAGCGCTCCAGCTCGCAGCTACAATCCCCTCTTCTCTCTATATCTCTGCAGAAGAATCGGTAAGTCAGGTAAAAATGCGGGCTGACCGATTGAATATTACCTCGACCACACTTTCCCTCGCGAATGAAACCGCGGTCGAAAAAATTATTTCAACTATACAAACTCACAAACCTACGCTTGCGATTATTGATTCTATCCAGACTATTTCAAGCGAACAGGTGCAAGGTGAAGCTGGATCAGTGTCTCAGGTACGCGCGTGCGCCACATTACTTCTTGAGGTAGCAAAACAATCCGGAATTCCGATTGTGATTATTGGACACGTGACGAAAGAAGGTAGTGTCGCAGGACCAAAAACACTTGAACATCTGGTCGATACAGTACTTTATCTTGAAGGAGATCAGTATCACACGTATCGAATTTTACGAGCAGTAAAAAATAGATTTGGCGCGACTGATGAAGTAGGTATTTTTGAAATGGAAGGAGTAGGTCTTATCTCGGTTGCAAATCCTTCGGCGTCCTTGCTTCGTGAGCGCGGAGAAGATATGCCTGGGAATGTGGTGACATGTATCATGGAGGGTACTCGCCCACTCTTGGTCGAAGTACAAGCACTCGTTCATAAAACGACGTTTGGCTATCCGGTGCGCAAAGCAAGTGGATTTGATTTGAACCGTCTACACCTACTCACTGCAGTACTTGAGAAACGTGCAGGGCTTACGCTTGCACAGTATGACATTCACCTGAATATTGTGGGTGGAATAAAAATTCAAGAACCTGCAGCTGACCTCGCAGTGTGCCTTGCAATTGCAAGCTCATACAAAGATAAGTCACTTGGTCGCGACACGATTGTGTTTGGTGAAGTAGGATTGGGCGGAGAAGTGAGATCCGTACGACACAATGAAAAACGAATAAAAGAATCAATTGATCTCGGTATGAAGCGCATCATTGTTCCTGCAGGGAAAAAAATTACTGAACAGCCTGGTGTGAATATGATTGAAGTAAAGAATATTGAAGAGCTTATTAAGAAGACGTGACTAAACGCGTCCCTCCCCTTTTAGGGGAGGGACGCGTGAGGTCTGCCGAAGCTTCGACTTTACTCTATACTAAAATTTAACAAGGAGGGATTATGCCGTATGTTTATACAAACAAACGTTCTTTAATTAATAGAAGAAAACTGTTACGTAGAAGACAGACCAAAGCAGAACAAATTCTATGGAAAGAATTACGTGGTAGAAAATCTGGAGTCGTATTTAGAAGACAATATGGCATCGGATCATATATTACTGATTTTTATTGTCATGAATTTAGATTAGTGATCGAGCTTGATGGACCAATTCATGACGAACAAAAAGAATATGACCGACGACGAGAAAATTTTCTAAAAAAGCAAGGATTCACAATACTACGATTTAAAAATGATGAAGTGTTATTTGAAAGAGAAAGTGTAATAGAGAAAATAAAAAGTGCTTGTAATATTTCTCCTCAGTAAACTACGCAAATATTATTATACTCACTTATAATAATATCCTTCGAACGACCTCACCCTTCCCTCTCCTGAGAGGAGAGGGTTTAATTCAATACAAACAAAAATCCACACTCGCCCTCCCGCGATGACTCCCATATATGAGATTCATTGCGTGATTCGAGTGTGGATTTTGTATTCGAGACGCGAGCGGTCGCCGAAGCGATCCGCCCGCTCTCTTCCCATCAGTGGAAGTGCATCGGACGCCGGCTGCTGGGCTGGATCACCGAGACCTTCGGCTCACCCTGCTCGAGCTCCTCCTGCCAGAGGAGGAGCTTCTCGTGCGAGATGCCGAGGTTCTCCATGAGGAACCTCGAGACCCGCGGGTGCGTACGGAAGCTCCGGTAGATGGTGCGCGAGATGTCATCGACCTTGGACTGCCGACCCACCTTGAGACCTCCGATGTCGAAAGTACCCCTGAACGAATCGTACAGGCCCTTCGACGCCACCTGTTCATGGCCGATCACCCTGACGAGGCTACTGCAGATCTCGGGCGAGAGATGCTGGCTCGAGCCGGGAGGTCCTCCGACGAGACGGACCGCAGGACCATGGGTCCCGAGGAAGGTCCCCGTGATCGCACACGTTCGACTGACTGACTTCATTGGTATACCCCTTGATGTTGTGCTTTTATGTGACGGCGTGACGGCCGAATCCACCCCAAAGCACGGAAAGAGTAGACATAGGTGCGAGTATAAACAAAAAATCCCAATCTGTCAATGCAAACTGGGGAAAAACATGAAATCCAAAACTAAAAACTCAAATATCAAAACTTCAGCTTAAATCTCGAATTTTGACTTTTTAGTTGGAGCTTTGAGTTTTGAACTTTAAATTTTGAGTTTCTACTCCATATGCACCCGAGCTTCCCACTCTTGTACCCGCTCTTTGAGCTCTGGAAACTTCTCAAAATCCATACCTCGAGCTGATTCCCTCGCAGCCCTGATAATATCCTGATCACGCATGGTCGCGAGCCGGAGTTCTTCCATTCCACTCTGCGCCGTACCATATACTTCTCCCGGGCCTCTAGTTTCAAGATCATATTCTGCAAGCACAAATCCATCAAGTGTTTTCGCAAAGTACTCTAATCGACCTTTTGATACTACATTCTCAACCTCGGTAAACAAAATACAATACGACTGATACTCCGCTCGCCCTACTCTCCCACGGAATTGGTGCAGCTGAGCTAACCCAAATCTCTCAGCTCCCTCAATCATCATAATTGATGCATTGGGAATATTTACTCCAACTTCAATTACTGAGGTTGAGACTAATATGTCAGTTTCTCCTGCAGCAAATTTTTTCATGATTCCTTCTTTTTCTTTTGATTTCATTTTTCCATGCAAATACCCAACTCGGAGATCTGGAAATATTTTCGTTGACAACTTTTCGTATTCAGACAATACAGTTTTCTTTTCTGATACCAGACTTACATTTTCGCCTTCTTTTGTTTTCTGTTCTATCAACGGACACACGACAAATACTTGTCGTCCTTTTTCTACTTGCTCTCTAATAAATCCATAGGCCTTTTCTCTCTTATTCGGTTCAACGAGTCTCGTAATAATATCTTTTCTCCCCGCTGGTTTTGTCTTGATATACGATACATCGAGATCACCATACAAGGTCAGTGCGTACGAGCGTGGAATTGGTGTTGCAGTCATGGATAAAAAATGCGGATACATTCCTTCCATACCAGACTTATCACGAATTGTTTTTCTTTGTTCCACCCCAAATCGATGTTGCTCGTCGATCACCACCAGCCCTAATTGGTGAAACTGTGTATCCTCAGTCAATAATGCGTGAGTACCGATAACTAAATCAATTAATCCCTCATTAATCTGTTTTTTTACTTCTTGTTTCTCTAATTTTCTCGATTTACTTTCGGCTTCATGCACTTTCGACTTTCGACTTTCGACTTGAGAACCTGTGAGAAGTCCAATACTTATCTTATCACCAAATAGTTTTATTAGAGTCTCATAGTGCTGCGTCGCCAAAATTTCTGTCGGCGCCATAATGACTGATTGATATCCATTCAAAAAACTCAAATACGCAGACAATCCAGCAACAATTGTTTTTCCAGACCCCACGTCTCCTTGCAATAGACGATTCATCGGTGAACCCTGCCCAATATCTTGGAAAATTTCCCATGCTGATTTCTTCTGATCTACCGTTAATTCAAATGGTAGTGATTGTACAAACTCACGAATTTCTTTTTCCTTGAATCCAATATGTGGTGCGTGTTGTCTTGCACTCGACTGTCGAATCAATTCTGCTCGAAGTTGCAATATGAACAATTCACCAAACTTAAGACGGCGCTCAGCGCACACTCTTTCTTCATGATTTTCTGGAAAATGAATTTTTTGTATTGCTTCAGATAACGTTATTAGTTTATTTTCTACAAGAATACTGTGCGGAATCCATTCTGTAATTTGCTCTGCAAGCGGAAGTACTTGCTCTACAAGAAACCTCATTTGTTTTTGTGTAACTCCTGATGTAAGCGGATACATAGGTACAATACGCGCGGTGTGTGTCGCCTGTTTGTCTTCTCGTACACGTTCATACGCAGGACTAGTCATATGTGTCCCAAATACATCTTCTTTTATGGCACCCGACAGATACACCTCGTCCCCCACTTTCAATATTTTTGCAATAAACGGCTGCCCAAACCAAATCACCCGGATCACGTCAGTCTCGTCCCGAACTACCGCTTCAGTAATCATTGTGCGTTTGCGAGGACTTCGTTTATTTGCGATTAATTCAATCGTGCCTTTAATCGTCAGATCTACCCCTGGCATAACATTCGCAATCGGTACGACTGATCGATAATCTTCGTATCGAAAAGGAAAATGAAATAATATATCTTGTGCTCTAATTATCCCAAGAACATTCAATTTCTTTTCAAGATTTTTTCCTACACGATGGAGTTCGGATACTGGAGTTGTGAGGCGAAGCGCGGACATATATGTTATCTCTCATAAATATATAATGAAAGATCGTTCTTTGTCTTGTCGATTACTTTGGGAGTCCACCCTTCTATCGGCCATACATAGGTAGCAATTTTTACCCCAGGCTTCAGTTCTTTGACAAACTTCTTTCCCAATCGGGCATGCGCCTTGTAGCTCAAAAACAAAAATATCACAGTCGCATGAGACAGGTCAGCCGTATAAAAATCTCGATATAAAATCCTGCACTTCTTCCCATGTTTTCTACCCTTGATTCGAGCAAGAATGTAGGGAATCAATGATACTTCGAAACCGACCGCTTCTGCAACGCCTTTTTCAAGTGCGTGTATCAGTGTTCGCGCATCTCCACAACCGAGATCATACACTCGATCTGTTGGTTTCAATGGGATTAATCGATCAAGTCTAGAAAGGTCCCGAGAACGCATAGGCACCCATGGAGCTGCTTTCAACCCTCCATACGTGTACGTGCCCAATAGCGCCATAAGGAAACAGAAAACTAGTATGGACAGCCAGATAGTCATAGTACGGGTATAGTAGCATGTAACACTTTCTTCTTCAAAAGCATACAGTACACGCCCATGCATCGGCACAACATGCACTCTATACACATACTCCACTTACAATAAACTAAAGATATTGAGTATGCCTTTTGAATATAGAATATTAAATACTACATTTCCTGCAAATAGGACTGGCACAATATGGCGTAGACGGTAACCAAGAAAAGCAAAAGGTACTAATAGAATTTCATTCGGTAATGGCGCGAGTGAGGCAAATAAAAATAATATACTCAATGGTGCCCACTCATATTTTTCATGAATAATTTTTATTTTTGATTCAATTTTTTCTGAAAATGTATGCGAAACCATCTTCTTCCCCAAATTTCCAAGAAAATAAGCAATCGTGTCCGCCACCGTCATTCCCAAACTAATAATGGCAATAACGGTGTACAAATTAAGCCCTGATTCAATACACAATGGTAAAAATGAAATTGCCGGAATAGGAATTATAAAATTGAATCCGCTAATCATGGATATGATAAAAATACCTACATAGCCATAGGATGTGATGATTCTCTGTATATTTTCATTCCCTCGAGCTAAATCAGCAAAATAAAATGCGCCTCCGATCACTGCAATAAGAGATATCCCTTGGATTACCAGTTTTATTATCTTCTTGTGTTCCATATACACATCTTAACGTGTGTATGTTCTCGGGTCAATTGTGCCTCCAGCGGGAATCGAACCCACATCACCGGCTCCGGAGGCCAGTGCTCTATCCATTAAGCTATGGAGGCAATGATACAAAATTGTACACCATGCATATACACAGACAAGCGCGCATGGTTTTTCCAAACCCACACGCGCCTCTTAGTCATGACTGAGCAGTTCTTCAAGAAAAATCACGTTCCCGCGAATTTCATGCGCCTGCTCTTCGTCGATCAATCCACTTCCATTGCCAGTTGTATAGTACTGGTGCAGTCGGATGAAGAACTGGAGTCTCCACCTGAGGTATTCTGCTCTGAGCACTGAAGGCACTTCTCCAACTTCGACCTCAAGTGACTTTCTACAGCTATTATCCAAATTGCAGTACGTGAGAGCTTCTCTCAGCTCATGGCGCGCTATGATTTCCCTATACTCTTGCGGAATATCCTCCGAAAGATACAGGAATCTTGGGTAGCGCACAAAACCGGCAATATTCGCTACATCTGGCTGGAATTCCCTCCTCAGTACTGTGTAAAAAAACTTTCTACCACGATAGTTGACCCTTTCTCTACCCAGTACAAAATCTTTTGCCCAGGTTGGAACACCTGTAAAATTCTTGAATCTCATTCCACACCCCCTCTTTTTTTCTGTAGCCAATCTGCAGTAAGTAATACCACAAAATAAACTCGACGACAATGATTGCGCTGATAGTAGTCTACGTGAATGTCTACATACCTGACCCTGGCAACACAGAATAACTAATAATACTATATCCCGACTTTAGTCGGGATATAGTATGTGTGCACTCGCGTGGAAATCGCACTCGTCCACTTCGACTCCCCCTCGACTTCGCTCGGGGTCGCCCAGTGTCCTCTCATGAAAACCTTCGGGTTTTCATGAGCTTTCCTCGGCCCAGTGAAACCGTACGGTTTCACCCTTCTCTAGTTCGATTCCATGTCTTTGTGTCTACAAACAAATACACTGGTCTAGACCAGTGTATTTGTTTGTGCACTCGCGTGGAATCGAACCACGATTACCAGCTCCGCAAGCTAGTGTCCTATCCATTAAACGACGAGTGCGTATGCTATATAAATAACGATGCGAAGTATACTAAAAAAACCTAAGAAAGTCAAGATAGCGTTCTCTATGTTTCGAATAAAAAGACGCTTAATGAATTTTCCACTGACGAGCCATCATGTCGCTAAACGGCTCTTCTTCTTTTTGCAGATTCTCTTCCAAAAATTCCAGTAACAGCTCCCGAACTTCATTTGGATTTACATCCATCAGAGGAACACGGAGACGGGGGCGGACAGTACTATGCGTCTCGATAAACAGCATTTTGATTTCTGGTGGTTTATAAATAATAAAAAAATCTTTGAGTTCCGAATAGAGATAGAGTCGGTTATTGATAATAATACCGAGTTCAGTAATTCGAAACGGAACTACAATTGGATCCTGATGCGATTGCAAAAATAAGATGATCGAAAACAACACAACAATAATTGCAAACATAAAATTGTCGGTAAAAATTGCGTATCCCACCAAAAAACTTCCCACAATCGTCATAATCACATACCATGCGATAGGGCGAGCATGTCTTTCATACTCTGCAACACTCCACTCCAGGAGTGTATTTCCGACAATAGTTGATTCATCGACTACTTTTGGCATAGGTTTCTTCTAAAATTACTTTTATAGTATAGCATATCTCTACCAGATGCGACCAGTATTCAGACTGAATTGCAAAAAATGAAAAATTGCTCTATACTTTCCGTTATCTATGCACGATGAGCAGCCGATTAATCTACTCAACCATCCCGGTCATTTCGAACACCCAGAACCCCGAAAAAAATCGAGGTGGTTTTTTTTGTTGTTCGGAATAATCGTGGTTATTATCATCGGCGGTACCGCAATCGCTGCCCTTAGAGATACCGACAATACCCTCGAATATGACCCTGTCACACTCGAACCAAAGCAACCCGAAGGATTTTTCAAAAAACTAAGTTATCTCGTATTCAAAAAAGATATCAAACTCGAAGGTGAAAAAAGGGATCGTATCAATATTCTCCTTCTTGGAATGGGCGGGCCTGGACATGACGGACCTTATCTGACTGATACTATTATTATCGCAAGTATACAGCCATCTACCAATCAGATAGCGCTCATCTCTATTCCTCGTGATCTTGGTGTACCTATCAAAGAGCGCGGAGTATATCGAATCAATAGTGCTAATTCCTACGGAGAAGCTGAAAAACCAGGATGGGGTGGCGCATATGCGACCGAAGTAATTTCAGAGACATTTGGTATTGAAATACCCTATTATATCCGACTTGATTTTACTGCATTTAAAGAAATTATTGATGAAGTTGGTGGAGTGAGAATTGAAGTCGCGAAAACATTCACCGATTATCAATATCCTGGACCAAATGCAACCTACCAAACCATAAGCTTCAAAGCAGGTCCGCAAACAATGGACGGTGAAACTGCGCTTACTTATGCTCGCTCAAGACATGGAAATAACGGAGAGGGATCAGATTTTGCACGTGCACGACGACAACAGCAGATACTCCAGGCACTCAAAGAAAAGGTGCTGTCATTTGCGACACTCACCAATCCGCTTAGAATCAAAAAAATCATGGATGCTCTTGAAAAAAATATGACTACCAACATGCAATTTAATGAAATCATCGAGCTCGTACGCATGGGCAGAGAACTAGACACCGCACGCATGCAAACACTTGTTCTTGATGATAGTCCAAATGGTTTTTTAGTAAATGCTTCTACTCCCGGAGGTGCATTCATATTGAGCCCAAAGACACATTCATTTGAACCCATTTCACATGCAATTAATGCTATCTTTACCACGACGAGTACCCCCCAATTATCACAGACACCTCTCATACAACATCCGCCTACCGTCACCACAACTGATCCAATTGTCGAGATTCAAAATGGTACCTGGAGCGCAGGCCTCGCAGCTCGTGTAGAGGCTACACTTGAAACCAAAAAAATCTATTCAGATACGATTGGTAATGTCGATCCTGAGTACAAACCTATAGCCGCAAGTGGTATCTATGTTCTCAACCCGCAGGTGTCTACTCACGCAGCACAAATTTCTGAAGAATTGGATATACCACTTTATACCTCACTTCCCTCTTTTCTCTCCCCCCTTGCGTCGAGTACCAATATTGTGGTATTACTGGGCAACGACTTTGTTGAATAATTCACTATCGTATATACTACACTCACTATGGCAATCCCTGGAGTAGCGCTCAAAGAACAACTACCAGTCGTGGTTATCGTCGGTCGAGCCAATGCAGGCAAATCGACGCTATTTAACGCACTTATTGAAGAAAAAAAGGCTCTCGTTTCTGATATCGCAGGCACCACACGCACCAACAATGAAGGCAATATATTGTGGCGTGGACAATATGTGCGCCTAATTGATACCGGTGGAATTGATTCAAAAGAAAATGAATTATTTGCAGAAGAGATTCTCGCTCAATCAAAACGAGCCCTTGAGGATGCAGACATTATTCTCTTTGTGATTGATTCACAAGAAGGAGTACTTCCCCAAGACAAAGAACTTGCCCGACTCATCGTACGTACCTACAAAAAAAACGCACAAATGTTCTTGGTCGCAAATAAAGCTGATAGCAAAAAAATAGAGCATGCTTTCCTTTCTTCTGATTGGGCATCACTTGCAATCGGAGAGCCGCATATGATTTCTGCAGCTACAGGACGCGGTGTTGGAGATTTGTTGGATCAGATATACCATTCGCTTGCACTCGGCTCAAAAAAACCTACCCAAAAAAGTCTCGAACAAGTAGAGACGATTCATGTCGCACTCATTGGAAAACCAAACGCTGGAAAATCCAGTTTATTCAACAAACTCATTGACGAAGAGAAGGTAATCGTCTCTCCAATCGCACACACAACACGAGAACCTTTTGATACGACTGTTGATTACGATCATGAAGGGAAAAAATACTTGATTACCTTTATCGATACTGCAGGTATCAGACGTAAGGCAAAAGTTTCTGGCCAACTCGAACGACAAGGAATACATAAAAGTATTCAAATGATCGAACACTCGGACATTATTCTCATGGTTATTGATGGTAGCGAACCACTCTCAGTCCAAGACATGCAGCTCGCAGGACTCATTGAAAAACGCAGCAAGAGCGTGGTAATCCTCGTTAATAAATGGGACATGGCCGAGGATAATACTGACGCACATCGCAACGAAGTCAAGGAGATGATTTATTCTCACTTTCCTCACCTGGATTTCGCTGCCATTCTATTCGTAAGTGGAAAAACAGGTTATCGTGTACAGCAAGTATTCCCTCTACTTGCCGCAATTGCAGAGGCACGAAAAACAGAAGTTGCACAAGCGCAGCTGGATATTTTTATTAAACGAGCAACATTCTTACACAAACCTGCACGAGGTAAAGGCACACGCCAACCTTCGATTGTTCGTTTTAGACAAATCAATACTGATCCACCTGTATTTGAGGCGTTCATCAAATACCGTACGTCACTTCATCGTTCATATCTTCAATATCTGGAACGACAACTGCGTGAAGAATTTAATTTTGAAGGCACACCAATTGTGATCAAGCTTACCAAAATGAAACGTCAATAATATGAAACTTATTGTCGGTCTCGGCAACCCAGGAAAAAAATATGAACGAACACGCCATAATGCGGGTTTTATGGCCGTCGATCGACTACACACATCATTACAAAAAACAGGAATCAATGCATGGGAATTGAGTACCAAATTTAATGCATATATCTCGGGAATAACTATCAATGGGGAAAAAATTATTCTAGCCAAACCCCTCACCTACATGAATCGATCCGGAGAAACTGTGTCACTTATTTTGCATTTTTACAAAATGAATGCACCTGATCTGATCGTCGTGCACGATGATAAAGATATTTCTTTTGGTGAAATTAAGGTCCAAGAAAATCGTGGTCATGCAGGACATAACGGGGTACACTCAATCATCGAGCACCTCGGTACCAAAAACTTTACCCGTGTCCGACTCGGTATTGCAGATCCAAAAAAGATGGGCGATGTCGGAGATTTTGTGTTAAAAAAGTTTGGAATATTTGAAAAGAAAAAACTTGAGACAATGTTGCATGAAGCAACGACTATTTTACTTTCGTTTATCACGCATTGATTTCACCATACATGGAGGCTCTGTATCGGTTATCGTGTTACCCAAAATTTACGCTTTCCACGTACCGCATCTTCATGCGTTATTTCGATACTCTCGATAAAGCGTGGAATGCATCATCCGATGAACTCATGCATGCAGGATTGAGTACGGATGCTGCACATGAATTTATCACATGGAGAACTAGATTCGACGAAGCAGACTATCAGCATATTCTGGATAAAAACTGTATCTCTATCATTTCAATCGATGATCAAAAATATCCACCATTACTCAAAAATATATTTGATCCGCCCCCTGTCCTTTTTATCCGAGGAGTATTCGACTATTCGCGTCCCCGCGTCGCTGTGGTAGGTACGAGGAAAATGACCGCGTATGGAAAACAAGTGACCGAAGAAATTGTGGGAGACCTCGCATCTCATGGTATTGAGATTGTGAGCGGACTTGCACTCGGTATCGATGGAATTGCCCACGCATCCGCATTGCACGCTGGAGGGACTACTGCCGCAGTACTTGGATCAGGCATTGATCGAGAGTCTGTGTACCCACGCGTACACTACAATCTTTCAGAACACATCATTGACAAAAATGGTGTTCTTATTGGAGAATACCCACCAGGTACCCTTCCAACGACATATAGTTTTCCCCGACGAAACCGAATCATCGCTGGAATCTCTCTTGCAACACTTGTCATCGAAGCTCCTGAAAAATCAGGTGCACTCATTACAGCCACCTGCTCTCTTGAATACGGTCGGGATGTATATGCGATACCTCATCCACTCACGTCCATGACAGGAGCCGGTCCACACAAACTTATTCGTGAGGGTGCATATCTCATCAGAGGCGCACATGATATCATTGAACATCTACACTTAGAGGCATTTGAGCGTCGGGTACAGGTACAGGAAACTATTCCAGATACACACGAAGAAGGTGTACTCGTAGCACTCCTCAGTCGCGAGCCACTCCATATTGATGAGATAACTCGAAAATCCACTCTCCCCGGGCCCACCGTAATCGCGACACTCACCGTACTCGAGATGAAAGGCAAAGTACAAAATATCGGAAATATGATGTATGTAATAAAAAAATCACATTCATAGTCAACAGCCAGTGGCTTATGAGGAATATATATTCCTATTTGCTTCTTACTATTCACAATCAACTAATCAAATAGTATGACATTCAACGAAGCGTACAACTGGGTTATCTCCTTATCAAACATGCCTCGAAAAGAATACATGAATGATCCACGCGCGTGCGGTTGGTATTTGAAACGTCTGCAAACTTTTCTTGACATTCTCGGCAATCCAGAAAAAAAAATAAAACACTATATACATGTAACCGGCACAAGTGGCAAAGGCTCAACTACGGCATACATGCACAACATTCTTCATGCGGCTGGATATACCGTTGGCTCCACCTATTCTCCGCACCCAAGCAGTATTATCGAAAGATGGAAAATTGGAAATAGATACATGAGTGAAAAAGAATTTGTATCAATTATTGCCTATCTCAAACCAAAACTTGATGCATATATCAGAACAACAAAATACGACATGATTTCTTTTTTCGAACTCACCGAGGCAATTGGTTTGCTATTTTTCTCCCAACATCATGTGACACACGCAGTCATGGAAGTAGCTTGTGGTGGTAGATATGATTCGAGTAATATTATTCCTCACAAAGATATTGCCATTATCACTAATATCGGGCTCGACCATGTAGGAATTATTGGGAATAATAAATCAGAAATTGCATACGAAAAAGCTGGAATTATTACCGCGCACACTGCCCACGCTATCACTGGTGAAAAAAATACACGAATTGCACATATTATCGAGGCAGAGGCACGAAAACATGGAATTCCTTATCTCCGAATACACATGCCTGAATACTCGCACGTGAAGATGACACAGCATGGAATTTCTTTTGTATATAAGGACACCACCTACACACTCCCCACTTTTGGTATACACCAAATCCAAAATGCGATTCTCTGCATTGAAGCAGCACAAAAATTACATATTCCCACTTCAGCAATTGTTCTTGGTCTCAAAAAAACCAGACAACCTCTCCGAATGGAAGTTATTTCAAAAAAACCACTTATCATACTTGATGGGGCGCACAATCCAGATAAAATTTCTTCTACCGTCTCTACTATACACATGATGTTACCCATCTTCGGAATCAAAAAAATACGATTAATCATCGGATTTTCCGGTGATAAAAATATCACTGACATGCTCAATTCACTCGCCACCTTACGACCATCGTCAGTCGCTATAACACGCAATACCACCAATCCGTTTAGAAAGGTGGCTAATATGGAAATGGTTGCCACTCACATACGCAACATACTCCCCCGCTGCACGGTGACGTTATTTCTTGATCCAAAAGACGCATACGAGTATACTACAGGAATTACAGAATCGCATGAGTGCATCCTCGTAACTGGTTCTATTTTTGTATCAGGAGAATTACGGGGAAAGCTTACGGTTGACAATTAGTCGACATTCACGTATGCTCAGGGCTCAAATTCAATTCCATCTATCTCTTTATGGGAATATTAGTTATCGTTGAGTCCCCGACAAAAGCAAAAACGATTTCCCGCTTTTTGGGAAACGGATATATCGTCGAATCATCATTTGGCCATGTTCGTGATCTTCCTAAAAGTAAAATGGGGATTGATATTGATGGAGGCACATTCCTACCACACTATATTGTATCAAAAGATCGGAAACCTCAGGCAGACAAACTAAAAAAACTTGCACAGAAAAGTGATCGAATCATATTCGCAACTGATGAAGACCGAGAAGGAGAGGCGATCTCTTGGCATTTGGCAGAATTATTTGATATAGACCCAAAAAAAGCCGAACGTATTGTATTCCACGAAATCACCAAACACGCAATTGAAGAAGCTATCAAAAATCCCCGGACCATTGACCTAAAGCTCGTTGATGCCCAACAAGCACGTCGAATTCTTGATCGATTGGTCGGATATGAATTATCACCTTTTTTGTGGAAAAAAGTTGCTCGCGGCCTCTCGGCTGGGCGCGTACAATCAGTCGCTGTGCGTCTTGTAGTTGAACGCGAGCGTGAACGAACAGCGTTCAACACACAAGAATACTGGAGTATCAAAGGATTGTTTGCAGACAAAGGAGTGACCATCACGTCTGAGCTGTATGCAATTGATGGTACGAAATTAGAAAAATTTGATATCGCAGATGAAGCTGCTGCTACTCATCGCATGGAGGCAATACGTACAGACACCTATACCATTTCAGCGATTACCAAAAAAGAAACCAAGCGTACCCCTCCTCCTCCATTCACCACCTCGACCATGCAACAGCAGGCGAGCCACAAGCTCGGATATTCTGCTAAACAGACCATGCGACTTGCACAACAATTATACGAAGGTGTACCTGTCGGAGATGAAGGCGAAGTTGGTCTTATCACCTACATGCGTACCGACTCACTTAATCTTGCTGATAAATTTTTGACTGAAACAAGGGAAATAATACTCAAAAACTTTGGTACCGAGTATACACTCAATGCCCCGCGCACATTCAAAAATGCCTCAAAGGGAGCACAGGAGGCACACGAAGCGATCCGTCCTACAGATCCAGCACGAACACCTGAACGCATCAAAGCATACCTTAGTCCTCAGCAATACAAGCTCTACCAGCTCATTTATGCGCGCGCCATAGCTACACAAATGACAGAAGCTCGGCTTAACAAAACTACAATCGACATCTCAGGAGAGCATCACACATTTCGAGCATCAGGACAAACGATGATTTTTCCTGGATGGCTTGCACTCTACCCTCAGGAAATCAAGGAGGAGATTTTACCCGAACTCAAAGAACAAGATCCACTCACACTCACCTCAGTACTTCCCGAACAACACTTTACCGAACCACCAGCACGATATTCTGATGCGACCCTTGTCAAAGCTCTCGAAGAATATGGTATCGGGCGTCCTTCGACATATGCACCAACCATAGGAACTATTGAAACGCGTGGATATGTCGAACGCGATGAAAACAAACGCCTTAAACCAAATGATATTGCTTTTTTAGTCAATGATCTTCTGGTAGAACATTTTCCAGAAATTGTGGATTATAAATTTACAGCACAAATGGAAGAAAACCTAGATGAAATTGCTGAAGGAACAAAAGATTGGCAGCCCATCATTTCTACATTCTACCACCCATTCCATGAGCGGATAACACAAAAAACTGACGAACTCTCGAAAGAAGATACTGTTAAATTGCACCTGATCGGCACTGATCCAAAAAGTGGTAAACCAATTTATGGTCGTATTGGTAGATTTGGTGCTTTTGTACAAAAAGGTGAGGCGGAAAGCGAAGAAAAACCAGTATTTGCATCTCTACGCCCCGGACAAACTCTTCAGGAAATTACACTTCAAGACGCAATAAAACTTTTTGATTTACCACGCACTCTCGGAGCTGACGCTGAAGGAAATAATATAATTGCAAACGTAGGACGTTTTGGTCCATATATAAAACACGGAACAAAATTTATTTCAATTAAGGACAAGGATCCCTACACGATTACACTCGAGGAAGCGAATGAAGTAATCGCAGCAAAGAAAAAAGCAGACGATGAGAAAACAATTAAACTATTCGAAGGATCAACGGTCCAAGTATTGAATGGCCGCTATGGTCCGTATATCACAGACACAGCAACCAAAACAAATGCTAAAATTCCAAAAGATACTGATCCCAAAAATCTTACACTGGAAGATTGCCAGAAACTCCTTATTGAAGCTCCGAGTAAACCACGGCGCGGTAGGTTCAGAAAAAAAACAACTAAAACATAAATTTTTTTGTCTACACATACTACACCCTACGAGACCTCCGACCAGAGGTCTTTTTATATTGACAATCGAACCTATACATGGTAAACTGTTTTGTTACCTATCGTGTAACACCTGTTCCAAGCAACGGAGGTAGTTCTTTGTCTCACGGTTCTCACGGTTCTCACGGGCATGGCCACGGACACCATACAGCAGCAAAGAAAAAGGGAGTCCCTGTGACCGGATTCCTGGTGACACTATTTGTGCTCTGGCTGTTCATGACGAGCAGGCATCCGATCGTGGTCATCATCGCGATCGCGATCGTGATCGGTCTGAACCTCCTCCCGTCGGTCGTGGAAACAATCGTGTATCTGGCCACGCTGCTCGCAAAAGCAGTGACCAGCGTTGTGCGCAGCGCCAGAAAGAAATTCGCACACACCACGACGAGTGACCATCACCACGACGGACACCACACGCCCAGCAGTGACCATCACCACGACGGACACCACTAGCGGTGGGCACACAAACAGCCCCGCACGATTCATCGTGACGGGGCTTGACTTTTTTTAGTGCGCACATAGTACGCACATATAGCTCATTTAATTTCTTGTGTTAATACACGCCATTACAACACCATTCAAATGTTACCCTTTTTTCCCAGGCATTACTGATTTCAAGAGTTTTCGAATTGTCATTTTTCCATCCTGTTTGAGCGCATCCCGAATATGGAATCTCGCGCTATGCGTCTTTACTATCTTCAACCAATCATGACTGGGAAGTTTTCGATTCTTATCAGTGACAATTTCTACCACATCACCATTGTTCAGTTCGGTATCAAGAGAAACCATTTTATCGTTTATAATCGCCGCAGTACATTTATTTCCAATCTCAGAGTGTATATGATATGCAAAATCAATTGGTGTTGCGCCTTCCGGCAAATCAATAACATCACCTTTTGGTGTAAATACAAAAATACGACTTTGCAAAAAATCGACCTTAATCTCTTCAAGATCTGACAATTTATTCAAAATATCTTTCTGAATCTCGGCCAACTCTTTGACCCACTTAATTTCTCTCGATGGCATTCGACTACCATTTTCAGCATAATGCCAATGTGCAGCGATACCAAATTCTGCATTTTCGTCCATCTCTTCAGTTCTAATTTGGAATTCTACTACTTCACCTTCATCTCCAAAGACACTTGTATGAAGTGACTGATAATCATTTGGTTTTGGTTGAGAAATATAGTCTTTGATTCTACCCTTCATCGGAGTCCATATATTGTGGAGAATGCCCAACGTCGCATAGCACTCTCCTACGGTTCCCACAATGATTCTAATCGCCACCAGATCATACACTTTGTGTATGTCATTATTTTTACGTATGAGTTTTCGATAGAGACTATATAATCGCTTATTCCGCCCCTGGATTGATATTGAGGCAATACCCGCTTTTTTCAATTCTTCGTCTGCTTTTTTAATAATGGTTGCAAAATATCTCTCTTTTCCTTGCAAGCGCTCATCTCGTATTTTTTTTACTCGCTCATATTCTTTTGGGTATACGTGCTTAAACGAAAGATCTTCCAATTGCCCCTTGATATCATCCATACCCAAACGATTTGCAATGGGGGCATAGATCTCAAGACTTTCGAGTGCGATTCGATATCTTTTTTGTGGCGGTAGCGCATCGAGTGTTTCTAGATTATGAATACGATCAGCAAATTTGATAATCATTACACGGATATCTTCAGCCATGGCCACAAACATTTTCCGTAAATTCTCGATATAACGCTCGACGCCACGATATTTTAATTTACCCAATTTGGTAATACCACGGACCATTGAAGATACTTCTGATCCAAAATTCTTTTCAATATCTTCGAGTGTGCGAGATGTATCTTCTGGCACGTCATGTAATAGGGTTGCAATAATAATAATCGGATCAATTCTAATATCTGCGAGAATATATGCTGCTGAAAGTGGGTGTGTAATGTAGGGTTCGCCTGATTTTCTCGTCTGTCCACGATGTGCCTCTTCAGCAAAATCATAGGCAAGTCGTATCATATCAAAATCAGCATTCGGATTATACGACCGAACGATCCCAATTAATCCTTCAATTGACTCATTTCTATTTCTTTGTGTCATATAATTCAATGTATCACCGACGTCCTCTTTTGGCAAGAATTAGAGAAATATTATGTTTCAAAATCTGCTTATTTTTGATAAAAATTCACCAAAATTACGATAATTTTTATTGTACAAAAAACCAAGCGCCCTACACGCTGGTTGTAATATATGGAAATATTTATATAATCTCTTCTAGAATACGTTTCAATTCTTCTCTCGTATGATACTCGATAACAATCGTACCTCGATCTCCTTTTCTCGTGATATGAACTCTCGTATGCAACCTATCTTCGAGCATCCGCTCTTGTGCACTCAAATTCGGATCACGACGTACAGAGCCTTTTCGTGATTCAGCACCTTTCCCTGACACCTCTGCCTCAAGCGCACGAACACTCATCATTTTACCTGCGAGACTATTGAATACTTCTAGCTGCTCTTTTTCATCCTTCAGACTCAATAATGCCCTCGCTTTTCCTGCATTGATTTCTCCATTAATCAATGCTTTTTGAATTACTGATGGAAGATCAAGTAGTCTGATCGTATTTGCCACGGCAGGACGACTCTTACCTACCTGTTCTGCTACCTGCGCTTGTGTCAAATTAAATTCTTCCATAAGACGCGAGTATGCATATGCTTCTTCAATCGCATTCAATGCCTGACGCTGGATATTCTCAATCAATGCCAACTCAAGCTTTTCTTGTTGCGTGGCTGTTCTTACAATCGCCGGTACTGTCGACAAACCTGCAATCTGTGATGCACGAAGACGTCTTTCACCCGCAATCAATTCATACCCGCCATCAGATCTCTCTGTCACTACGAGAGGTTGGAGGATACCATGTTTCTTTATTGATGCAACCAAATCTTCCAAATCCTGATGGTTGAATTCTTTTCGAGGCTGTTCTGAATTTGGTGTGATTTCAGTTATTGAGATCTGAAGTATGGCATCATTCTTTTGTGGTACCAATCCCGTTTCTTTACGAATAATATCTCGTACTTTTTTTTGTTGTGGAATAAGAGAGCTTAAGCCCTTGCCAAGTGCCATATAGAAAAAATTATTGATGACGTTCTAAAATTTCTCTCGCAAGCTTTTCATATGCTTTTGCACCCTTGCCACTGGGTTCGTATTGCAAAATCGATTGGCCAAAACTGGGCGCTTCGGCCAAGCGTACCGTACGAGGAATTACTGAACGAAAGATATTATTTGGGAAATATTTATATAACTCAGTCATTACTTCGGTTGATAATTTCGTCCTCTTATCAAACATGGTCAAAACCGCACCCAACACTTCTAAATCAGGATGGATATGCGTCTGTACTAATTTTACTGTTTCCAATAATTGTCCCAATCCTTCAAGTGCATAATATTCTGCCTGCACAGGTATCAATAGCTGATCTGCCGCAACCAGACTATTCACTGTAAGTAATCCAAGTGAAGGGGGGCAATCAATAAAAATATAATCGTATCCATGTCTAATTTCACTCAACAATTCTCGCAATTGAAATTCTCGATTATCAACAGATACCAATTCGACTGACGCGCCAGCTAGATTCTGGGTAGCCGGTGCAATACGCAATCCGACATGACCTGTATCGCAGACCACATCTGAAATATTTTTCTGTTTTGCTAATGCCTCATAAATTCCATGCACCACCTCGCTTCGGTTGACCCCAAGTCCACTTGTTGCATTACCCTGAGGATCCATATCGACAATCAGAACCATTTTTCCGAGCTCGGCCAAAAAAGCCGCCACATTGACTGTGGTCGTAGTCTTTCCCACCCCTCCCTTTTGATTAACAACTGAAATGACTTTTGCCATAGGTATTTTACTGCATACAGTATAGCATATCGTTGACAAGTGTACGAGTACAGGCTATACTCATCTTCACAAATAGTACAAAATGCCCAGGTGGTGAAATTGGTAGACACGCGGGACTCAAAATCCCGTGATAGCGATATCGTGAGAGTTCGATTCTCTCCCTGGGCACTATGAAGAAGTCTTATATAAGACTTCTTTTGATATATATTTCTTGACTTTTTGGCTTTATTACGATAGTATCTGTGCCAAACCAACAGCCCCGTCAGAGGCATTGTTCCGGAGGTTCATCACCATGCTCTGCGCTGAAATCTGGATCCCGCGAAGGGGAAACATACGCGTCTCCCCACAGATCAAACTCACAACAACCTTCTGCATTCAGATTGGAGGCACCCCTCAACGGAGGGTACCTGGGATATACATCCCTCTGAGTACAAGAGCACAGCATGTCCACACCACACGTGAATTCATGACGACTACACTACCAGACGGTAGTGAAAAAATCGTCTCTGAATCTCGATACTTGTCTGGAGGTCAAGTCATTCCCCATCCGGATGGCACAAGACTACTCATCGTAGAACACTCAACTGCCTCTCTGGTTCCCGACCAGATACTCGTCGTAGTCCATCTGGAATCCGGGTCTGGAGTAGGAAACCAAAGCAGCGCGTTCTTCACGACGCAGTCGACTGCACACATCCTGATCCAGGGCTACAAATACCGCCGACCAGACCCCGCCCGGTATGCCACACTCGGTACCATTGGCGATGTACTCGCCATCATGCGCCCAGGTGAGCATCTCAACTGGAAACGTTCCGGAACCGGACTGGCACAGACCGAAGGGAACATGTACTACTACGGACGAACACTGGGTGACACAAACTTCTTTGGACACATTCCACCTGGTGCTACAGAAACCGGATGACTGTGGTATACACGAGGTCGTGTGTCACGCGCACATACAGCGCGTGCCACCCGACCTTGTTCACATACGTCATATATTGAACCGGTAGCACGAGGCTATCGGTTTTTGAATACCGAGAGTGTACAAAAGCACGATGCTATGCTAGACTCCATGTCATCTTTCGAGTACCATTCTTCAATAAAAAATCCTATTCTATGAAGCCCATATATTATGATTCATTGATTGTCGTAGGTATTATCCTCGGTATCAGCACGTGGATTGGATTTTTGCTATTTATCCCTCTTATTTCTGTAGTATCGCTCATTGGTGTCATACTGATCGTCTGGAGCAGTTTTATCGAACCGAAAATTATACAGATACGTCACATTCCTATCAGACTCTCCAAAGTACATCATGATTTTACCATCGCCGTGCTCAGCGATTTGCATGCGGGTCCATATAAAAAGACTGATTTTTTTGAACGTGTTGTTTCTGAAACAATTAAACTACACCCTGATATAGTGGTGCTGGTCGGAGACCACACATTTAATTGTGAACCTAATCAAGATGAAATACATTATGTATCTCCCCTGACAAAGTTAACAGAAAAATATCCAGTATACGCGGTCCACGGAAACCATGAATATGGACTGGGCGCCCATATCAGGACTAACCCAGAAAAAAAACGATATGCTGATATCAGCGGATATGTAAAAAAAACACTCCAATCATATGGAGTAACATATCTTCAGAACCAAATGATCACCATTTCAATACGCAATCAACGATTTCACCTGTTTGGTGGTGATGAAGTATGGGCAGACACACTCAATTATTCATCGCTTAATAATCGCGATATCACACTTCCCCTTATTTCTCTCATTCATAATCCTGTGTATCTCTATCACCCACATCCACCAGGAATGGATCTGACAATTAGCGGACATACACATGGAGGGCAGCTTCGACTCCCCTGTATCGGTCCACTCGCACGAGTAGACACAGTGCTCCCAAAAAAATTATATCAGGGACTTCATGAACCCGAACGAAAAGGAGAATATCTTTTTGTATCACGCGGACTCGGAGAATCAGAACCCCGAGCACGTCTTTTCTGTATGCCAGAAATTACACTTCTTACGGTTAGTGGAATGCCCACACCACATACATCACACGAAATATAACCAGCCACCTCTACTGTCGGTTAGCGTACCCATTCATAGTTCGTGAATGCCCAGTCTGCCAATGTCATAGCGTCAGTAAAACGCGTTGTTTCATTTTCTGACCCTAGAATGACAGTGATAATTTGACGTTCAGGACTTTTTGAAAACTTACCCGCAAAATTATACTCCGACTCTATAATATACCCTGTTTTTCCAACTACTGGCTCAGCGAACTCATTGCGGACCCACTGGGTGAGTAACCAATTAGTATTTCGAATTGTAGTTGTTTTTCCTGTTACTGAAGATCGATGATCGACCCCATGTATACCTAATATGCCTGCAATGTGCTCATGACGGAGAGCCTCGGCAAGCAATAGAGCTGCGTCTGAAGCGGTGGATAAATTCCCTGCATCAATTCCCGTAGGTTCAGTAAAATATGTGTCCGACATACCTAATTCAATAGCTTTCTCATTCATCCTCGCGACAAATGCCTCGCGTGTTTTTCCACTTGCATCAACAAGAGTGAGTATTGCCCGATTAGAGGATCCAATCAATGCAACTTGAAACCATTCTTCAAGTGAAGTTTTATCATAGGCAAATATGTGCGAATCATACACGGTATCATCTGGTGCAGAAGCCTCCGTATTCCAATCAGAAATACTTTCTTCAAGAACGAGTGCACTCATCAATTTTGTAATACTTGCAAGCGAGTGAGGAGTGTACTCATTTTTCCCAAATAACACCTCGCCAGTGACACTATCTTTTACCAATACAATATCAGCTGAGATATCTCTCATTTCAAACGGAATAAACATATCGCGCTTCTGTGGCACATGTATACTCGAGGCGATGTCTCCCCCGATAATATATGGGCGATACTCTTGTATTCCTTTTACTTGAGCTAACGGTGCATTCACTGCTACGAGTGTTTGCGCTGTCTCAGATACAGTAATCGGCTCATATACGCGCGCGTGGAATACAAATAATCCCCATCCTGTTGCCACAGCAACAAAAAAAACCACACACACCAAATTCCTCCATGTGTTAGGAGAAATCAAAGTCAATTTTTTTCGTATTGTCATTTTTTCCATATATGCCTATATTGCATGTCATGAAACATTCGATGAACTATCTTCTTTTTCAACTTGATTAAAATAAGGATGCTGATGAATTTCACCATACTCTGGTAATTCTTCCACTTTGGTAACCCCCAATTGCCTCAATGCGGTTATAGAAATGGTGTAGGTAGGAAGTACACTATCGTGTGATTCATGTTCCTCAATCAAATCACGAATCAACAATGTTCGAAGAATCACAGCGCAATTTACCCCTCGTATCTCTTCAATTTCTGGTCGTGTAATCGGTCCCCGATATCCTATCACTGTGAGTGTCTCCAGCTGTGCTTTGGTAAGTTCCCCAAGAATATCTCGTGCAACAAATTTCTCGACTTCTTGAGCATTCTGTGGATTGGTCACCAGTTGCACAGTGTCTTCCACACGAACGCAATGGACCCCGCATACACCGGTGTACTTGTCACTCACTGATGATAACGCACCTTCGATATCCCCCTCGCTCACCTCAAGTGCACGCGCAAGTGCCTTTATTGTAAGTGGCTTTGAGGCTACAAACAAAATGGATTCGAGAATACTTACAATATCTTTCATACAATTATACTTTAGCAATATGTATATCTGAAAAGGCTTGTGTCTGATCGAGCGCAATCTCGCGTTGCTTTACTAGCTCAAGCAGTGCGAGAAAACTTACAATAATTTCTGTCTTAGTTGCACCATGCCCTACAATATCAGAAAATTTTGCCTGGCTTTCAACTTCTAATAATTTTTTCAATCGTGAAATAGTCTCCTTCAAAGACACTGTGCGATCGATTCGAGTTTCAGGCAATGCCTTTGGTGGCGCCAATCGTTTGAGTAAATTTGCAACACTCATTCTCCAATTCTTGACTGTAAGATTTTCCGGTACGGGAATTGTGTGTGGAAGATGTGGGGGCTCTATTCTCACATACCCGCGATACGGTCCGAGCCACTGTGCGTCAATTTTTTTACTCACGCCGACAAAGAGGCGATATATTTTCAATTGTTCTTCCAGTGGCTTGCCCTCATCTTCTTCTGGCTCAATTGAAAATAACAATCGCTTTGATTTGGTGAACAATAATTTTGCAGCAATCACGAGAAAATCTGCCAATTCATCTGGATTTGTTTCTTCAAGCTCCTCAAGATAGTGAAGAAATTGTTCTGTCACTTTTGATAAAGAAACTTCGCTTATTTCCATCTTTTGATCCTGTATCAGACCAAGCAAGAGGTCTAATGGACCACTAAATTGTCCCACTTTTATATCCATACGTACACTCTAGTCTAACAAACATTACCCTTGGTCGCAAGGCTTACTGGGCAAATAATTGAAATGCGTTGTGATTGAAATATATTATCCTCACATCTTCATTCACATTTTCAATACGAATACTCGCTCCTGTGTGATCACTTTTTCTAAAATCTTCTAATATAAATTTTGTATTGTACATCTCTACCGTAGGTAGTCCTGTAAATACATGGCCCCTACTCTCTCCAGAAAATATACATCTATCTGCACTATCATCCTTACACTCACCCGCCACGACTACCGGAGTTTCTTTTGAATACCCCTCTGATAAGAGTGGCGACATCAGCACACGGTCTCCATTGAATTTTCCATACCCCAATAATTCTAGTGCAAGGAGGGTCCCATTTCTAAACAACTGGGCACCTTCAATTCGATCTGGTAATCCCACAAGTATAATCGGTGTGTCAGTCGTAGTGGACACATATTTAATCGTTGGTAATGTTTCTCGCACAATGCGTCCAGCCTGCACCCATTCATTATTTTTTTTCTGAACAGGATTAATGCACACCACTACTATAAGAACTAGAACTCCTATATATATCTTATTTCCCCCGCGAAAACGACTTAGAATATAATGCAGACAATATGCTATCCCCAAAGAAACAAATAATGAAGGTAGATATGTATAGCGCTCCCCCTCGTTACTCAGTGCATTATAGTGGAGCGTAAGATACGGGATAAGTGCAGAAGCATAACCGAGCGTAATTAATACTATAGCGGATATCTGTTTTCTACATACCCATAGAATGCCCGCATAGATAACTATAATACACGCCACAACGATATGGCTATAGTCCATGATTCCAGCAACAATGCTCTCTCTCAGTGGATACGACAGAAATACACCTACTGTCATCCGAATCGCCATTTCAACCATTTCTGGTAATGAAAAAATCAACGATTGGCTGCCGTAATACCCAAGCACCACTCCCGTTGTATATCTACGCATCACCATGTACACCAGAAGAATCGTAATCAGCGGCACATAATATTGCAGCACATGTACTAACGTTTTTCTTACTGCTATTTTTTTGAATGAAACAGTCCCAAACCATACATCAATAAGAAAAAATAGTGCAATAACACTAATACCTATTTCTTTTGTAAATAGGGATCCAAGCACCAAACCGCATGCCGCAATATAATACTTCACTTTTTTTTGTGACGAAAACACACTATAGCAATACAGTGCAGCAACATAGAACGCAGTTGCTATCAGATGCGGCTGGCTCGATACCCATGCAACCGACTCAACATGACTTGGGAACGATACAAACAACAGTGCTGTGGCACTCGCAATTAGAAAAGACTTTGTCAGTCGACGGGTAAATCCGTACCACCCGAGAGCTGTAACAATCATGGTAACAATACTGACTGTATGATATCCGACTGGTTGTAGGTGAAATATCTGATACTGAAGAAATAATGTAAGGTTCCACATCGGTCCATAACTGCTTCCGACCGTAGTTCCCACAATATTAGTAACAAAGAATTGAAACAAATTTTTTGTATCTTTGACGACCGACACCGCATGCCAATCATCGCTCAAAAATCCCACCCCGAGTGTCTGATAGTACAACAAAAAACCTAGTGTCACGAGAGTGATACCCACTAACCCGTGCTGTATCCTAGGTTTTCTTATATAGTCCCTGAGATGCATATGAGCGAATACGAATAATATCAGCTATAATTTTCCACCCGTGTGTCAAAAAATGCACTCCTCCCCTACGTGTCACACACGCAGGTTTTAGTTGTACTGGCAATTCTTGATACGTCAGCCAATTCTCTTCTGCAATCAGAAAAATTTCAATATCGAATACCCATCGATTCGTACGCACAAGAGAAAAAATAATTTCAGCTGCAGATCTTTTGAATATTTTTAACCCACTCTGGGTATCAGAAATATTCCTGAGTCTCCGGGGCAATAATAATCGAAATACACTCGTACCAATTTTTCGATACAACGAATACTGATTCTGTATCCGATGAGCAGCGGTTCTCGTTCCATAGACAAACGATACTCCACTATTTTCTTCAAGCACACGAAAACCATTCTCCAGGGCTGCAATACCATAAGGAATTTCTACATCGGTAAACGCCACTATTGAGCACTGTTCCCCAACTTTCTTCAATCCTTCGCGTATTGCATATCCTTTACCCATGTTTGTTGCATATGTGACAATTGTAACCGAAGACCTATGTTCTATATAGAATTTTTCCAAGAGCACTCCGGTCTCATCAGTACTTCCATCGTTAACAAAAATAATTGAGTAGTCTTTTACTACCGTATGTAGCTCGCGAAATGTCCCAGGTAAATATCGTGCACCATTGTACACCGGAATAATGATCGTTGGGTTTAGTCCCATCATAGTTTATATTCCAGGTTATACAGTACGATTTATTTTTTTTCAATTGAAATCTGTATTCCAAGCTCTTTTAGCTGAATATCTTCAACTTCAGAAGGACTTCCAACCATTGGTTCTTCGGCTTTTTGATTCTTTGGGAATGGAACTACTGCCCTAATATTATCTTCGCCACGAAGAAGCATAACGAGGCGCTCGATTCCTGGTGCAAATCCACAGTGAGGAGGGGCACCGAAACTAAAGGCCTTGATCATATGTCCAAATTTCTTATCTACCACCTCTGGTCCATAGCCAGCAATTTCGAATGCTTTGTACATAATTGCAGCATCCTTATTTCTCACTGCGCCGCTTGAAAGCTCGAGTCCATTTGCAATAATATCGTATTGAAATGCTTTGATCGTAAGTGGATCTTGATTCAGCAACGCATCCATTCCACCTTGTGGCATAGAAAATGGATTATGCGCAAAATCAATTTTTTTCTGATCCTCATTCCATTCGTAAAATGGAAAATCTACCACCCATGCCCATGCAATTTCCTGTGGATCAGCAAGCTTGAGTTTCTTGCCCGCAAGATCTCTGACTGCGCCGAGCGCTTTACATGATACTTCCCACGCATCAGCCACAAAGAAAAGAATACTACCTGCCTCTATTTTTTGAGTTTGTACTAATTCTTGTAATTGAACTTCCGTAAAAAATTTAGCAATACCTCCATCGAATTTCACTCCATCATATTTCATCCACGCAAGACCTTTGGCATGTGAACGCTTTGCTACATCAGCATACTCGTTATCAATTTCAGCGCGAGTAAATTCGGCTCCACCTGGAATCGACAGTAATCGCACATGCTGAGCTTTCGTAAATACTTCAAAAGAACTCGCATGCGCCCAATCAGTCACCTCTACTATTTTCAACTCATACCGCAAGTCAGGGCGATCACTGCCGTACGTCTCCATCACTTCTCGAAATGGAATTCTGGGGAACGGTTTTGATTTTACCTTTTTTCCCGCAACTTTTTCTGTAAGTTCAATAAATAACGGTTCCATGAGGGTAAAAAATTCATCCTGGGTCATGAAACTAGTTTCGCAGTCAAGCTGATAAAATTCTCCAGGTGATCGATCGGCACGAGGATCTTCATCGCGCATACAGGGAGCTACCTGATAGTAGCGATCAAACCCTGCTACCATCAGCAGTTGTTTGTATTGCTGTGGAGCCTGTGGTAGCGCATAGAATTTCCCCTTGTGCAAACGTGAAGGGACGAGAAAATCACGAGCACCTTCAGGTGAACTCACAGTCAAAATCGGAGTCGCAATGTCCACGAAATTTCGTGACTCCATAAAATTTCTGATATGCCCAATCATACGCGCGCGAAACAATATATTTTCTTTCAACCGTTCGCGACGTAGCTCGAGAAAACGATATTTGAGACGAAGCTCTTCGTCTTCTTCGCCTTTTCCTGAATCAAAAATTTCAAATGGTAGAGTTTCTGCCTCACTGAGGATTTTAATCTCACTTACTACAAGTTCGATCTCTCCTGTTCCAATTTCTGTATTAATATTCTTTTCATCTCGAGCAACAATAGTACCAGTGACTGAAATCACATATTCATACTTCAATTTTTCAGCTAATTCAAATTCTTTTGTTTTTTCAGGGCTAAAAACTACTTGTGTAATACCATATCGATCACGCAAGTCCACAAATACCAAATTCCCAAATTTTCGACGTTTATTGACCCATCCAGCCAAGGTGACAGATGCCCCTACTGACCCCTTTGTTAACTCCCCACATGTATGCGTTCGGTACATATTTTATGTAATTTAACTATAGAAACAGTACTCTGAGTGTACCAGCTCCCACAGGCTTTTTCAAGCCCTACTAAGCCAAAAAATCAA
>JBPOJQ010000011.1:0-14044 GCA_052033375.1 Candidatus Magasanikiibacteriota bacterium
TCTTTTTCGGTTTTTCTGCTGCAGCTAATTTGTCTTCGGAAATGTCATCTACGAGTTGCATGTATGTGTCGTATTCATGTTTGAATGAATGGGCCAACAATATTTCTTTTTGGGAGATTCCAAATAGACGTGAAAAAATTCCTCTTCCTTTGGTTGTTTCCCCATTCAAAACTTTTCCGAATTCTTCTAATTTTTTTGCATCAGTTTCGTCTTCTGGATTACCAAATTCATTGAGAGTGATTCCATATGCCCGTTCAATTTGTGCCTGTAATTGTACCAGACGAAATTTTTTATTTTCTGGCGTATTCTTTAGCGCTTCGATTTCATCGGCTTGCGCAATTGCGTCTTCTATTATTCTTCTGTTTTTCTCATCTTCTATTAATTGTTTTTGCTGTTGTAAAAATAAACCCCTTGTTTGATCTTGAAAAAAATCTTCCCGAGCTTCTTCTTCTGCTTCTGGGGGTAATGGTGGGGGTGTCTCTGGTGTGTGTTGTTTTGCAGATTCAGGGAGTGGGGGAGGTTCTATCATGTTTTCGAGTGGATGGTGGATATCTCTTGTCATATAGAATAATGAAAGATAAAAATTTTGTTTATTGTACTAGTATAGTATATATTCATACTATTTCCAATAGTATCTTGACAAATCCCTCTTCTCGACGTATAGTTTTTCCAACTATTTTATTCATCTAATCGATACCTCTATGAAATTTGAAGGATTAGAAGAAAAGACATTGGTAATTATCAAACCTGACGCAATTCAGCGTGGACTGGTGGGAAAAATTACCGATCGATTTGAACAGAAGGGATTGAAATTGGTGGGAATGAAAATGATGCGTCTCGAAGAAGCAGTGCTTCGTGAACATTACGCACATATCGCTGAAAAACCTTTTTATCCTGGAGTCGAGAGATTCATGATGAGTTCTCCGGTGATTGTGCAGGTGTGGTCAGGGCTTGAAGTAGTCAATGCAATCAGATTGATTACTGGAATTACCAAAGCGCGCACTGCAGAAGCTGGCTCTATTCGTGGTGATTATGCAATGAGTGTGGCATGTAACGTGATTCATGCCTCTGATTCTGTCGAAGCTGCAAAAGCCGAAATATCGCGATTCTTCAAAGAAGAAGAATTGTACGAGTATCAGAAAAGTGATTATCTCCATGTATATACCGAAGATGAGCGAGTATAATTCCGAATTTCTATATCACAAACCTCCGTGCAAGCGGAGGTTTTTTTGTATACTATATTTGGTTTTTTATCCTGTGGATAAGTTATCAAAAAAAACTTGACCGCATATAAATCCAGAGATATAGTCAAATATGTGTGTAACAAACTTATGAAATCATTTTCTCACACAATTATTACTCTCATTCTCAATCGCCTTTGCAAGGTGAATTTTTGTTTTGCAATGGTGGATTATTCGCATGGGGCAAGGTATGGTTTGAGATGAGATAAAATACGATATTTCAAAACCTGAGACCCCATGCGATAGAACGTTTGGGGTCTTTTCTTTTATAGAAGTTCGTGAAAGTAAATGCATATGATTGAATGTGCATTCACTTTCCCGAATGGGAACATTACATTTTCTGTATATGATGTGATGACGTTGTTCCTTATATATGTAATATTTTTTCGAATGTAGTCAGGTGTATGTGTCGAGTTTTAGGGGGTATGGCGATATGCGCGTGTGTTGTGTGGATGGAAAATTTCTATTCACGCCACACTTGCGCATACTAGTGTGTCTCGGTTGACAACACTAGGAACATTTTTCACTGTTCAACCTATAGAAAGGGGGGTCTCGTCATGGGTGGCAAACGTCCCGGTAGAGGTGGTGGAGCTCGTTCCAAACCTTCTCCTCAGATTCTCACTACCCAGGAACGTCACGCTCTCGAGCGTACGCTGTCTCCTGGTGTACCGTTCCCGTTCTCGCACAGGTGCAGACCCGTCAAGGGTGTGAAGCATCTCGTCGCGGAGATCATCGGCGCGTTCAGCATGCGTGGTGTGGGTGTGGCTCGGTGCCGCTGTGGTGCCGCCTACTACTTTGACAGCAGGGTCGTGCTTGGAATTCGCCCTGCGTGCTGAAGCTTGGGGCGCGACAGCGTTTTGGAATAGAGGAATCCTCTAAACCTTGCGCTGTCGCGTTACAGATATGCATTTTTCGAAAAGAATTTTGTTCGTTGTATGTAGTGGCGACAGACATACCTCTTGTCGCCTCCTGTCCCGTGTGTATCTCGATTAACAGTAGTAGATATGTAGCGGATTGGATTTGCACAATTTTTATGCTCTTGATATATTTGAGAATGACCCTGGTTCTAGTGGTACAGTACATATACTATTCTACAAATGTACTACATAGGGAGGCCTATATTTTCCTAGCCCGTGGGCTAGGAGTGCGGCTACCCACCTGTTTCTTTCAGGAGTAGTATTTCGTACTGTATCTCTCTGGGGTCATACAAGGAACTCTTGAAAAAAAGGGTTTTTTGTTTTATTATCCGTGGGCAATGAACTGTACCGGGCTATAGCGCAGTTGGCTAGCGCGCATGCATGGGGTGCATGAGGTCGTGGGTTCAAGTCCCACTAGCCCGACGAATGTCAGTCAAAAGTTGGAAAGTTATTCGGCCACATGCATTATTATAGTATTTGGGCTTTATGGACTTTTGAACTTCAAAGATTTGTATATGTTTCACACTTTGCTTTACTATAAAATTGTACACATCAAGAATCCCGCAAAAGAAGTTGAGATGCACAAAGAAATTTGTGTTGCTTTGAATATCAAAGGACGAATTCTTATTGGTGATTATGGCATTAACGGAAATGTGGGTGGAACCAAAGAAAGTATTGAACTTTATAAAGCGTACATGAATCAGCATCGATTATATAAAAAAATTGATTGGAAAGAACATACATCTGATTTTCTTCCATTCCCTAAACTTCGCGTACGATACCGCGACGAAATTATTACGACTGAGATCAAAGATCAAATTGATTGGACTAAGCGTGGAAAACATGTGGATCTTGATACCTTCCACAAATGGCTTTCTCGCGGGGAAGAAATGGTTTTGATTGATATGCGAAATGATTATGAATACGATATTGGTCGTTTCAAAAATGCTGTTCGTCCGCCTGTATCATATTTTCGTGATTTGAAAGACGTGATGGATTTTTATGGACAATTCAAAGGAAAAAAGATTGTGATGTATTGTACTGGGGGAGTTCGTTGCGAACCAGCGAGTGCGTTATTCGTCGCATATGGGTTTGATAAAAGTCAGGTGTATCAACTCGAAGGCGGAATTGTAAAATATGCAGAAAAATATGGCAATGAAGGTTTTTTTGAAGGCAAATGCTTCACTTTTGATGATCGTATTGCTTTGCGAGTGAATCATACAGATAGTGAAGAAATTGTGGGAAAGTGTCTGCTTTGCGAGGTTGCATGCGATACATATCGTAATTGTATTCACAAAGAATGCAACAAATTATTTATTGGCTGTGACAGATGTGTTGAGCGTATGCATGGCGCGTGTTCTTCTCAGTGTAAAAAAATTGTTGATGATGACAGTAATATGAAGCGTCCTCCAATGCGAGGTGAATAATAAAAAAATCCGGATACTATCCGGATTTTTTTGAGGAGTTTTTACTTTGCGTGTGCTACCCGTTTTTGAATCGTTCTTCGGCATGAACTGCAGAGCATCATTCCCATGAATTTTTGGAGGTTAGCATGTTGCTTCCTAAGCGTTTTCACTTTTGAATGACTTCGGTTTGCTGCGCTAACTGTTCCTTTTTTACATAATTCACATTTTCGCATACTGGTTGACGTTAGAGGAAAATAGAGGATATACTTAACAGACGTTATGCGGACAAGTGTACTGTATTAGTCTTTTTTTGTCAAGCTTATACCTATGGATGTTATTGTATCATTGTTTTACCTCGCGGTTATTATTCCCTCTGCTATCATACATGAATATATGCATGGATGGGTAGCGGATCGCCTCGGAGATCCGACTGCTCGATATGCAGGACGTCTCACATTACACCCCAAATCACATATTGATCTGTGGGGAACCATATTATTACCACTATTATTATATTTTTCGACTGGCGGTAGATTTCTTTTTGCATATGCAAAACCAGTTCCGTATAATCCGTATAATTTGAAGAATCAGCGTACAGGACCCATGTGGGTCGCGCTTGCAGGACCTCTCTCGAATTTATTTTTAGCGTGTGTGTTTGGTATGTTGGTACGGTTCATGCCTATCGGTGATATGACCGTATTTTTACTTATCATCGTCTATGCGAACGTAGGTCTCACTATCTTTAATCTTCTTCCGATTCCTCCACTTGATGGGTCAAAGGTGTTGTATGCGGTGTTGCCTGATTCTCTGTGGAAAGTGAAAGAAACACTCGAACGGTATGGTTTCTTCATTTTGATTGCATTTATTCTGTTTTTTCCTGGGGTTACCTCTCCAGTGGTCGAATATATCGTGCGTATATTAGTCGGGGATAAGGTCGTATTTTAGCTGAGTACGTGATGGTTTTTCTCACATATGATGGATCTCGACTAGTCTTGACATATTTTGTGTTTTCAGGTATATTTCTCCCGCGTCCATTATGGACGGCTTAGAACGAGTAATCCCGTAGACTCCTTAACAGTCGCTCGGGATGAAGTTCGAGAGGACCATACGGGTTCCTCCAACGTTCGATAAACATTACTTTTGTTTGTCTGAACGTGCCCCACAAGGGCATTTTAAATTTATTAAATATTGATTACACAGATTTACATGGATTTAGACTGAAATAATTCAGTTTTGATCCTTAGTTACTCTGTCTAAATCAATAGTAATCAATCTAAATCAGTGTTTTATGCCTACGATGAATCAGATTTTGCGCAAGGGCCGAATTGCTCCAAAGAGCAAGTCAAAGTCTCCAGCGCTCCAGTTTACGCTCGACAGTTTACACCGCAAACGAACCGAACTCCGACGCGGAGCACCGTTTAAGCGTGGAGTGTGTACTAAAGTGTATACCATGACTCCAAAAAAACCGAACTCAGCTCTTCGAAAAGTTGCTAAAGTTCGTCTTTCAAATGGCTCAGAAATTATTGCGTATATTCCAGGTGAGGGACATAATTTGCAGGAACACTCAATCGTGCTTGTCCGTGGTGGTCGTGTAAAAGATTTACCGGGTGTGCGTTACCATATTGTCCGTGGGGTATATGATACCCAGGGAGTAGAAGCTCGAAGACGCAGTCGCTCTATCTATGGAGCAAAACGTCCAAAAGCAGCAAAGAAGTAAATTTTACTACACACAAAAAGTCTATACTGTACTTCCGAATCAGGACATACGAATACATTTACTTGGATAAATTTCGTACTCCATGTATTGGTACCCGCCTATAGTTCGAAAGTATTCCATTAAACTTTCTACCTAAATTAACTTATTCATAATATGCCACGAGGAAAAAGAGGATTCAAACGAACACCAACACCGGATCCATTGTATAATAGTGAGATACTTGCAAAGTTTATCAATTTTGTCATGAAAGACGGTAAGAAATCTACTGCAGAACATATCGTCTATCAGACACTTGATATTTTGAAAGAAAAAAAGAAGACAGAACCATTAAAAATATTTGAACAAACACTTGAAACCGTACGACCTCAGGTAGAGGTACGCTCACGACGCGTGGGTGGTGCTAATTACCAGGTGCCAATGCCTGTTTCTGGTAATCGACAGAATGCGCTTGCATTCCGATGGATTGTGGGGGCTGCTCATGCTCGCAAAGGAAGAAATATGGCTGAAAAGCTTGCTGCAGAATGTATGGACGCGCTTGATGGAAATGGTGGGGCAATCAAAAAGCGTGATGATATGCATCGTATGGCTGAGGCAAATAAAGCGTTTGCACATTTTGCACGCTTCAGTCGCTAATCACATTGATTACACAGATTCATAAAGATTTAGACTGAAAATTATATTCAGTTTAAACCAAATTATAATCTGTCTAAATCAATATTTAATCAGTCTAAATCACTGTTATATGGGACGAGATTATCCACTTGAACGCGTGCGCAATATTGGGATCATGGCGCATATTGATGCGGGTAAGACGACGGTGTCTGAACGTATTCTTTTTTACACCGGAAAAAAACATAAAATCGGAGAAGTGCATGAAGGTGCTGCTGAAATGGATTGGATGGAGCAGGAAAAAGAGCGTGGTATTACCATCACTTCTGCAGCAACTACGTGTTTCTGGAAGAATCATCGTATCAACTTGATCGATACTCCAGGTCACGTAGACTTTACCGTAGAAGTAGAACGATCACTTCGTGTACTTGATGGGGCTGTTGCAGTATTTGATGGTTCACAGGGTGTGGAACCACAGAGTGAAACTGTGTGGCGCCAGGCAGACAAATATCGTGTGCCACGTATTTGTTTTGCTAACAAGATGGACAAGACTGGTGCTGACTTCTTCATGACCTTGGATTCAATCAAAACTCGATTATCTCCAAATGCATTTGCAATTCAGCTTCCAATTGGTATGGAATCAGAATTCAAAGGCATTGTGGATATTGTAGAAGAGAAGGCATATCGATTTGAAGGTGATCATGGAATTAATGTAGTTGAATTTGAAATTCCAGAAGAAATGAAAGCACAAGTCGCTGAATATCGCGCAGCATTGCTCGAAAAAGTAGCTGAAGCAAGTGATGAGCTCATGAATAAATATCTTGAGACGAATACCTTGTCAGTCGAAGAAGTAAAGAAGGCGATTCGTATGATGGTATTGAAGGATGAGATTTATCCAGTCATGTGCGGAACAGCTCTTCAGAATATTGGTGTACAATTGGTGCTCGATAATGTGGTCGCATATTTACCATCTCCTGTCGATATGCCGGTTATTGTTGCTCATGATCCAGATGATGAAAATAAAACAATTGATGTAAAAGCAAGTGACACCGATCCTTTTGTCGGTCTTGCGTTTAAAGTTGCTACCGATCCTTTTGTCGGACGACTTACTTTTTTCCGTGTGTATTCTGGAAATATCAAAGCCGGAAGTTATGTATTGAATAGTACTAATGGTACGAAAGAACGTATCGGACGTATTGTGCGTCTGCATGCGAATACACGTGAAGATGTGGAGCAGGTATATGCAGGAGAAATCGCAGCTGCGATCGGTCTCAAAAATACTACCACCGGAGATACTCTCTGTGATGAATCACGACCAGTGTTACTCCAGAGACCTACCTTCCCAGAGCCTGTTATTTCTGTGGCGATTGAGCCTAATACCAAGGGAGATGCTGAAAAGATGGGAATTGCACTTCAGAAACTTGCTGAGGAAGACCCAACCTTTAAAGTTTCGAGTGATCCTGAAACACTCCAGACAATTATTGCTGGAATGGGAGAACTTCATCTAGATATTATCGTTGATCGTATGCGCCGTGAATTCAAGGTGGAAGCGCAAGTTGGTGCTCCACAGGTGGCATACAAAGAAACCATTCGTCAGAGTGCTGAGGGTGAAGGAAAACATGTCAAACAGTCTGGTGGACGTGGTCAATATGGACATTGCTGGCTCAAGGTAGAACCGCTTACTCCTGAAGAAAAAGAAGCTGCAGGTGGAGAAAATCTTGTATTTGTCGATGATATCAAAGGTGGGCTTATTCCACGTGAATATATTCCTGCGATTGAAAAAGGTGTGAAAGAAGCCGTTGGAAAAGGAATTGTTGCGGGCTATCCAATTCTTGATGTAAAAGTTACCGTGTTTGATGGAAGTTATCACGAAGTCGACTCGAGTGAAATCGCGTTCAAACTCGCAGGATCTATGGGATTTGTCGAAGCTGCAAAGAAAGCGAATCCGGTACTTCTCGAACCTATCATGAAAGTGGAAGTCACTACTCCTGAAGAGTATATGGGAGATGTAATTGGGGATTTGTCTGCAAAACGTGGGCAGATTGAAGAAATGACTCAGCGTGGAACTGCCAAAGTGATTCGCGCTGCAGTACCACTCGCTAGTATGTTCGGTTATGCAACAACATTGCGTTCCATGTCACAGGGACGAGCGACATATGCAATGGAGTTTATGAAATATGCTGAATGTCCTAAGAACGTAGAAGCTCAGATTGTAAGTGGAAAGACGAAATAAGTAATTGAACAAAAAAATACCCCGTGAAAGCGGGGTATTTTTATTAACCAGATAAACCTTCGTACGTAGCTCAGACAGTTCTCACCCTCGAACCTCCGCTGATCTCTCAGACATACACACGTTCACACATCCTGACGCTGGTGTAGCCATCAGAACGAAGCCACCGGCTTACGCCGGTGGTAGTTCATTGTACAAAATATTTTTTCAATATAAATAATGATTCGGGGTGGAATTTTTCTTCCTCTTTAATCATTTGTCTTATTTTTTCTAATGGAAAGAATTCTACTTTTTCGACATCGCGTTCATCTTTTGTAAATGATCCATTGAATGTGGCTCTGTAGACTGTAATAAATTTTTTCGGTTTACCGGGCGTTTCATATATATCTTTGCCGATCATGTTCAATTCACTTTGTACCCCTAATTCTTCTTCATATTCGCGGAGAGCGCCTTCTTTATAACTTTCGCCTGCCTGTACATGACCCGCTGCGGCAGTACACCAATGTAATGGGCAAAATGAAACATGTTTACTTCGTAGTTGCAGTGCCATCTCGTTTTTATCATTAAAAATAAGCACATGCACGATGCGATGAGGTAATAATTTTTCGTATATCTCATCTCGAGAAGCTTTTCCAATTACTTCGTCATGATCATTTACAATATCTAGGAATTCCATATGAGTTTTTCGATTTCTTTCCAGGAATACACACGCTTGATTCCTACCGGCAATTTATCATGCTGGTTCCAGGGATTATCAAATAGAAGAATACGTCGATGTGGGGTGATTGACTCGAGTGCATAGTCGAGTGAATCGTCGATCAATAGATCTATAGCATGTTTTTCGCATAATTCAGCTTTGGTTGTTTGAGGTCCTGATTTTGAAAAACGATTGGCAATGTGTACTGCAGAAAATGTTTCGGGAAAGTGTGTATTGATCCATGATTCAGTTTTTTCTCGTATTGCTTCTGGTCGTGCGGTTATGATTACTAGTTCATGATTTTGTTTCAATTTGTTCACCGCATTTTGTGCACCTGTAATTACAGGAATATGCGTGAATTCTGTGGCATCGTAGAATTCGAATACGATATCAATTGCTTCTTCTCTGGTGCCTCCCCATGTCTCCCACAGATGGTATGATTTGAAATGTTTTTTTTCGTAGTTTACTTTGTGCTGTTTGTTATAAAATTGAAGTAGGGTGGGAAGAAAATCTGCAAGCACGTCATCAATATCGATTGCTATTTTCATAATTAACTATTATATCTCCGGGCCGTATTGTATTGTTTTTGACTAATTTTTTTTGGCATCTCCCGAACTGTCGTCCAATATTCTTCCTGTGCGTCATCATCTATCTCGACTATCCCTTTTCCATAGAGTGAGTCGCCACCATCTTTTTTTGGTCCTGAAACCCAGTAGAACTCACCGGTTTCTTCGTCAATGCAATTATGTTTGAACCCACCTTTTACTTTTTTCAGTGTTTTTCCTTGATAGTGGAATGAACGTCCGGTCTTCGAAACCTCAACCCAGCCGATTCTTCCTCTGCCTTCGAGTCCGTCGATTCCTTTGTGTTCAATATACATGAGTCGTTTTCGGTTTTTCATAATTATTGATATTACCATCCGTATTCACTGTAGAAAATATGTTTTTTAATATTTTCCAACGCAAATTTGATATAGGGGATAACATTTTTTGGCAAGTCATTCATATCAAACCACGAGAAGTCATCGCATTTGTGTGGTTCTTTGTTTTCTAATTTTCCAGACCAATGTTCCGCAATGAAATACGTGTCGATTCTTTCCTCGGCATCGATATGGGATTTTCGGTGCATTATGTGTGCAACACGCACATCCGATGGACTGAGGGTAATTCCTGCCTCTTCATGCGCTTCTCGAATCAGCGCTTCGGTAAATGTTTCTCCTTCGTCTACGTGCCCTGCAATCATACTATAGTTTCCGTCTTCAAACCCAGTGTTGAATCGACGAATTAGAAGAATGTTGTTTTCTTGTTTGAGTATGAGATATGAAGCGGGAATTATGGTGTGTCGGTTGGGCATACTTTGTTATTTATTTTTTTTATCATACCTGACGTCTATATATTTGTAAAATAATTCTTTTTGACTTTGTACATAAAATATTGTAAATAGTATAGTAAGAAACTTCGTTGTGTTAGGAGGGTTTTTTCTATGGATGTTCTTTTTGGTCTTGAGTTTCGTGATGTGTTACTGACTTAATACGACGATCAGGGTGTGACGGAGACTGGGCGTATCCTGTACGGTGGTTTCGTTGGGGCCACTTTCTCCCTTTACTTGACGTGTGATGAAGGCCATGTGTCTGAGCTGATTTTTCCTGATGTGGCGTGGTTTGCAACGCTGAATCAGGATTACATCGTCTCGATCGCACGAATCGCTCCGAACATCAATAACGTCTCCAATCAGCCGGACGCATGCATTACTCACTACGTGATCGCTCTCGACGAATGACTCAAAACCTCCAGTCACTACAGTGTCCTGCATTCATTTCAGCTTCGGCTCAGGTGGATGCAGGCACGCCTATCCTTTATCCAAAGGATTTTTTTATTATTGACATTTTTGTATTTTGTGGTAAGTATGCTCGTGGTGTTAATCTGTTGTGGAGGGAGTCGATGCATGCGCACTGAGTCGAGATACACCATTTTTAGCGGTCCTTGTATTACCGCTCTCAGACACGCGTTAGAGACAGGAGGGCTCGTCACCTTTTCGGTTCTGATATGGGGCGTTCCCGAGCCACAGGCTCTCAGGGTGTTCCCTGTCACTCTCCGATATACTGACTCATCGGGGGGCGACGAGTCAGTATCCTGCATCTTGACCGGGCTTGTCTGGGGGGACAGTGGCCCGACGAATCAGATGGTCGAAGGGGTGTACCATGTTCGCAGCAATGCTTGTGGTGGCCTCAACGACGTGTGATCATGCTTTGTGCGCCTACCTTCAGCTTCGGCTGTCGGTAGCCGCACAACAATTCTATTCCTCCACCAGAGGATTTTTTTATTATATTATTGACATGTTTGTTTTTTTTATGATATTTTTTTGTCTGGTTTGCGGCACCAGCATGGGTGATTCTTTAGCCGCTCGGGGGCCATCATGGGAGTTTCGAGTAATTCTTCTGCCAGTGGTGAGGTGAGTCACATCAGACTCCCCATCATGGCAAGTCCTGCCAACCCCAAGGCCAGTGACATCGAGGTGTCCCGTCAGTGCTACCATCAGCATTCTGATCGGCATCCGGTGCGCATCTGCGTCGATGGGCGTGGCCAGTTCAAGGACGTGCTCGAGCTGTTCGTGGAGGACGTGCTCCCCACGAGTTCGGGTGCGCTGTTCCTGATCGGGGAGATCTGTGATGTCGAAGAGGGTCGGTTCTTCAGGGTCCAGGTGCTCTACTCGGCACACGACGAGCCCTCCGAATGTACGGGGCATATGCTCGTCTATCTGCCGAAGGAGGGGGATGCCGTCGTGCCCGAATATAGCCGCGGGTTCTCCGTGCCTATCTGATGTGATGGGCGTGTTCGGCTGACCTACTACGCCATGGTCGTCCTCATCAATTGCTACGCGCAGTTGGTGGGGACGGTCGATCTATTCCTCTGTTATGGGGATTTTTTTATTTCTTTCTATCTTCTCGTACGCCCATGAATGTTGCGAAAATTATCAGGATGAGTATGAGTGCGATGAGGATGAGGGGCATAATTAATCAAGAAGTTTTTTCTTTAAGATATCGGTACGATTTTCTAACTCTTTGTAGAAAAAATCCAGTTTACTTTCGGAATAATCTAATTTTTTCACAGCTCCTGGATCTATACCATCTTTGAGCCATCTATTGTGTAACTCGACAAATTTGAGAAATAATTTGTAATGCTCTTGAGTTTCTTGTTCTGCTAGCCAATAATTTTCACGGAATATGTCAAGCATTCTTTTGTAAAGTGGGAACAGTTCCTCTCGCCATTTATTATTGTCATAATTAATTTCTTTATTTATGTATTCATGATCTCGCATTCGTTCCGCATCAGTCTTTTCTTTCCATACTTGTCCACTTATATTTTGAATTTCAGCTCGCAGTTCGCTTATTCCTCTGATTTCTTCTCTTATACCTAGCATTGGAGAATAAAATTTATTAAGTTGCTCTTCGATTAGATTAATTTTTTTTTGTTCTCTGAATTGCTTTATTCCAAACTTGATACCGAGATAACCTGCAATAACAGGTGCTATTATTGCAATAATATCTTTAAAGAAACTTAGTGCAGTCTTTAATGCTATTGCGTCTTGTTGAGTTAGAAGATAATACATAGGATTTGAAATTCTACTTATTTTTTTCTTTTTATCTAGAGCATACTCCAGTGCCCATTCTTAATCAATATTAGCTTTGCTGGCTTGATTTTAAGCGAAAAATGGAGTAGAGTTTGTGTAATTCTGGATCCCCGCTTTCGCGGGGATGACAGAAAGGAATGACACAAGAGACATACTATGATCAAGTTTTCAGTACTCACACTTTTTCCAAAGATTATTACATCATATGCTGATGAGACGATTCTTGGGCGTGCGCAGAAAAAAAATCTGATTGATGTGCGGGCGATTTATATTCGAGACTTCACACATGACAAACACAAGACGGTGGATGATACGCCCTATGGCGGGGGAGCGGGAATGCTTATGAAACCAGATCCGATCTATGAAGCGCTTGTGTCTATTGATGGACTGCCTTTCAAAAAAGCTCCTGGTCTTACCAAACTCAAACGACTTGCAACTGGCACTGTGGCAAAGAAAAAACGAACCGTATTGCTTTCACCACGAGGTCGACAGTTCGACCAATCAATTGCCGAATCATGGGCAAAGCTTGATGAGCTTATTTTGATTTGTGGTCGATATGAAGGAGTGGATCAGCGGGTCGTGGATCATATGATTGATGAAGAAATCTCTATTGGTCCATATGTGTTGGCAGGTGGGGAATTGGGAGCGTTGACAATTATTGAGGCAGTGTCTCGATTGGTGCCAGGAGTATTGGGGAATGCGGAATCATTGGTAGAAGAAACGTTTAATAGAGTCGGTGGTTTGTCAGGGACGCAAAATATTGCGTCCGTACAGGAAGAAATTAAAATAGAGTATCCTCAGTATACGAAGCCTGTGGATTTTAAGGGCTGGAAAGTGCCTGAGGTTCTGCTGAGTGGGGATCATAAAAAAATCGCTGAATGGAGGAAAGGAAAGTCTGTAAAGTCGTAAAGTCGAAAGTCTGTAAAGCCAGTGCTTCTTGTATTTACTTTTGACTTTGTGACTTTCGACTTGTAGACTCCTTCCGACTTATCCCCAATCTGTGCATACTTGGGACTTGTCAGGCCACTTGACAGATGTTTCAGAGTTTTATACTATATGCGAGCTGTCTGATATTTATAACTTATCCTTTTCTCAAGTCTACGAGCCTTACTACGGCGAGCCTGTCAAAGACCCACAGATACTAAGAAAAGAGCGACTACATTTGCTTTTGGATATTTTGTATCCAAGAGCAATAAAGTTTCTCTTTTTTCTTTTACCAAAGAAAAAAGGCACGTTCATTACAATTGAAGATGTGAAACAACAATACAGCAAAAATAATTAATATGGTGTTGCGCCAGGCTCCTTCGGGAGGATGCGCAATATGTTCACGTAATACACGTGGCAAAAACCAAATTGATTGTCTATTTTCTTAGAGCTAACTCACACACTAATCTAGTGCGTGAGAATCACATATTTTTGAGTAAATATGTTGATTACAATCAAACACTAATTTTCTCTTCTTGAGAAAATAACTCAATTTATTGAGAGTTTGATCCTGGCTCAGGATGAACGCTGGCGGCGTGCCTAAGGCATGCAAGTCGTGGGACAGGTTTTTTTGTAGCAATACCGAGAAACACTGACCGGCAAACGGGAGAGT
>JBPOJQ010000018.1:0-65853 GCA_052033375.1 Candidatus Magasanikiibacteriota bacterium
GCGTTGACTTCGGAAGATGAAAATTAGTAATCAGTGCGTCGACAATTTTGAACTCAAATCCAGGAGTAATAAAAATATTAATGTCACCTCGATAAGCCGTGATATTCCCCTGATGAAGCAGGGCTATCCCCTCAAGCGTTCGGGTGGTCGTAGTTCCAATTGCAATCACACGTCTTCCCTCTTTTTTTGCCTGAGTAATAATTTCAGCAGACTCATTCGATACTTCCACCCACTCGCTATGCATGGTATGATCTTCAACTCTCTCAGACTTTACTGGAAGAAAAGTTCCCAATCCCACGTGCAACGTTACTTCAACAAACACAACTCCCTTTTGTTTTAATTTTTCTATTAATTCAGGCGTAAAATGAAATCCAGCAGTCGGCGCTGCAACTGATCCTTCAGGCTTCGCATATACCGTCTGATAGCTCTCAAGCTCATGCGGTTCATCTTTTACATATGGCGGAATCGGAATCGAGCCATACTGATTTGCTTTTTTTCGCACCTCTTCTTCAGTATCAGGAAACTGTACCAATATAGTTCCATCTTTTTCTTTGAACATCACTTCACAATAAAAATCTGGCGCAAACCGTACCACCATACCCGTCTGAATTCGTCGCCCTGGTTTTCCGAGTACTTTCCATACACCACTATTTTCCATAGGGCGCACCAAAAATATTTCTACTTCTCTCTGATTCAATAATGCGTGATCAGGAATCCCATCTTGATTCGCATCAGTATTTCCTGCCTCAAGTTTCCCCATGAGACGCGCTTTAAACACTTTGGAATTATTCCAGACAAGCACATCACCAGGTTTTAAGTAATCAACAATATCATAAAAATGACGATCGTCGGTCGTCTTGCTTTTGCGATCAATTACCATCAGTCGCGAATGGTCGCGTGGTTCGATTGATTGTTGTGCGATACGTTCGGAAGGGAGAATATAATCAAAATCTTTGGTATGCATAGAGGATAGTATTGCTGTCATTCCGAGCGAAGCGTAGTGGAGTCGAGGAATTCCTTGTTTAAAGTGATATTAACTTAATGCAAGGGATTCCTCGACTCCCCTCGAAGACTCGGGTCGCTCGGAATGACAACCGAGCGTAGAAAAACTCTACCTTAGAGTAAACATTTTTTCAACTCTTATACTTAGTAACAAACGCATGTACTGCCGGATCAGTCCATACATGCTCACGTTTGAGTGGACGACGCAGATGCAGACCCTCAAACGTAGTACAGCGGGATAATGCGACATATACCTGCCCAGATACAAAAGTGCCACTGCCAATATCAAGCAATACTCGATCAAATGTTTTCCCCTGCGCTTTGTGAATCGTCACCGCCCACGCAAGCTTCAAGGGATATTGGATAAACGATCCAATAGTTTCTGATTCTACTTGTTTGGTCGATGGATCATAATAAAAACGGTACATATCCCACGTGTACATACCAATCAATACATCGTCACCCGAATCAAGAGTAACCTCAATCATTTCATTTTCACCTTCCACTTTAACAAAACCTTTTATAGTACCCATACTTCCATTATACCATTTTCCCCATGGATCATTATGAAGTACCATCACTCGAGCGCCAATTTTTAACTTGAGCTCTGCATCAGTAGGGAATGCTCCCCGATCAAACTTATGTTCTACCCTACCAGTGAATACGCGTTCTTTCTCTTCGAGCGCCTGCAATTGCCCCTGATTGACCGCAGACGCAAGCGCATTGGTCGTCGTGACCCACACACCCTCATAGGTGCTATGATCGAAATCTTCATCCACACAACGCTGATTGAGTGTCTGTAATTGTTCGGTAGTAAATGTCGTATCTCGTACGGCATTCAAGAGTGATATGAAATCTGTATCTGTCTGGCGATACATTTTTTCAAGCTCAATAATTTCCAATTCAAATGTTTCTTCTTCGAGCATTTTCTTCTGCTTATTTCCACCACATACATGTGCGGCAAAAAAATAGGGTGAATCATATCGCTCAGAAAAAAACTGTTGTTCACCTCTCGTGACTACTGGCGGCAACTGATAGAGGTCACCAATGAGGATCATCTGCACCCCACCGAATGGTTTTCGCTTATCCCGTCCCGCTTTCCGGAGAAATATATCAATGCAATCAAATAAGTCAGCACGGACCATAGAAATCTCATCAATAACAATTGCATCCAATTCACGATAGATCTTTTTCTGTTCGTCGTCTCCTCGTGGATTCTTCACGGTATCAGGAGTAGTCTCTGGGGTAAACCCAAAAAATGAATGTATTGTCTGCCCTTCCACATTCACTGCCGCAACTCCAGTCGGCGCCAATACGACAATCTTTTTCTTGGTATGATGTCGAAAATATGTAAGCAAGGTTGACTTGCCAGTCCCTGCCCTACCCGTAATAAAAAGATTCGTATGGGTGTTCTCCATACGATCCAGGGCTTTCTTGAACTGTGGATTTTTATCAATCATAGCATTACTCACTGTACCCTATAAGTGATACTTTTTCAATTCCTGCTCGCGTACTCGATAATCGGGTAATATACGAGAAACTTCTTTCCAAAACTGAGCCGAATGATTATGATGTCGCAAGTGACACAATTCATGTACCACCACATAATCCCGCAAGTCTTCAGATAAAAAAATAAGTTTATAATTAAAATTCAAATTTTCTTTGGTAGAACAGCTCCCCCACCTGCTCGACGTATTCTTGATAGAAATCCGTTTGAATGAAAAACCATGTAATCCTGCAAAGTATTTCACCCGCTCAGTAAGTATTTTTTTTGCTCGGGCTTTATTCGCATGATATGAGGGTGTTGGTACGGACGCAAGATTTTGCGTCCGTACTTTTGCCAACACTCCCTCAATCCAATCGTGCTTCGTTTTTACAAATTTCTCAATCACTGATTTTGGCACCAACTTTGGTGCAGTAACGCGCACTTTGCCTTTGGAGTTTACAGACAACGTGATGCGACGCAACCGTGCGCGTCGTTGTAGAATAAAATCGTGCATAATATTCAAAAAACTTTGTTTTTATTTTGAATATATTCAATTGTTTTGTTATTCTCCAAAATTTTTGGATTATTGAGAAATTCATTCACCACAATAACAGAAAGTCTATAAAAAGGTATCAAGTTTAAGATACACAGACCGTCAATTTCTTGTATTATTCTATCTTCTAACTCACCAATACGTAAAGAAACATTTGGTACCAAAACACTATGATGAGACAAAGTATTGCGGTAATAATCGTATAGTTTATCTATTGTTTTATCATCTAATCCTAAATTATAGTAAGTTTTATTTTTTAAGATATTAAAATGGTTTCGTACATTTCCCAGTTCAACATAAGAACCTACACTATCAACAACAGATAATAATATTAATGCCGCCGGGTATCCATAACAACCAGGGGCTGACCAAATATTTGTATCTTTTCTAAATTCGATACAATATTTGGCAACCAGTAACATCTCCGGAAGTGACTCATTAAGCATCGACGGTATATCAGGATGTACAGCCATTTTACTAGTATATAATGAAAATTAAGCACTCTTAACCGCCTCCGCAACTCGCTCCGCCACACGCTTATCAAATACATCAGGAATGATGTTCTCTTCAGAAGGATTTTCAACGCACGAAGCAATCGCTCTCGCTGCCACAAGTTTCATTTCAGTCGTGACAGTGCGAATTCTCGCATCCAAAAGCCCTCGAAAAATTCCGGGGAAGGCAAGCACATTATTAATCTGATTTGGAAAATCACTTCTACCAGTTGCGACAATTCGGGCTCCCCCAGCTTTTGCCTCGTCGGGCATAATTTCAGGAGTCGGATTTGCGAGTGCACAGACAATCGCATCAGTGTTCATAGTCTGAACCATTTCAGTATTCAAGACTCCTGCTTTGCTCACACCGATAAAAACATCTGCACCTGCAATTGATTCAACAAGTTTCCCTTTCACCATTTCTCGATTCGTAATTCTCGCCATCTCAATTTTCTCATCATTCAAATCTTCTCTGCCTTCATAAATAGTTCCCGCAGAATCAACGAGAATAATCGAAGTTGCTCCAGCGGCAATAAGCAGTTTTGCAATTGCAATTCCAGCCGCACCTGCGCCATTAATAACTATGTGTGCAGTCTCAATTGATTTGCCAGTAACGTTAAACGCGTTAATCAATCCAGCTAGAACAACAATTGCAGTACCATGCTGATCATCATGAAAAACTGGAATGTCCAACAGTTCGCTCAATTTTCTCTCTACCTCAAAACATCGAGGAGCAGAAATATCTTCAAGATTAATTCCACCAAATCCCGGAGAAATCCGAACCACAGTTTCAACAATTTCATCTACATTCTGCGTATTAAGTACAATAGGAAAAGCATCAACTCCGCCAAATTCTTTGAACAAAATACATTTCCCTTCCATGACTGGAAGCCCTGCCTCAGGACCGATATTACCGAGTCCTAGTACCGCACTCCCATCAGACACTACCGCAACCAAATTTCCTTTTCGTGTGTAGTCGTACACTTTTGACACATCGGTAGCAATTTCTTTACATGGCAAAGCAACTCCTGGAGTATACGCAAGACTTAGTTCCTCACGATTAGTTACCGGAACACGAGAAACTATTTCTATTTTTCCTTTATATTTTTTATGAAATTCAAGTGCATCCATAATTAGCGTAAATACTTATATACATTCGCCGTATGCTCATCCGCAGTCTTTGAATAAATGACTTTTCCTGTATCAAGAGTAGTCAGGAAAAACCAATAATTATTCGGCGTAGGATGAAGTACTGCATTGATTGAGGACATACTTGGAATTGCAATAGGACCAGCCGGAAGACCTGGATACTTATATGTATTCCACGGAGAATCAATAGCTCGGTCACTAGCACTCGTAAATACACTGTCAGGAGTGCCTACTACATAATGAACACTCGAATCAGTCTGCAGTGCCCAGCCAGCATTAAGTCGTCGAAAAAATAAATCTGCAACCATCTTCCGATCTTCTTCGCTTCGCACTTCCTTTTCAATCACACTTGCAATCGTCAAAACCTCATGAACGCTCAAACCAGATTTCTGGATATCTTGTTTCAAAGTCTCAATCTGTTCCTCTCGCTCTCTAATAAATTTATCCACAATTTCAGACAAAGTAGCATTCGCAAACACATTGAATGTTTCTGGCGCCAAATATCCTTCAAGACTCACTGCTTCAGGTTTTCCTGCAAATAAAAACGTTTTTGAATCAATATGGTATTCAGGTTTTTGAAATTCCGCAGGCCGTCCCAACAATGCATACACCTCTGCTTCACGTGCAATTCCCTCTTTCTCAAAATATGCTGCAATATCACGCAGTGTTGATCCCGGAATAATAGTCACCACTCGTTCTGCCCCAGACTTTTCTTGTGCAAGTAATCGAGCAACCTCAGCAATCGTCATAGAGGTATCAAAAACAATTGTGCCATGGGTAATTGAACGATCGAATTTTTTCCATGCAATATATTTTTGTAAAATTGAAGCACTCGAAACTATCTGTGCATCTTCAAGGCGCTGTGCAATCGAGGCTACGCGCTCACCCTGCTCAATCGTAAAAGAAACGTCAGAGGTAAAATCAAACTTCTCAACATAAATTTTTCTATACAACACAAAACCAAAGATGCCCAAAACAAGAACGAGTACAAATAATAGTCGTTTCACCAACACCGCATTCATAAGTAATTTTCTTTACCGTCTTCTTGAAGTTTAGACAGCAATGTTTTGATTTCAGGGACCTGATCCTTATGTACCACCAAAAGCGCATCTTTGGTATTCACGACAATCATACCCTTCAGACCAATCACAGAGACCAGTTTATCTGGCTCATCATTGAAGATAAAAGAATCACTCGATCCTATCTCGTAGGTATTACCGATCATAACTGTTTGATCGGGACTACGTTGTAATGCCTCTTTCAATGCATACAGGGTTCCCGGATCACTCCAACCCAAATCAACAGGCAACACAACTGCCTGAGATTTATCAATTTTTTCAATAATTGCATTATCAAAAGAAGAAGACAATACGCCTGGATATTCAGTTTCCAAATCACGCGATCCTTGAACCATTTGGAGCACTGCCTCGTATAATTCTTTTTGGTGTTTCTGGTATAACCCTAAAACAAAATCAATATCTGCAACAAAATATCCTGGATTCCACTGCCACATACCCGAGTCAAACATTTCTTCACACTCAATCACATCAGGACGGTACTTCCAACCTTCAAAAGAAAACGCTCCTTCTTCAAGCTCTCTACCCACCTGAATCCAGCCTAGATTATGATTAGGGAATCGTGGTTTTTCTGCAAGAAAAATAAAACGATTACTATCTTCAGCAATCAATTCTTCAGCCCGAAGAAGAGCTGCACGAAAATTATCAGGCCGTTCCATAAAATGATCCGCCCAAAGCAAGGCAATCGTACCTGAAACCCCCTTCTGTTTGAGTCGCAAAAGTCCGAGCAATACTGCGGCTGCCAAATCTCTCCTGGCAGGCTCACTCATAACGTGATCTGGAGATATTCCTGAAATCTGTGTCTGTACCAAATCCACATACCGACTATTAGTTGATATATAGATATGTTCGAGCCCAAACGATGAAATACGCTCTACCGCCATCTGAAGTGTAGAGGTATCATCTTTTAATTTTTCAAACTGCTTAGGCGACTTTGATCGGCTGATAGGCCATAATCTCGTCCCCGCTCCACCGGCAAAAATAAGAAAATTCATAGACACGTACCTTACCACAAGTGCGTAATTGGTTCAACAATATGGTACCAAAACCAGGGCAAGAGGAGGATAACCACATGTGCCACCACAAATCCACCCACAATATCCCTCGGATAATGCACACCCACATATACCCGGGACACGGAAACCAGTACTGCAGAGATGTACATCACAATCACCAACCACCACGGAGTCGTAGGAATCAACAATAATATCCCCGCCAAAAGAAAAGAACCAATGGTATGATCAGAGGGGAACGATTTCCAGGTACCCACGGTATGTACCAATTGTGTACTTTCTGGAAATTCAATTCGTGGACGCGGATGTCGAAAGATGATACCGAACAGATAACTTACAAATTCAGCGTACAAAAATGAAACAAAAAATAATTTGATATATTGAATCACCCAAAAATCATTTCCCCAACCCAAATCGTACAATCCCAATCCAAGCACTAATCCAAGCATGACAAACACCAAAGTCTTAGCACAAAAAATCATGAATCGATCACGTTGAGGATTTTTCCCAATAAACGAGTTGATTCTCAAAAATAATGTATGACTCCAGGATAATTTCATAAAAAAGCTCAAAATGCTAGAAAAGCAGAAAAGGCTTAGAGACTTCAAATCAACTTTTTTGGCTTTTCAGCCATTTTAAGTCTTTCAAGCCTTTTTCAAAAAACGTAAATACGCCTCAACAAACTCATCCAAATCTCCGTTCAAGATTGCATCAGTATCTGCGGTCTCATGTCTCGTACGCACATCTTTTACCATTTTATATGGCTGAAGAACATATGATCTGATCTGATTCCCCCATTCAGCACTTTTGTACTCTCCACGCAGTTTCAATCGTTCCTCCTCTTCCTTTTCTTCTTGAAGCTTGAGCAATTTTGAAAGCAATACTTTCATTGCAGTTTCTTTATTCTGTAATTGTGAACGTTCATTTTGACATTGTACCACAATTCCCGTGGGTATATGCACAATACGAACAGCGGAGTACGTCGTATTGACACTCTGTCCACCTTTTCCTCCGGACATAAACGTATCAATACGCAAATCTTTTGGATCGATAGTCACCGCATCAGCACTTTCTACTTCAGGAATTACTTCAATTAGCGCAAACGACGTATGTCGCATTTGTTCTGCGTCAAACGGAGAAATTCGTACTAGTCGATGTGTACCATGCTCAGATTTCAGATGTCCGTATGCATATCGTCCCTGAACACTAAATGTGACGGATTTGATTCCAGCCTCATTCCCACGCGATTCATCAATCATCGTCGTTGACCAACCTTTCTTCTCACAATAGCGCATGACCATGCGTAGAAGCATCTCTGCCCAGTCCTGTGCTTCAGTCCCCCCACTACCCGCGTGAATAGAAACTATTGCCCCTAGCCTGTCGTGCTTTCCATTCATTAAAACCAAAAATTCCAATTTTTCAAATTTCTTTTCAAGCTCTTCTGTCTTTGTCACTACCTCTACCTCGAATGACTCATCTGGGCTTTCAACTAAATCTTGTGCAAATAAAAAAAGATCACGAGTTTCTTTCTGAAGTGTTTCCCACGTTTCAATCTCAGATACCAAATTTTCCCGCTGTTTTGACACCTGCCCAGCTCTGACAGGGTCTGTCCAAAATCCCGGATCTTGCATGTTTTTTTCCAGATGAACCACTTGTTCCTTAAGCTCATCAATCCGAAGAAGTTTCCAGGTTTCTGAAACCTTTCTCTGCAATTCTCCAAGTCGGTCAATTGTGTTAGTAAGTACACTCATAATGTTCTAAGTTTAGCAAAAAATGAAAGAAATTCAAGCTTAAAAAATAAGTACCCTCGCAATGCCGAAGCAAATGCGAGGGTATACAGGTCAGAATCATCCAGGCCTATCTGAGTGCGGCGAGGAAATATTGCACATCGGAACGGAAACAGAAATCCTCTTCCATCCGATGAAAGAGGAGAGTCCAGCCAGTGTCATTCAGATACAGACAGGGAATGAAGTGCTGTCCACCACGATTACGCAGCAGTGTGCCTGCGAAGATGATGAATCGCTGTACCCACTCCCAGCCAGTACCGAGGAGTCCGACACGAATGCGCAGAAACTCCGCATGCCAGAGCCCCAGATTTGCATCGAGCTCGAGCGCTCGTGCACGCATCTGCTCGGAAGAACATTTTTTTTCGCCATCACGAAGGAAAGGAACGAGCTTGATCCCCTGACTGAGATCGAGGGACGGAACACTCGTAACGATTTCGAGACCATGCTTGTGAGCGATTAGGTCTTCTGGTAGAGGAAAGAACCTCCCCTCAGTGAGACACTGGAGCATTTGAAGCATGAATTCAGGATGGTAGGGGTACCCGCTATCCTGACCCAGTTGACGCTGAACTTCCCCCAGACGTCTAAGAGCAGTTTTCAGTTGATCGCCAGAGAGCTTAAAGCCCACGACAACCTCCCATGTGATCAGTCTCCGCTCGCCAACACGCCATATGTCGACAAACAAAGACTCGGTAAAGGACAGTATACAGCATGTTACCACAGAATAAATTTTCTGTCAATACAAAAACTCCCCGCTTTAGACGGAGAGTAATTTTTATAATGGAATAAACAACTAATTTAAGGTGCCACCCACTACATCAGGATACCCGCTCCACCGAGGCTCCATTTTTTTAAGGTCAGTAAAGGTAATATCGAGAGGTTCACCTCCATATCCTCTAGTATCATACCCCCATACAATTCCACTATCATGTACATCCTGTATGCTTCCTTGAGCATAACGATCAGTAACATTAGAAAATGTGCCTCTAACTTCATAGAGCACAGTTTCACCATTTTGAACTACACGATTACTCATACCCCCTGCACCCAAATTATCGAATAGAACCAAATTAACAAAACCAGTATATCCAGGAGTCTGAGTCTGAAGCCTATAAACCCCGCTTACTGCAGTAGGCACTGCATACAAAGATATACACGATCCCGTACTTACACGGCATAATTTAGTGCTCGTTACATTTGCATCAGTTGCAAGTTGTAATTTCATACTCACCAAATATGCGCTCAGCGAATCACCAAGTACATCAGTATTTACACCAGAATCTGCAGTGACCGCAAAGGTAAAAAATGTTTGCTCACCGCCTAAAAGATTGCCATTCTGGAAAGTTGATGCAACATTAGTAACCTGAGAACCAATTGAAGTCACTATTTTGGTGTAGACATTTTCAGTGGCAACCACATTTTGTGGCAACAGATCTACACCAGACACAACACCCATAGCGGCTGTTTGAGCATCCTTAAGTCCAAAATTAAGGCTTACATTAGAAACTGCGGCACTGCTCGTATTAGATGCCGGTCCAATACGATTAAGTCCTACTCCAATATAGAGATATTTAGTTGTATTTTTTGACACAACATGATTCAAATTTTGAAACACAACAGTACCAAGACTTGTTGGCATAATTCCAAGTGGTATAGTCATTGCAGAATCTTTATAAATCGTAATCGAATGAAACGTATTCTTTACATCAACCAAAGAGTCTGAAGATAATATATTCAACCCTAACTGTTTTATTTTTACATCTTCCCCAGAGGCACTGAGCTGTACTCTACCTATAAGATGCTTCTGTGTACCCGCAAGCACATAGTGATCATTTCGAAGACCCGTATAATTGGTATCAATTGTAGCATTCAAGTATGTCGAAGTCGGTGTTGCTGGTGTAGACGAAGCTGCGGCCTGTGTGACCATAACAGTCCTCGCTAGTCCTCCACTAACAACCGTGACGACCGCACTTCGAGTAGAAGCTACGGCATTTGCAGTATAGGAAACAGTTAGACTTCCATTGTTTGAGCCATTGGCAGGTACAACCGTCAACCAATCCTGATTATCACTTACGGTCCAACTACGGTTTGAACTTATAGTAATAGTATTATTACTTCCTGCACTCGCTGGAACACTCACTGTTTCAGGAGAAACGGATAAAAATGGACTGCTCGTAACAGTAGACGAAGCTGCGGCCTGTGTGACCATAACAGTCTGAGTGATCGCTCCAGCAACAATCGTAACTACCCCACTTCGGCTGGAAGCAACACTGTTAGCGGTATAAGAAATTGAAAGTGTCCCATTATTTGAACCAGTCAAAGGTGAAACAGTCAACCAATCCTGATTATCACTTACATTCCAGCTAACACTTGACGATACAGCAACAGATGCATTACTACCAGCGGTTGATGGAACATCAAGCGTAGTAGGAAACACTGATAATGATCCCGTAGATGGAGGTGTTGAGGTTGCTACATTTACACATGCACCCTCCACACATTGATAATTAACCCCAGTTTGACCAATATTTAACTCTCCACAATTTTTCTGCCATGTTTGAAAACCCCGTTTTTTACACACACCCTCCATTACATACGTTTTTCCTGTAGTTGGAAACGTATAACAACGATCAGTACTCGTACCACCATTATACGTCGTTGTTGATTTTACGAATAATTGCCTTTCATCAAAAGTTGCATCGACGGGTGCATCTAAATCTCTACACCCCTGAAATTTATTATTGGTAGTCAACGCTGGGATGAATGCAAATGCACTTGCAACAGCAAGAAAAGCAGTTGCTACTGCTAATTTGGTATTGGTCGAAGTTTTTGTTAACGTCGAAGTCATGGTATTCATAATTGTAATAAAAAATAAGGTTAAAAATTACTTTCTTCGACTCGTAGAAAGTGTTGGTTTAATCCAATCGGTAATAATTTTTTCGATATCAGTTGCATCCACCGTAATAACCCCTTTATCGACAAGGTCATGTTCCAATGCTTCACGTTTGGAAATAAGCTGTTCTGAACCTTTACTTGCCTGTATTTTTAGATCAAGCTCTTGAATCTGTTTCCACAACTGTGCCACCTCAGGATACGCTTTAACAGCTGCTTGATAAAGAGTAATAGTAAGTGCGGGATGGAGGTGTGCGACTTTCACCATAGCAGCCGCCTCATCAATCGCATCAATAGCTTTGTCAGGAAGTTTACGATCTTTAACCAATGTTTTAGTCAAACTCACTGCGGCCTCTAGTGCTGCATCAGTAAATTCTACTTTATGATATTCACGATATTTATCTTTAACTCCTTGTAAAATTTTTACCGCTTCTTCAGGGGTAGCCTCAGACACTTCAATAGGCTGAAATCGTCTTTCCAGACTTAGATCAGCACGAAAATACTTATCATACTCGAGAGTAGTCGTAGCTCCTACCATTTGCAAATCACCTCGTGCAAGCGCGGGTTTCAAAATATCAGATAAATTTACCGAACCTTCTGACCCTTGAGATTGAACCACCGAATGTACTTCATCAATAAAAAGAATAATCGTACGACTAGAATTAGTAATTTCTTGTACAATTTTTTTCGCACGTTCCTCGAATTCCCCTCGATATTTGGTACCCGACATAAGTGTCGTTACATCGAGAGCCAATACGCGCTTTCCAGCCAAAGTTTCCGGAACTTCATTACGTGCAATCCGCTGAGCCAAACCCTCAACAATCGCCGTTTTCCCGACTCCTGGATCACCAATAAGGATAGCGTTATTTTTACTTCGTCTCGCAAGTACCTGAGTAAGTTTGCGAACTTCTTCTTCTCGCCCAATCACCGGGTCAATACGACCAGCAAGAGCAAGTGCAGTAAAATCAGTGGTATATAAATTTAAAAAAGGCGTCTGATGAGACGCTGATCCGACGGACAAACCATGTTTTGATTTTTTAACAACAAAATAAACAATACCAACAAGTATAACCCCAATGGCCAAAAATAAATTGTCGCTAATAGTAAACATAAATATGCGCAAGTATAGCACGCACAATAACGTCTATCAAAAAGTTATACACAAAGGCAATACAAAAACTCCCCGCTTTAGACGGGGAGTTCTTATTTCAGATCAATCTATATTACATCATTCCCATTCCCCCACCCATTCCTCCCATACCACCTGGCATTTGAGGTTCCTCTTTCTTTGGGAGGTCAGTCACAACCGCTTCAGTCGTCAAAAGCATTCCCGCAGCAGATACTGCATTCTGGAGTGCACTTCGAGTAACTTTGGTAGGATCGATAACACCCGCGACCACCATATCTTCATATGCTCCGGTAACCGCATTAAATCCATAATTCCCTTCTCTCTTCTTTACCTCATCCACGACTACAGCACCTTCAAATCCAGCATTTTTTGCAATGGTTCGAATAGGTTCTTCGAGTGCTCGACGTAAAATTCCCACAGCAATCATTTCTTCTGGTTCAAGCTTGATAGTATCCAGCGCTTTCATCGCGCGAAGTAATGCGACTCCACCACCCGGAACAACACCCTCTTCAATCGCAGCTTTAGTAGCACCAACCGCGTCTTCCACACGGTGTTTTACTTCTTTCATCTCAGTTTCAGTTGCAGCGCCCACTCGGATGACCGCTACTCCACCTGCAAGTTTTGCAAGACGTTCTTGAAGTTTTTCTCGATCAAAATCAGAATCAGTTTGTTCAATTAATTTTTTGATTTGAGCAACGCGATCGCTGATAGAATTCTGATCACCTTTTCCTTCGACAATTGTCGTAGTCTCTTTGGTAGCAACCACTTTTCGAGCGCGTCCAAGATCGTGAAGCTCGACTCCATCCAATTTCAGACCAACTTCTTCAGTAATTACTTTTCCACCAGTGAGGACTGCGATATCCTGAAGCATTTCTTTTCGTCGATCACCAAATCCAGGAGCTTTCACCGCAAGCACATTAAAGGTACCTCGAAGTTTATTCAATACAAGTGTAGTAAGCGCTTGACCTTCCACATCTTCTGCAATAATCACCATTTCTTTTCTGCCACTCTGTGCGACCTTTTCAAGCACGGGAAGAATTTCCTCAACCGAAGAAATCTTTTTGTCAGTGATGAGAATATACGGATCTTCGTATTCTGCTTCCATACGATCAGTATTCGTGACCATATACGCAGACACATATCCTTTATCGAATCGCATACCTTTGACAGTTTCAATATCCATGCCAAAAGTCTGTGATTCTTCAACAGTAATGACACCATCGTTTCCGACTTCTTTCATCGCTTCAGCAATTTTTTCTCCAATCTCTCGGTCATTTGCAGAAATTGAAGCAACATTCGCAATTTCATTCGCTTCTACTTTTTTTGAAATTTTATTTTTGAGCTCGAGAACGACAGCCTCAGCAGCTTTGTGAAGTCCGCGATTGAGGGCGACTGGGTTTGCCCCAGCTGTCACATTTTTCAACCCTTCCTTTACGATTGCTTGGGCAAGAACCGTTGCAGTGGTGGTACCATCACCAACCACATCATTTGTTTTACTCGCAACTTCTTTGATAATTTCAACCCCAATATTTTCGAACTTGTCTTCGAGTTCAATTTCTTTTGCAACTGTGACTCCATCTTTGGTAATAATAGGACTTCCATATCCACGATCGAGAACTACGTTACGACCCTTAGGGCCCAACGTAACTTTCACAGTGTTTGCGAGCGCATCGACTCCACGAACTAGGGCTTGTCGCGCATCATCATCAAATTTGATTTGTTTTGCCATATAAAATTAATTAGTATTGTGCTAATTAGAAAGCTTAATTCCCTCCCCTCTCAGGAGAGGGTTAGGGCGGTGTAATCCTACTCAATCACTGCAACCACATCTTCGTGGTCCAAAATCTTATGATCCTCATTATTTACTTTTACTTCTTCTCCTCCCCATTTCTTAAACAATACTTTCATTCCAACGCTCAAATTCAATTTAGTAAGTTTTTCTCCGTTGCCAAGGGCAACGATTTCTCCTTCTGCTTTTTTCTCTTTATCCACGGTATCTGGCAAAACAATACCAGATTTAGTTACCTCTTCCTCTTTCAGAGGTTTGACTAATACTCGGTCACCTAATGGTCTGATAGACATAGTGAAATATTATTAAGAATAATATGATACTATTATCACTCCTATTTTGCGAGTGATAATTTATACTAAGATAGTAACTAGTTTTAAAATGGTTGTCAAGGGAGAATCACCCCACTAGACATAGGGCGTGGAAACAAAAAGTCCGCGGCGGGAAGCAGCCTGATGCGACGACCGTAAATGAAATTCGTGATGCCTGTCAGAAGCACGAATTTCGCACAGCGTCGCTTCATGCAAATGCGTCCCGCTACGGACTCTTGGTACCCCTGTACTATACGTGTGTACATCAGAGCTGTCAACGCACAATATACGACAGATACTCACGTTTTGTGGACATACTGTGGAATGCCTGTGGAGAACCTTAAAAATACGCTTAGATAAGCAAAAAAAAGTAAAATTCCCGGGTATAGAGTAATAAGATAATGATCAAAAAAACTAATACACATAACAGGCAATACTCCACTGATTAAAAACAGTACAGAATACACCCGTGAATTACTCATTCCAAAGTACAACAAAAGCCCAAAAGAGAATACAAAAAATAATATGCCGATATACCCCTGTTCAATCAAAATCACAAGCAATGCAACATGGACTGGCTGATACATGTATCCCGGAAGTATTGGATTATTCGCATACTGTGCATATACATACATGCCACTACCAAATCCAACTAATGGTTTTTCACGGTGCAATTCCCACGCGATTTCTATTCCCTCTTGTCTTTCGGACAACGAACGAGTTTCAGAAATAGAAACCGGGATACTACGCGTATACACAATATCGTGATACAGCATTCCAAATATCAAACCCATGATTACTGAAGAAGCAATAAGTAAAAAAATATTCCTCATCTTATTTTTTAATGCATATAGTAAAAATCCAATGCACACAAAAACATACGCACTAATTGCTGATCTACTTAATGTTGCAAAAAGGGTGAAAGCAGCGCATGTATGAATAACCAACAATCCAATCTTCTCTCGCTTTTTTTGTACCACACACGCATAGAGCAACGTAAACGCGAGTATGCATACCATGTATCCGCCAAAAATATTTGGATGAGGAAATGGGCCATATGCGCGAAGCCATCGACCAATAGCGTCTGATGCTACAATTGAAGCACCTGGATTTGATGCAATATGCTCTGTCAGCCCAAACAATGTCGAACTAAACGTTGTTTGGGTAAACCACTGAAATAACCCCAACACAATCGGCACGATACTCCCAATAATAAAAGCACGGATCCAAACATATACCGAGATACGGGACACCATAATCGTCGTGAGAATCATATACCCCTCAATCAAAAAAAGTGCTTGTCGAATAGACACATCAATATGGATCGACCAGTGCGCATTCAAAAATACATATACAGGAAATAGAAAAAACAAAAATAGCCGCAACAGCATTCTTCGTGTAGAACGCACATCCAGCGTGGTTCTCACCATACTGGATGTAAAATTAATAAAAGTCACGATGCATAGCAACCACAAGACGACCTCGCTTATATAAAAACCGAGGCTTATAAATGACGATATAAAACCATTAATACTCCCGATCTGATATATCCAGATAGTTTGCCATGGAAAAAAAATACCCCATGCGTAGATGAGAATTCGTTCAAATGGTAAAGCACGTATAGACATATATAAACACACACCCGCTCCTCAGAGTAATGTTGGGAGGAGTGGGATAAAAAGAATCATCTCTCGACACCCAATTTCTCCAATCGTTCATACCATGCATCTCGATACCGTATCCGCCGATCGTTCTCATGAAATTTCAAAACTGAATCATTTACCACCACCCGAGTATCCTTTGCATGCACCAGACTGCGTGTATTATGCATTATTTTTTTTCTCTGGATACTCCGAGTAAATCGTTCAAAATAATCTCCCAGACGTCCACTAAGTAGCGACTCTACAATCCACACACTATTCCGCTTGTACTTCTGTATTGTACCCATATAGTGCAAGGTGGGTTCACTATGACGTGCGTGTGACAAAAATGGACTGAGTAATTCACGATTCGCACGGAGAATACTATCGCTCAAATGATCGGGGTCATATACAGGAATAAGAGTACGGATCCAATATGCTAGATATATATCATCAGAAGAAATCCTGAATTTTGACAAATTTAATGCTCGGTCAGCCAAATAAAAACTCAAACAAATTCTATTTGAGATTTTCTTTTTCGTCCGTCTCAATCGAAATACAGACATGATGAGAGTGGTCCATAATCTCGCAAACCACATTCTTCCAAACGTGACAATCACCAATACATCAATATCACTATCATCATCAGCGGCATTAAACGCAAGTGTGTTACACACAAATACTCCCCGCACAAACGGTGTTACAGAAAAAAGTCGTACTGCTTTTTTCAAATTACGCAACTTGCGCTCCATGGACACGCTACGCTCAGTATGCACACGCACCAATGATTCCCGTCCAGACAAATGCCATAGTCCATTTGTATATGCAATTCGAGTATCAGGAAAATCTCTCGTTTTCAGAAAAAAATGTGCAAAGTCTAATTTTGGTTTTGTGGGAGCACCATGAAGATACTCAAAAAGCTCTCGATCAGTCAGTGGGTGATCAAAAATATCAAAGAAAGCGATAGTCCGGACAACTGATTGGTACAATACATCTGTCATACTGAAAGGTAGTGTACATGAAAGCAGTATAAAGCAACACCCCCTAACTAGGGGGTGTTATCTTCGATAAATCCGAGCGTGTCTGGAGAAGTAAATGACAAAGGAGTATCTCTTTTTTCTGCTTCATCGACCACCCTATCTTCTACAATTATTCGGTCTTCCTCATAGCGTACCACCTGCTCACGCGCAATACTAACACTCCGATGCAAAAGTGAAGATACGAAATACTCGACCACCACACCTGTATCAACATCAAATGAAATATCCTTCACCTTACCCACATGCGTACCCGAGGCAGTATACACATGCATCTTCAGTAGATGTGAACATGCAAGTTTCATATTACACTATTATGAAACAATCTTGCCTTCAATAACATCACCACCTTGTGTACCAGAAGTGGATCCGTTTGATGAAGAGCCGTCTTTTCTAAAGAGAATCCATTGTTGCACCACAGCAAGAAGCGTGCGGAAAAACCAATATAATACTACCCCTGCAGGGAATTGAAAACCAATAATAATCGTAAGGATGGGCATCATATACAGCATCTGTTTATTCATCATTGAAGCCATCGACTCATCTTTTGCACCCTCACCCGCATTTACCGGGGGACGCTTGGTAGTGAGCATTTTCGTCTGTACAAACTGTGCCACACCGGCTAATACAGCGAGCACCACATTCTTTCCTGCAAGATTAAAAAAACCAAAGCTCATCGGATCGATAGAGCCTGGATTCGCAACAAACGGATAGAGTAATTCAAATGAGGTATTTTCAAACGCATTTTTGAATACATAAAACAACGCAAGAAAAATAGGAATCTGTACAAGAACAGGAAGACACGAACCGAATGGATTAATATTGTGCTCTTTATACAATTTCATGGTTTCCGCAGCCAATTTCTGCTGATCATCTTTGTATTCTTTCTTCAATTTTTCGAGTTTTGGCTGCATATCAGCCATTACTTTCTGAGCACGGATAGATTTGTTATTCAACGGATACAAAATGAGTTGAAATAAAATAGTCATCAACAAAATTGCAATACCAACATCCCCCACCAAATTATAAAACCAGACAAATAAATTGAATATCGGCTGATAAATAATGGTCGTAAAAAATTCCTTCATAGTTAAAATATAGTTCATTATGCGCTGAGTATACCACGAAAAAACAGTCTAATCAAGTACTCAACCAGATACAAACATACACCGCTTTCACGGTGTATGTTAATTTCATATCAAATCTTCATTCGAGCATTACTCCTCTGTCGGTGTTACTGTTTTCTCTTCATGATCAGACTGTTGACTGTCTTCTGAGACCACTTCAATCGCCTGTGGCGCTTCTACGATTTCTCCATCACTCACTGCGACCTGAGTTCCATCTTTTTCAACTACTTTAATTTTCCAGCCTGTAAGCTCAGCGGCAAGACGGACATTCTGTCCTCCACGTCCAATAGCAAGAGAAAATTGATCTGACTCTACTTTTACAATTGCCTGTTTTTCAGGCTCACTCAATTCCACACTTGAGACCTTCGCAGGAGAAAGCGCAGCTTTAATATACGTTTCTGCATTGTCATTATAGAGAATCACATCGATCTTTTCTCCACCGAGTTCATCAATAATGGTTGTGATTCTACTTCCACGCTGCCCAACACACGATCCGATTGGATCAATTGATTCATCATCAGTTGCGACAGCCACCTTTGAACGACTTCCGGGATCACGTGCAATACCTTTGATCACCACTTCACCCTGGGCAATCTCTGGAATTTCTTGTTCAAAGACAAACGATACCATACGCTTATCTTTTCGTGACAAAATAATCTCAGGACCACGAATACCAAGAGCTACTGATGATACATAAAATTTCATGCGTGCACCCAGTGTATAGCGTTCACGGAAGACAGTCTCACTTTGTGGCAAAATACCGGTAATTTTCCCGAGGTCAATGACATATCCCCCTGTGTGTCTATCACGACGCTGCACAACACCCTGCACAATATGGCCTTCCTGTTTTTTGAAATCTTCAAATACGGTACTGCGTTCAGCTTCACGGAGCTTCTGTATAATCACCTGTTTTGCAGTCTGAGCAGCCATGCGACCAAAATCTCCAGGCACCTCAAGATCAATTTTCAAGATATCTCCAAGCTTCGCACTCTTTTTATGTTCTTTTGCTTGAGTGATCATGATTTGAGTCTTTGGGTTAAATCGCACCAAATCTGCAATCTCTTCTTCACTCAAATCACGACCCTCTTTTCGCACCTCTTCGCGTCGACGCGCGAGTTCTTCCTGATCATGAAGCAATGTTTCTTCAGAAATATCTTCGACCACTTCTTTTTCATCCCAGACCTTCATATCACCTGTTTCTGGGTCAAAAATAACCTGAATATTTTGTTGTTTATTCCCGAAATCTTTACGATATGCAGCACCAAGTGCACTTTGTAATGCCTCCATAACCACATCGAATTGGAGACCTTTTTCCTCACAAATATACTGGATACTCTTACTAATTTCTGACGACATACTACGTACAATTAATTAAAATAATTTTGAGTTTAAAAAAAGCAGCATTTGATGATGCTACTTACATAAATAATGTTACCACAAAAGCAAATATTTGTCAAGAATTGGACATTCAGAAAACAAACTATTGTATTAGTTCATAATGATAGATTTTGTGTGCAGGAAACTCGCCATACACACTCACCTGTTCAAACTGTATCGGAGTGTGTTCACTATCAATTCCATATTCAATACAATAAGCCTCTGCTCCACACAACATGTGTAGCTGCTTCTTCTTTCCTACAGACCGCTCAGCGCTCCCATCATCATTCGATCGATATTTTACTTCGATAAAGCATAGGGTTCGTCCAAAATACGATTTAGTGTGCCAAGCAACAATATCAATTTCACCAAAACGCTTTGAAAAATTACGCCCAACAATGTCATACCCGTGATGTGACAAAAAATCAGCAGCTATCTGTTCACCACAATTTCCCTTATATCGTGCCCCTCCCTGACGAGACATATCAGCCACGAAACAAAACAATTACCCGATGATACGGTCCAATAGTGGAATCCTCCTGAATTCCAAACCCATTCTTGCGCCCCCATGTAATGATCTCTGAAAAATCAACCATATGGCCATCCGCAGGACCAAGCACAGACAATTTTCGCATCCAGTCAGTAATAATAATCCTCCCCTTCTCCTTGAGAACCCGAGCAGCTTCTGCAAGCGGAATATCGTATGACTCAAAATGGAATAAGACATTAATAAAAAAGGCAGTATCCAATGTTTTTTCAGGAATTGCGAGTCCTTGTTTTAGACCCAAATCAGCCCACACAGTTTCGACATTATGAATCGCCTCAGTCGCTGCACGTTTTCGGACTGAATCAAGTACATCTTTCAAAATATCAACAGCATAGACCACACCTCGTTCCCCGACCACCTTAGAGGCAGGAAATACGATATGCCCAGTACGTCCACACCCGAGATCGGCAATGTGCATACCCTCAGTTGTCTGAGCTTTAGAAAGAAGTGCATGCGGGTCAATCAAATGATTTCCGGTGTGATACGTCATAAAAAAGTCTATAAAATCTGAAAGTCTATCTAGTATTGTATGTACGTTATAACTTTCTGACTACTGTGCGCCACCAATAAATAATTTTCCAAAAATTCCAATTAAAATTTCGCCTAATGCCCCAGTCATAGCAAGCACTGAACCTATAATAAATAATAGTCCAAGCATTTTATACATTAGCCGTGTTCCCCCTCCACCAAATTTTGCTTCAGCCCAATCACTGTATCCAAAATTCTCAACAAACCATTGCGTCTTTATTACCATAGATGACCCAAGCGCAATTACCAAAATGCCCAAGAAATATGCCATACTCTCACAAAATTCATTACTCAAAAATTACCGGTACTGAATACGCATATTCATGCTCAGGTAAACCAGACGGATTATCTTTGATAAAAGAAATTATACCTGTCGAAGTCGTGGGCATGGTCACCTGAGATACGGTAACAGAAAAAGGCACATATTCAGTCGTCATCCAGTCTGCACCTGCCTCTGCGATTCCACGACCGACTACAACACCACTATTATCAGTCACGACTACAGGAAAACTTGCCTCAAAAAACATTGTTCCCCGAGCTTTTCCAGTAAAAATAATTGACGGTTGAGAAAAATCATATCGATAGGGCTCGGCTAATGAACCAAAGTCGACATCTACCAACGGTTCGACCGGAGATGGTGTGTCAGTAGTACTAAAAACTCGATAAATTACCCCCGCGTGATCATCGCTCACAAACAATGATCCATTCATGAACTTGAGGTCGACCGGGCGCCCCACTGCTTTATTGTGAGCAGTAAGCCAACCATCAATAAACAACTCTTCACCGACAATTCCTCCCTTTGCATCAAGCATAATACGAACAATTGAGTAACCTGTAGGCACACTGCGATTCCACGAGCCATGGTACGCTACGAGTAAATCAAGCCAATACTCTTCAGGCCAAAAACTCTCTTCTGGAATAAACGCGAGCCCAAGCGGAGCCACATGTGCAGGAAGGTCATACGTACTTGCAGCAGTTGTTGCACATGGATCCATAACGTATGTTTTGGAATCAAAATTAACATCATGAATCCTGTTTCCATAACATATTGGCCACCCATAATTCTTTCCCTCTTCAATAATATTAAGCTCATCAGGAGGAATATGATCACCTAATAAATCTCGCCCCATTTCAGTAGCCCATATTTTTCCATCGACCGGATTAGTCGCCATAAACACTGAATTCCGAAGGCCTGCGGCATAAGGAGTCAATTCCCACACACCGTCTTTATTCTCTAATTTCTGAATTGTTGCTCGAATACTTGATTCCTCATAACACACATTGCATGAAGAACCAATAGAAACGAGTATCTGCCCGTCAGGAGTATAGGCAAGCGTACGAGAAGAGTGCGGAGCAGACTCGACGGTCAAATCAACTAATTTTACAATATTCTCAGATGGAATACTCGCGGGTTCAGTAGAGCCCTCTATATAAGAAATTGATACCAATGAAATTTTTGTTTCTTCCGCAATATAGAGGGTATCAGGTGACATGTAATCAAATAATAGCCCATGGGGATTAGTGAGTTGAGAAAGTACATCAATAGTTTTCTCAGCTTTTCCGTCACGCACGACAACTACAGAAATTTTTCCTTCTTTGGGACGCGAAACCCATATATTTCCATATCGATCAAAAGCAATTACCCGAGCTCCAGAAAGATTCTCGGCAAATACCTCAATATCAAAACCGGGAGGAAGTTTCAATGGATTATCTGCAGGAATATCTATCACTCCGGTAATTGGATACGGAGGATCACTAATTGCAGGCCCTACCCCTCGAAGATGCTTATAATAAAAAATTCCAATAAAAATACTAAAACCAAGCGCCAGAAGTATAGGGACAATAATAAAAATTTTTTTCATATACTTACATTTCAGAGATAAAGCGTCGCAGTGCTCGACCCACAAAAAATGTAGTGGTAGCACGTGCAGAGAAATGTCCTCCTGTTCGAACAAGCCGACGTGTGCACGGAACTGCACCAAGAAATTTTTCTACTGCATGATATGACACTATCATATCATCTTTTGCATGTATAATACATATTTTCTTTGGACTATACTCTTGAAGGTGTGTAATAGGATTAAAAAACTGATCATCAGCCCCAAGTCGATCAAAATCAGAATCTGAAAAACGATACGCTTCTCCAAACATAGTATGTATATACTCACGCAAATCAGATAGCGGTTGTCGAGGTCGATACAATTCCTCTTTCCAATCAATCACAGGCGAAACTACCACAGCTTTATCTACTTCAGGATGAAGAGACGCAAGGAGAGCTGCGGCACCACCAAAACTAGCACCAATAACAGTCACATGTGTCACGTGTAATTCAAAATTTTTCTGTGGTAATGGTACTGAAATGCCGTTTTTAAGTATCCGAGCGACTTCTAGAATATCATCCGTGGGATCATGATCAAGAAATTTTCCAGCGCTCTCCCATGTACCTTTATATCGTGGATGAAACACCCAAAAACCATGTTTTGACCAATACTCAAGTACACGCCTTTTTGAAGGGACGCTAGGCAAACCGTCGCATACCACAATAGCATGATCACTTTTCCCACTACGCGGGGGAAGAAATTCAGTGACAATGTCAGTATTAATGCGGAGTCGTAGTGGTTTCATATATTTTCTTTTCCCTCCACTCTTAGGGGAAGGAAGGGTGGGGTTCATCGAAAAAATTAACTATATACGGCTTACCAAAATTTTCTCAAGCTCAATACTAAAAATTTTCTTTAATTTCTCCAATTCCTCAGGCGAAGGTTTTTGATTCTCAGCTGAACGTAGATCTTTATCTATCTGCCATATTGGCTTATTAGGGAGTAGATCGTCAGAGTGTCTAGGAAAAATATGCCAATGCAAATGTGGATCTCCATTACCCAAAAGTTCATAATTCAATTTTTTGGGTTTGAATGCACAGTAAACAGCTTCTGCGACAATACTCATCTCTTCCAAAAATTGTTTCTTAAAGTTAGTCTCTAATTCATGTAATTCAAATACATGCTCCTTACACAGAAAAAGTGCGTACCCCCTAAAAAATTGATGGTCACCAAGAACCACATATCCCGTTTCAAGTTCTTTCACAAACCAGGGATTGGTGTTGTTCTTAATTAAATCAATTCGTACACAAATCAAGCAACTATCCATAGTAATAATTTATGTCCGCAATCTCCAACCTATGGAAAACAATCTCCACACCAATCCTCCAAATAGAAGTATAAGGCCGATAATAACACACCAACCAATGAGAGCACTCCCCTCTCTAATTCCGACCATTGCATACCGCAGTCCGTCCACAAAATAAAAAAACGGATTAAATTTCACAAAGATCTGTATCTTCTCCGGAAGCATGGTAACAGAATTGAACACTCCCCCAAGAAAAGTAAGTGGAGTAATAACAAATACACTTAATACTGAGAGCTGTTCAAAATTCTGCGCCCACAATGCAACAAGGAGTCCAAGAAGAGAAAAAATAATCGAAACAGCAATCGTATATAGAAGAAATAATCCAAGATGAGTAATGGTCGCTGCACTAAAAATAAGTGCAATCACATATACACCTATCCCGACAATCACTCCGCGCGCCACGCCACCAATCACATAGCCGACAATCATTTCAAAATGTGATAACGGTGCAACCAATATCTCCTCAATATGTTTTGCAAAACGCTGAAAATACAATGATGACGATGTTTGTGCAAAAGAAGAACCAATCAGATTGAGCATGAGAATTCCAGGCAATACAAAATCAATATAGGCAACCCCGGCAATAAGATCGATGTTACTCCCTACCACTACTCCAAAAATGAGGATATAGAGAAGTGCATTAATCCATGGCGACAGAAGCGTCTGGATATATACCCGAAACGATCGCTGTATTTCTCGCTCAATAAATGTTTGAAGGCCGATAATATTCATCATAATAGGAAGTTATTTTTTCTTTGCAGTGAGCGAAAGAAACTTCGCTTCAAGACTACTGCCATCTTTTACAAAGTCAGACTTGGGTGCATCAGCAATAATTTTTCCACCATCGATAATAGCAACACGTTGGCAAAGTTCTTCCACCTCTTCTAGATAATGAGAAGTAAACATAATAGTTTTGCCAGCAGCATTAATTTTTTTCAAATACTCCCACAATTCAAGCCGAAGTTCTACATCAACTCCCGCAGTTGGTTCATCAAGAATCAAAAGCTTTGGATCATGAATCATGGCACGTGCAAGGAGTACCCGACGCTTGAGTCCACCAGAAAGCTGCATGAACGTTTTCTCTTTATGCGGCTCCAAATCAAGGATATTAAAAAGTTCCTTAATTCGATTTTTCCGTTGCTCTTTGGTCATTCCATAATACCCACCCACATACCACAATATTTTCTCTGCAGAAGCAAAAATATCCATATTAAATTCCTGCGGAGCAAGCCCTACCAGCATTCTAGCTTCCCGATACTCTTTTTCAACATCTTTATCAAACACTTTAATCGTCCCAGATGTAATCCGACCAATACCAGTAATGGCGCTGATCGTTGTGGTTTTTCCCGCCCCATTTCTCCCCAAAAAACCAAAAAAGTCGCCAGGTTCAACAGTCAGAGAAATATCATTGACCGCAACGGTCTCTCCGTATTTCTTGGTAAAATGTGTTATCTCAAGTGCATGCATACAGCAAAATCAAAAATAAGAACAATATTACTAATTGTAACACTAAAATTAGCTTTAATCAAGCTTAAAATATATAAAAAATGCCTTATAAATTAACCATTGCCCGGATCAGTTTCTGAGAAGAAATATCGACTCGATATGATTTTTCAGGATGCCACTGTACTGCATAGATTGGATAACTTTCATGTTCGATAGCCTCAATAATTCCATCCGAACTTCGAGCAGAAATTTTCAACCCGTTCCCCAAATTCTTTACACTCTGATTATGAAACGAATTTACCATCATTTCAGAAGTACCAGAGAAAATACGGGATAAAAATGAATTCGATTCAATCATGATAGGGTGAAGCAATTTCTCAATATCTTCTTTGGGTTGACGATGCCCAAAAGTTCCAGGCACATCATGATGCAGATTCTGATAGAGTGACCCTCCAAAAAATACATTGATCACTTGTAATCCTCGGCATATTCCAAATACTGGTTTTCGAAGTTCAATAGCAGCCTCAAGCAAACCAAATTCAATATCGTCGCGACAAGAATATGTCTGCACAGTATCATATCGCACTTCTTCACCATATCGAGTAGTCTGTACATCATGGCCACCAGTGAGAACTATGATATCAACCATTGCGACCATGGCCCGAAGTTCTTCTAATGAAAAGGTAAGGGCTGGAACTACAACAGGTAGCGCCCCTTCGGCATGAAATGGATAGACTTTATAATCCTGCACAATAACCGAGGGAAGCCCGAATACTTTTTCAGGTTCGACTTCATTATGATGAGAGGTAATAAGAATTTTTTTCATACATAAAAAAGAAAAAGCGGCTACTACAAGCCAACAAACTCAAAAAAGAATATCAATAAATAATCGTTATGTCAAAAAAATAAACTTGACTGATGTATAGATATTTGGTTAAGTAAAAAGCGGTATTTCACACAAAGTGGACTTCAACCGTCACGGAGGAACACACATGAAAAACCAACCTGGTACTAAGTCGAAAACTCAAACTGCTCCTGGTCGAGACAAAGAGGACGAACTCATCTCAAGGTGGAAGCAGGGTGCGTCAAAAGCTTTCAAGGACATGTACCGACATTTCCAGAGTTACGTGCTCACGATCGCGATGAGGGTGGTCAACAACCCCGAAAGATCCTGGGACGTGATGCAGGAAGTCTTCCTGAAGATTCACCGCTATGGTGATCATTTCGAAGAAGGGACCAATTTCCGAGCATGGATCAGACGGATCACCATCAACACTTCGATCAGTGCTCTGAAAAAAAGCAAAGCTGATGCACTGAAGAACGAAGAGTACGACGAGCGTCTTCACCGAAACCAGAAAACAGAGACATACTCAGTCGACACGATTCCTGATGCAGCGCTCGAGAACAAGGAGCTGAACAGCGCAATCCAGGCCGAACTTGATCGACTGCCGCCCGAACGCAAGGAATTGATCGTGCTCTGTGACTGGGAAGGGCTTTCATACCAGGAGGCAGCGGACAAAACCGGCACCAAAATCGGCACCGTGATGTCTCGCCTCTTCCGAGCCAGGAAAGAAATGATCGAGCGACTCATCAAAAAGCTCGACGAATACCCGGGCCACCCGGGGTAACGCAAGATGGAGAAAACATGCAGATTCGAGGCACCGAGCGCCTTGAAAGACGGCCTGCAGACCAGCAAATTCATCGGAGCGTGCCGTCGCTCCATCACCAAAAAAACATCAGATATTTCTGGTGTTTTTTTGTACATATATTATGTGAAAATACGATTATCGCACAAAACATTTTCTACATAAGGGCTCATAGGTGAACGTCCCATCATCTGGAATAACCGGCGGCATTCCCCCCATCAGAGGGGTGCCCTGCATATACACCTGCGTATACACTGCAGTAAAATTCTTACAGTCATTACACACCGCCCGCTTATATTTCACCTCATGGGGACCGAGCTCAAATAATTTTTTGGTCATGTCAAATAACTCTCCTCGATAATCAGTATCAAGTCCGGATACAATCACATCAGTCCCCCGTGACAAAAGCTCGCCAATATAGTGAGCATCACTTGGCTCAAACATATGTATCTCGTCAATTCCCACCAGAGACAAATCTTCGTTCAAAATTTCTTGAAGAGATTGTATTTTCTTTGCATGAATAAACAGTCCGCTTCGAGATTCGATTCCCGTATCACGCACATTTCGCAGAGGCTGATACAGCGCAAATTTCGACATCGTATACTGAAGCGGTGAAAAATGACTAATAAGGTCAAAGGATTTTCCGCTCTTCATGGGACCAAGAATAAGGGTGAGGTGCATAGCGTATTGAGTTTAAAAAAAGCACACTGATAGTGTACCATGCAGTTTAAAAATAAAAAAAGCCCCCACGAATGGGGGGATTTTTTTATTCTGCTTCGGTGGTCTCTTCAGGTTTCTTCGGTTCATCCAAAACAGGTTTCTTCTCCTCAGCTTCTACTACATGTGTCATATGCTTCAATACAATTGTCTGTCGTTTCAATAGGATAATCGATATACCCATTGGATTGTACAGCTGAATAATATCTTTAGTAACCATACTCCCATTAGAGAGTACTGTCAACAAAAATCAACAGAAGAACAATCTAACTTTTGGGAGGCAGTGGAATAAACACACTCGTCTGCCTTTTGTATGCTGCAAAATCAGGATGTTGCTCCATTTTTTTCTCAAGCATGGGTACACCAGAAACTTTGAGAATGAGGGTGGTAATCACTATAGGACCAATAATTCCATACCAGCCATATACAGAATTAAACGTGATGAGCCATATACCCCACCACTGAGTAACTTCACCAAAATAATTAGGGTGTCTCGTATATCGCCACAAACCAGATTTCATGAGAAGCCCTTTATTTCGTGGATCTCGCATAAATGTTCCCAACTGCGCATCACCTACAGACTCAAAAAAGAAACCAATCCCCCAAATCAATATACCTATACACTCGATAAACCCAAAAATAGACGTGCCTGGATGCGCATTGAATAATACCACCGGAAATATAATCAGATACAACAAAAAACCCTGCAATAGATACACTTGAGCGTAGGATCGAAGATAAAACCACTTCCCCCATTCTTTTCGCCATGCAAGATATCGGTAATCTTCGGTTTTGCCCTTATTTCGTGCATGGATATGCCACGCGAGTCGGACGCCCCAGATTGTTATTAGTACCCCAATAACAAGACTGGATATAGCAGAGGTGTCTGATACTGCAACAGAAACCCACGTCAGAAGCACAAACCCCAATCCCCACGCAATATCAGCGACATCATTTCTTTTTTTCAAAACCGAAATACCAAACCATACCGTCATGTACACCAACAATATGAAACCAAGCATCAAATAATAATTCATACACTCATTTTACTAGCAATAAGGTAGACAATCACTCCGACTGAAGCTGATAATACAGCACCCCACACGAGATCAACGATCGTTACATTGAGAGGCCAATCTCTGATAGTAGCAAGATTAGTCAAATCATAGGTAGCATACGTAATCAGACCAAACAATGCTCCATATACCAATGCATGCGCCCATGATCCTTTTGCAAGCGCGGGGGAGATAACGAACACTACCAATCCAAAGATAAACAGCAGGTAGAATATAATTGCAGCAACCCAATTAATATGTGTTTTCATAAGAAAACCTAGGTGCTCACGATAAAAATTTTTTGCGACCAGCCCGAGCCATACCATATCGATAGCAAAAAAGACCGGCAATGCGATAGCGTATAATTTGATAAGCATATACATCAATAATAAAGATACTACAGACATCATATCAAAAAATCGCCATATAAGCGATTTTTTGTATTTTTATTTTTTATTCGCTTCAGCCGCAGCTTTCTCATCCATATAGAACACTTCCCACACATGTCCATCAAGATCGTGAAAATCTCTCGAATACATCCAGCCATAATCCTGCGCAGGCACAGGTTCGACTCCACCAGCTCCAAGCGCTTTTTCAAGTAAAGCATCCACCTCTTCTCTACTACCGACAGAAAAAGCATTCAATACTTCCACATGCGTATGTGCATCAATGATTTCTTTTTTAGTAAAATCCTTAAACCTCTTTTCTACCAAAAGCATGGCAAATATATTGTCACCAATAATCATGCAGGTTGCATTCTCATCCGTGAATTGTGGGTTGAAGGTAAAACCAAGCTGAGTAAAAAAATCAATTGATTTTTGAAGATCTGTAACCGCTAAATTAACAAATATTTGCTTAATCATATAGTCAAAATTAAGAATTGAGCTTTTTATCTGCAAAAATTGCTCGGTATTTATCCCAATACGCATACCCAAGATATGCAGTAAGAATACTTACAATAACTCCAGTTACTACATATAGAGGTGCTACCGTTCCATTATATACAATGACCCCAACACAGATTGGTGCGAGGAATAACAATGCGAGCGCAGGCAAAAAACCCAAAATAAGCATAATACCCACTACAACCTCAGTTGTTTTAATCAATTGAAAAATTCCCATATCCCACAGTTGCATCATAGTCGGAGCCATAAGGGCTGGTACATTCTTCATTTCAGGCCCGGCCGCAATTCCACTGATTCCGCTAAAAAGAATAAACAAACCAAGGAGTATTCTAACACTAACCACTAATGTGCGATTACGAAAATTCATAATCAATAATTAAAATTAATACTTACACTACTGTAATATAGAATAACTGTTTACACAAGGCTGTATACTATATGTATATAGAAACACTATATTGTCCAAAAAAAACAACTGTGATACGATGGACCATATCTATACAACTATGAATGAACCAATTACCATAATTCATCAATCAGAAAAAATTATTATCAAAATTGCAGGCTCGCTGACTGACGACCGACTCGGCCTACTCAAAAAAAACATCACAGATGGTGAGGCATTGATTAAGCATGCATCGGAAAAACAGGGTAAAAAAATCAATATACTCCTCGACCTTACAGAATTCGATGGTACCTACGATATGGGTGCCATGGAACTCATGGTGCAATTCGGAAAAAATAATAGACACTTTATTGAAAAAACTGCAGTATTTGGTGGCTCAGCGAAAGCTAATTTGATTGGAAAAAGCACGGCAGCATTGACCGGCAGAGAGAATATCAAATTCTTCACAACACAAGCAGAAGCCGAAAGCTGGCTCGAAAGATAGATAAGTGAACTACTATTAACTCATCTATCCTACTCTCGAAGCGGATACCTGAGACTGTAATAATATAAAAACTGGGTATTACCCAGTTTTTTCGAATCAAGCACCAAACGTCTTATTACGTGTACGCTTCCCCACAGCGACCGGATCTCGAAAGACTCTTGGAGGAGAATTTAATTTTCGAGTATCAAAAGAATGCCCCAATTTTTGTGGAATATCAGTCTTCTGACCTTCTTTCTTTAGCGTATCGAGATAACCTTTATACCATTTTTTCATATATACGTGTAATTATAATCAGCCCGAACATCAAAACATGATACCAATATTACTTCGCTTTGTCAAGATTCAAATCAAAAGTTTGTTTGAAAGATTGTGTAATATACGGAATATCACTAATCATAATTGACTCATTATTATTAAAAAAACCATTCGTGCTCCAATTATTAGTTCCAAATGCTGCAATAGTACGATCGATCAATAACAAGTGGTGATGGAGGAAAGAATTAATATCTGTTTCATTGAACACGTCCCGAATTTCAATATTTCGTTTGTAATCAGTAAACACCTGTAAATTGTCCAGGGTATATAAGTCTTTCTGGGTAGTCAGCCATGGGAATGCAGAATCAGCTACAGAATAATTAGAATCATCAGTAAGTATAGTCAGCGGCAAACCTTCTTTACTTTTTTCAATAAAGGCCCGGGCAATAGTGCTGTCAGTCAAATTCCAAATCAAAACCTCAATTATTTTTTTAGCCTCAGTAATGAGACGTACAAAACGTGTACGCACACTTGTCATATTCGTCGGAGCGGGTGTAAACCAAATTTCTATAAAGCCTTCCGGATAATTAAATAATGCAACATATGGATTACGTTCAGCCAAAGAACCTCCCGTATATATACGATTGAATTCTCTACCAAATACCTCAATAATTTCAGGACGAGTGGTTTCTAATACAAAGCTTGGATCATACTTCTCCTGAAGAGAGGTGAAATTATACGAACCGAAAAAAAGTTTTGCTGAAGCAAAATTTCGGTCAATGATGATGAACTTATGATGCATCGATCCCAGTGTGCCCTCAGCTCCTGCGTCTACACGCAATATATTTTGGGGTGGATTATAAAAAACCAAATCATGTGCTGCTTTCCGCTTCTCACTCAAAAGTAATTTAACCTCGACTCCACGTTGGGCAGCGCGATAGAGTGCATCGCGTATCAATGGATGATCTATCGAATACACTGCCAACTCGATTTGTACGTCTGCGTCGTCTATCGCATCAATAATCAGAGATGAAAGATGTGTATTCCCAAAATCAGTATTAAAATATACATGTCCCGAAAACGATTCGGTGACTTGCATAGTCTGTGCAGGTACAAAAACTGAATCCCGAGATGGAATATCTGTCGATACTACACGAGAATCCTGTGGTAATGCATACTCAACAATCTCCTGATCATGTGAACGTGTGAACACAAATATACCCACCAATGCGCATGCAAAAAATAATAAAAATATCGGAATAAACCAAACAAAAAAACGAGAAGTTGTGTGCGGAGGATCAAAGGATGGGTCTAATTTTGGTGCTAAGTTCATGCTGTTGGGTATAAGGTAAAAAATCATTGGCAGTATTCGCAAATACCAACATGATCGACGTCGGAAGTGCCTGTCCCAATATGCGTATCATATCAATAATACGAGGATATTGTAAATCAAGCCAAAAATTATCAATAACCAACACCGGTCGACCGGTGACCAACGAATGAAGTGCATGCAATGCAAAGGCCTGTAATGGATTTCTAAGTACGGTGTCCGCAGATACAGTATAATTTCCATCGGCCGACACAAGATCCACAATGGAAGGATAGCGATTCATGATACGAAGTGCCTCGGCAAATTCTTCAGTCGTAATACGGTCTCTTAATTTTCCCATCACGCACTCCATGAGCGTGCGATCAGTCCGAAAATTAGGATCAAAAAAATACACATCACCACACACACTCTGCCATGCCGTAAATTCAAATCGTTTGGCATCCACAGTGACTTTTATTGCACGCGGATTGTACGCCGTAACGCCAGCAAATAATCGTGCCAACGCAGTCTTGCCAGTCATATTTGACCCAAAAAATAATACACGGTCACCTGGATTAAAGCCAAAACGGATGTTTCTATGATATGACCCCTCTGAAAAAAGTTTGGTCTTATGGCTATAAAATCCGAGACTTTTTTCTCTCAGACTACAGGTGGTATCTGCGGTGAGATGCGCACTCGATTGAAAGACAGTCAAAGAAATACCCAACCGAGCAGGAAATATATAGAGCCCCATTCGCATGGACTCATGTAGCGCACGAGAAAAATAAATAAGTAACAATATGAATAAAAATCGTTCACCACTATCCCCTGTTCCTAAAAAAGAAAAAAATATTGTAGGAAAAAAATGACTACAAATAGATACGACGACCAAAAAGATAAACACCATCTTGAAACCGAGACGCATCCAAATATCTCGACGTATACGGAAAAAAGAATCAAACAGTACCAGTTTATCGAACTTACTGAGAACCGAATCTTGTTGTCGAAATATATTCAAAAAACTAATATTAGTAGTATTGATATCCATTTCTCTGATAATCTGCGAATAAAACGTAACCTCTTGCGACACATACAATCGTGACACTGCATACCCACCGAAAAATAAAAGTGCTGACACTAGCACAAATACACCTACAACAGAAAAAACATGGTACTGACTAATTGTTGAAATCAACACTACAATTCCCAAATACATCAACCAGCGCCAGAACCCAAAAAAAGTATTAGATACACCAAGGGTAGCAAGTGGCAAATGATAAGAAATCTTTGCAATGAGATTTGCGTGTGTATCTGAAGAAAAATACCTAGATGAACGTCCAAGAAAATGCTTAAAAATACGTCGCCTAATGCTATTCGTGAACAGAACCACGAATAACCGTTCATATTTGATGGCAAAAAAAGAATTAACTAAAAATATACCAATAAGCACTAAAAATAATAATACAAAATGTGTAGACAACCAGAGGCGCGTCCCATCCGAAATCTGATCACGGCTAAAAATAATCAACGCAGACTCAATAATACCCTGAGAAAACAGTAGCAGTAGTAAGCCGATAATCAACACGCGATGTTTTTTTAAAAAATCACGAAGAAACTGATAATGTTCGCGAGTAAATAACACATTTCTCCATTCACGACTCTCTTTTTTCGCCAATCTAAGAAGCCGCGCCTGTTCCCGAATCTGTGTACTAAACATAGTAAGATACTCTATGTGTATTATTCTCAATTTCGTTCATAATGAAAATTCTTATAATGCTGATAAAATGAGACAATACCAAATTCAGCAATCTCGTTCTTTAATAAGCGTCGATGTTGCGGAGAATACTGTCCATAGTAAAACTCAGTAAGAATATGAAAAAAATGCTCAGAAACCACGCGTATCTGAGTAACGTCATTCACCTGCGATTTATTCTTAACAATCTCCTGAAATCGAGTATTAAAATTTTTGTATTTACTGCGCATGATATTTTTGAGAATACGTTTTTTCTTTGTTTCTGACTCATGTTTATAAAGCAGTAAACTTTTCCACTCGGACTCAATACGGGTGATAAAACTATCTTCAAGACTAATACGCCCATTCGAAAACCGATATCCCAAAAAAGAAAAAGTGTCTCGGGAAGATCCAATGAACAATTTATCAAAATTAAGCTTCAAGCCTCTCATGTGCAACCTGGCCTGTATGTCCTTCTCTATAACTTTCAATTTTTCAAGATTTGAATCAACGAGCGCCAAATCATCACCTACACGTATATAAAACTCTACTTGTCTAGCATACAAAAAATCAAGATCAGAGAGATATATATTAGCAAACAAAGCAATCAATGGTACACCCTGTACAATTCCGTGGGGTAATTGCTGTATAGTATGACCGTCGTATACACGAGTAAAAACAAACAATTTTAGTATCTCCAATGTGTGACGATCGGAAAATAATGTGGCCAATTTTTCAACCAAATATTCACGATCAATTAAACTCGAATAATTATGTAAATCCACCACAAGACAATGATCAGAAGTAAACCGCCTACGATATCGACGCGCAAAAAGATATGATGCGGTATGCGGAGGTTTACCGGGACGATATGAGAAAAGACGATCAGAAAAACTGCGTTCAAAAACTGGTAACACCACTCGGTAAATTGCCTGCGCTTTGATTCGTTCCTTGAGTGTATAAATAAAAATCTCACGGGTTTTAGACGGATTATTTTTCTTTGGAATATGCAACAAAATAGCAGGTTCGATGACTTTTGTATGTATCAATTCATCCTGGATACGGCTCAACAGATCAGTCGAATCAACCTCATAATCCAATATTTTTTTGTGATCAATGCCGTAATATCGGGACTCCTTACTTTCTTTCGCAAATTTTTGGACAATCTCCAAATATGCAGCCTCCAAATTATCTTTGGATATGATTTCTCTAAACATACAATATACAATCATCCCCTAATATATCTGACAGATTTCTATCAAATATTGATTATTTCCATTGAGGTCTTCCTTCGCTTAATACCGAAGTTCTTTTCCTAAAATCGTCGACATTTCATGAAAGCTAATGCCGATAGCTATGTATTTCATGAACCCAGACGACTGCTGGCATCCTGTTATGACAAGTGTTAGGGAATGATTGTACAGAGTACGTTATATAAGATAATACAACTAGTATACCGTGAAGTCTCTATATCTGCCAACTCAATATTCAAAAATGAACGATGCCACACCCACCTATCCGAAAATAGAGCAGGTGTGGACATCAGTCAGCTATGCGCCGAGGGCGCACGCGAAACGAATCTCTTCATCAGTCGCACGACGGACGCAGGCGAGGAGGGCATTGACCCATTCCACGCACACGTATGACTCACCGGGGACAAGCCCCTTCGGCGCGAACATACGACACGGACGACGATGCGAATTCTTGAAGTAGAAGTAAGCCTCACCGAGCCGAGGACGACGGCCCCGATCCTGGAAGATCGGGTAGAAGACCGGAGTATTCGGAAACTGAGAGGCATTCACACTGGGAAACGCACGGGCCTCGGGCGGGAGGAGGAACACACGACCCTTAGCAAAAAGGACCGAGGGGGACCAACTCGACGGAGGCACAGGACGGAGACCATTATTCCCATCAGTCTGGATCGCCACCCCGGGATTATCTTCCGGATGACACAGCATACAGAAACCCCCCTTGCACAGCCACGCTGGTGATTCAGCGAGACCAACACAAGATAGATGAAAAAGATGATATTGTCAAGAATAAAAAATAAAAAAGTGACCCAAGTAAATCACTTTTTATTCCCCATGTGATGCACAAAAAACGAAAAAATCACCTCAGCGATGCGGACACCCGGCCCAACAACACGGTCGACGCATTCCACCTGCAAGTTTCGAAAGTGCCTTCTCAATACGAATATCTCTCGTCTCCTGTTTTTTACCAGATGTAACCCAACAAATCCACTCGTTCTTCGCGAGTGGTGTGATGTCGTCCCACACAGCCCGTGCCTTGGGTACAGAAATCAAGGCCTTTCGTAAATCTGCTGGAACTTGATGCACCATACGAGTAGTGACTTTTTTATTCATAATCAAATAGTTTATTTTGAAAAAGTATATCATAATCCAAACCAACTATTCCAGCACAAAAACACTATATTTTCATGGCTCCACGTGGTGGACGATGTTCGAACGTATTTTATGGAAAATACAAATTAAATTTCCTACATATAAACAAAAACAACCCATCTATATGAGTTGTTTTATGTATTGGCCGACGATTCTGGTACGTCGGCCGGGTAACCTTGCCAAATCCTTGGCAAGAGGACAGAACTATGGCTGCGACACAAGCACTGCTTTTGGCCAGTTCACGAGAACAGCTCCCGTGATGACGAGCACCAGTCCGATGGTCTTCATAGGAGTCATACTACCATTCTCCATCAGGTAGTGAACTACCGAAGCAACGAGCTGGGCCACGAGCAGCACCACAAAGAGGGGTGCTAGATCTTGAGGCGGTGTTGACGCCAACACGTAGTTGAACATGATCAGAGCGACACCCGCTGTGACACCTGCAGCGATCGCGAACCCCAGACGAGCACCGCTGATCGTGATGCCGTTGTACACGGCGACCGGCATGACGACACAGAAACAGACTATGGTGAAGGCTGCTGCCGCATTCGTACCGCTCATGCGGCTCATATTCATGAAGATGGGCCACACGCCGAACAGCAGGCCGGCGATAATGGTAAGCAATAATCCGGAACTCATGTGAATCTCCCTTGCTCAGTTTCCAGCACTGATGAGGCCGCCGACAATTCGACGAGCTCATGTAGTTACAGAAGAAAAAAAAGAATAGCACTAAAATGCTATTCTTGTCAACGCTCCATACATAATTATTTTTCGCCATTCCACTCTTGAAAAAATCTCTCCAGATATTGTTCCATAAAAATATGTCGCTCCGTTGCAATTTTTTTCGCGGTTTCCGTATTCATCAAATCTTTCAACAAAAGAAGTTTTTCATAAAAATGATTTATTGCACTCCCGTCATTACTTTTATATTCATCTTTGGTCATGTTAGGTTTGAACTTTTTGTCTGGGTTATAAATCTCTCTCCCTTTACTTCCCCCATAGGTAAAACATCGAGCAATCCCCATTGCACCCATTGCATCTAGTCTATCAGCATCCTGAACAATTTTCCCCTCAATAGATTTCATTTTATTTTCGTGCACATTTCCCTTAAAAGAAACGTGATTCACAATATGCACAACTTTTTCAATGACTTCCGGATCACAATTACATTTTTCCAGCCATTCACCAGCAGTTTTTCCACCAATCTCTTCATCTCCATTATGAAACTTATAATCTGCAATATCATGCAACAGTGCGCCAAGTTCCACAATAAATAAATCCGCCTTTTCACCCTCAGCAATCAACTTCGCATTATTCCAAACTCTCTGAATATGCCACCAATCATGCCCAGATCCTTCTCCACTCAACACCTGTTTCACATGTTGCTTAGTTGCTTCAATAATTTCTTCTTTTGTCATAATAAAAAATATAAACTAAGAAGTCTTTTTCCACTGCCCATCAATAAAGTCTGCGACATTATGACCGCCAACAGGAAAACTGTCCGCATCATAAAAAACAACGTTAATAACACTGTTTAAAGCTGATCCTTCTTTATACTTACCCGCTCTCATATAGGTGTATTCTGATGTAGTACCGTCTTCCTCAGTAGTAGTAAGTTCTAATAAATAAAGACCCTTTTCATCTTCACGTCTTCTCGTTTCTTTATATTCTTTTTCTCCAATTATTTCTTTAACAATCGAAACTACTTCTTCTGGCGAAGGGATATATTCTCTGCTTCCTTCATAACCACTTGGACCTGTTTCAGACATAGTACATGAATAAATAAATTAACCTGATGTAAATGTATCACACCAACTTAAAATAAAATATACGCTAAAAAAATAATGACTCAATATAGCCATTATTTTAAGTCGCTCCACGTGGTGGACGATGTTCGAACGTATTTTATGGAAAATAGACTAAGTATGCTCGATAAATAGCTATATCTTCTGCAAAACAATTGTAAACCACTTCTGCCCTCGTAGCTCATGAGTATCTTCAAATATAGTCTTATATTTATCACCAGCTAATTCTTTTATAATTTCCGGATTATACAAATAGTAAGTCCTCGTACCAAACTCATCTGTTTTAGTTAGCTCACGATAGTCATCATATTTCAATGAAATATAAAAAACACCTTTCTCATTCAACCCATGATGTGCTTTCTCTAATACGCTTCGCACACTTTCTTTGTTTGAGTGTAGAAGGGAAGCAAAAGAAAAAATTAAATCTAAACCCATTGGAAAAACATAGTTTTCAATATCCACAACTTCAAACTTTCCCTCTGGAACGTATTCACAAGCAAGTGCGATCATTGCTTCTGAAATATCTACGCCAAGGTAATTATGAGAGTATGTAAGTATTTCTTTAGCGTCCCTTCCATTACCACAGCCAATTTCAAAAACGAAAGGACTTTTCTTTTCAACAAACGAAAACCCTCTTTCGATGTCATCGGTGCGAGCACCGATATTATTGAATTTTTCTGCCATTGCAGAAGCTGTGGCGTTATAAGTATTTATTGTTTGAACTTTTTTATTCATATGGATGCGTAATAAGTTAATGAAATAATACCATGGGCTATATAAAAATAAAATAATGGCTCAATGTAGCCATTATTTTACTTCGCTCCTCGACCAGGATTCGAACCTGGAACCTACTGGTTAACAGCCAGCCGTTCTACCATTGAACTATCGAGGAATATGGGAGAATAAAAATCCCGCTTATCGCGGGTATTCATGTTATTCTTTATGCACACGAAAACCCGATTACTCTGGAAAGTAATTATTGCGATTATTATTGTTATTCAAGCAGGTTTTCATAGCTCATACGTTATACCACGGACAAAACCCCACTGTCAAGAAACAAAAAAACACCCCCATACGGGAGGTATTTTTTTGTTCTAAAAAATATCTACTTCACCCCAAACGACGCACGGACAGTTGCCATCACCTCTTTTTCAATACTTGACGTATCATAGGAACCGTAATCAGAAACTTCAATTGAATTTGGTGCAAGCACTTGCACCACTCCTTGACTTGCAGAACTAAGGGCTCCTACGCGAGAACCGCTACTTTCAGCAATTTTTTCTGCTCGAGCTTTTGCGTCAATTACTGCGTCCGAAAGAAGACTTACCCGAAGGTCAGCGAGCTTGGTGTAATAATATTCAGGAGGGAAAGTAGACATGACTGAGCCAAGAGAAACCTGTGTTTGAATCTTTTTTGAAAGACTGGTTACACTTTCAATATCGCTCGATTCAACAGTCAACGTCTGGCGTACAGTATATCGACGTGGAGCATTCGAATCATAGCCATATTCCTGTTCAGTAAACATTGACGAAATCGTAATTGCTGAAGATGGAATGCTGTGATCGACAATCTCTGCCTGGACCACAGTCACATCACGGCTCAATCCCGCATATGCCTGACTGAGTTCAGATGCACTCACCGTGCGCGAAAGTTGAATGGTCCATTTGACCAAATCAGATGTAACCGAAGTCTTCGCTGATCCAGTAACCGAAAGAATACCTGGATTTGCTACCCGAGAAGCATAGAAAAAAATCGAAAAAACCAGGGAGGCTACCACCATCCCGACAGCGATTACTCTTCCTCCTTGTACAGAAATTTGTTCTGACATATATCTTAGGGTTATATTAATTATATTTTTTATGAAAAATAAACCTGTCCAATCCCCACACCTCTCCTACGCGCATCGTAAAAAAAAGTAACAAAACCAATGAATATATAATATGTTCATCGACAATCAACGCATGTGAATTGGGATAAGGAAAATCAAGTGCCGCCATATAGTATAGGAACATAAGCACCACACCCGGGATTGTACTCCATCTCACCAACAAACCCAAAACCAATGATACACCAAGAAGTGTGAGTCCCCATGCATTAATAAAATTAACTATGGGTAACACGACGGGATGAAGAAACAGTTCATAGAGCCACACAAAATTCTTCGTTCCCTTGATGTAACCTTCTGCTGACCATGCCGGATCAAGTACTTTTGTAATCCCTGCATAAAACATAAACCACCCCATCGTAACGCGAAGAACTACCAATGAAATTTTTTGACGATGTGTCATAGTGTGGTGGTTACATACACAACTCTCCCTTAGTAAGGGAGAGTTGGTAGGGGTCAAGATACATACTTCTTAATCTCTGCCGATCATCCCCCAATCAAGGGGAAAATCGATTGACGACACTTATCTAATACCAATCATTTTCCGTACATCACCCATGGTAGCCTCTGCTATAACTGTGGCACGCTCCATTCCACTTGTCAATATACTCGCAACTTCATCATGCCCCTGCATGAGCTCGTCTCGACGAGTTCGAAAATCTGAAAAATGATCCCCAATAGCTCTACCTAATTCACTCTTCAAATCTCCATACCGAATCGACCCATCTTTTTCTGCTTTCACAAATTGTGCATGCACTTTTTTATCTCCAAAAATCTTGAGTAGTCCAAGCAGATTCTCAACTCCTGGTGAATGTGCCCCACCTTCAGTCGCAGTCACCGCTTTCTTTAATTTCTTCTCAATCACTGCCGGCTCATCTGCAAGCTCAATCACATGACCTTCACCAAGTGATTTGCTCATTTTTTTCATTGGCTCAAGCAGACTCATAATTTTTGGAGTTTCAGTAAACACTGGCTTCACTGGAGAAAAATACGTGCCATAATGTTTATTAAACCAGCGTACAATATCATTCGTAAGTTCCGCGTGCTGGGTCTGATCCTGACCTACAGGTACCGCATTCGCACGATAGAGCAAAATGTCGGCAGCCATGAGTGTAGGATACGTAAAAAGTCCGACATTAATATTTTTATTCTGACTCTGTGACTTATCTTTGAACTGAGTCATGCGCTCAAGCTCAGCAATCGGGGTGACGCAATTAAAAATCCATCCCAATTCAGTGTGTTGTGGTATGTGAGATTGGACAAAGAATGTAGATTTTTTTGGATCAATTCCAGCCGCCAATAATTCTGACGCTGTGCGAAGAATTTGAGCCTTCCGTTCATCCGCACTTCTTGTGCCCGTAAGTGAGTGTAAGTCGGCAATAAAAAAATAACAGTCATATTTTCCTGAATTCTGCAGATCCACCCAATTTTTTACCGCCCCCAAATAATTTCCAATATGCAGATTTCCAGTTGGCTGGATACCAGACACAATCACCGGTCGTTTTGCCATACTAATTACTAGTTAAGATAAATCAAGTGTACTATAATCACCTATTGTTTTCAACAAGAAATGACGCATAAGGTGGCGTATAGCGAGTCGAGGTTTCATACCCGACTCGCTATACCAGTGCTCATCTACTACGCGAAACCCACGAAATCACCACCCGCTTCCCTCCATCAGGCAGTGTCGTCAGCGTAATCGAATGTGAGTGAAAAAAATCAACATGTACCCCCCTTTCAAAATAGTCCTCGAGGACCCCCTGAATCTCCCGCGTCATATCCGATGCATCGATCATCAGCTCGACTTCTTGAATCGTGCCGAGCATCATGATGAGCCATGTATTCAGAACAGCGTGAATCTGCGTAGCCGTGAAGCCCTGCGCACGCATGTGAAACCGAGAACCTATACCCATGATGTTTCCCTCTCTAGAAAGAACACAGCCCCGTAATTGGTGCGCTGAGCTCTACATGCGAAATTCACATAGAGAGCTCAAAACAAAACTCCTCTCTGGCATAGCTGAGAGGAGTTTGAATGAAGAAGGGATAACGACAAACTAAACACCAGAGCTATGCATAGAGCTATTCCAAAACCAATAAGTTCTAAAAAATGATATTGATGGTTTCATAGTGTTCCTAACAATAATACACCATATATAATTCGTCAAATCTCCTTGTGGAAAAAATTAGCTAATGCCCTCAATCCACCTACCGTTTCTTCTTTATTTCCACCATATGAAAGGCGCACATATCCTTCATGCCCAAATGCACTTCCAGGGACTGTAGCAACTCCAGTTTCGCTCAAAACTCTCTCCGACCAAACTTCAGAATACTCATTTGTTGAACCAAAAATAGTAAGCGGTAAAAAAACATACAGTCCAGAAGCAGGCGTTTCAATTCCTGCACGAAATAGTTCGTTGATCAAACCTACGCACATATCTCTCCGAAATTTAAATTCTCGATTAATCAAGGGACAAATATCAGTCCGATGTTTGAGTCCTTCTACGAGCGCCCATTGACTAATAGTCGAGACCCCACTCACACTCTGACTGAGTAATGCGGTAACTTTTTTTAATATTTCTACATTGCCTGCAAGCATTCCGATACGCCAACCCGTCATACCAAAATTCTTTGATGCACTCTGTATGACATACACACTGTCCTGAAATTCTTTGAACGAACCACAGGAAACAAATTCTCCTTCATATACGAGTCCACTATACACCTCATCCGAAATGACAATAATGTGTTTCTCTCTCGCCCATTCAAGAATTTTTTGCAACTCATCTCGGGTATACAAAACACCCGTAGGATTTGACGCAGTATTCAATATTAAAACTCTAATCTGCGGTGAATATACAGCTTCAAGCGCTTCAAGATTCACTTTCCAATTATTCTGAGGCTGTGTTGCGACAAACCTGGGAACACCCCCAAAAATACTAACAATTGCGGGATACGACACCCAATAAGGAGACATGACCAGAACTTCATCACCTGGCTCAAGTAGGGTTTGTAGCAAAAAAAATATCGCACTTTTTCCTCCGGGAGTAATCACAATGTTTTGAGAAATATACGAACACCCATATGATTCAGATAACCATGTGGCAACTGCGGTTCGTAATTCAGGAATACCCCCGGCAGGAGGATAGGATGTTTTATCTTCATCAATTGCATGCTTTGCCGCGTCTCTAATAATGTGTGGAGTTTCAATAACAGGTTCCCCCACACTCAAGTTATAAATCGTCCTACCTTCACCTCTGAGCTTCTGAGCTAGTGCATTGATTCTAATAGTTGGTGATTCGGGAATAGTGAATGGCATAAAAAAGTTATCCAAAAGCCCTCAGTATGAGGGCTTTTAGTGTATTACACTTCAATGACTACTGGCAAGATCATTGGACGTTTTTCAGTTTTGCCGAGCACATACTGTCCAATTTTATCCCGAATATCATTCTTGATCTGATTCGTATCCGCCCAACTCTTTGGGTCTGATTCAGTGACCATCTTCTTCACACGATTTCGAATTTCTTCAATTAAATCCCGGTTATCTTTAAGGAATACAAATCCACGTGAAATAATATCAGGGTTCTGGATGAGCGCACCAGATTTCGCATTGATCGTGGTGATGACAACAAGCATGCCGTCTTCCGCCAATACTTGACGATCACGGAGTACAATACTCTGGCTATCACTAATCCCCAATCCATCGACAAACACATAATCACTCGGAACTTTTTTGCTAAGCATTTTTGCTCCCTGCGGAGTCACTTCAATAACCGATCCATTATCCGGAACAAAAATCTTATCTTTATCAAACCCATGAGAAATTGCCAATTTGCGAGCTTCTTTGAGGAAATAATGATTCGCATACACTGGAATAAAGTATGTGGGCTGTACTTGCGTAAGTACATCGCGAATATCCTGACGAGTCGCATGACCAGAGACATGCACATCCATCAATTGTCCATGAATGACATTATCACACTGACGATACATATTATCTTTCAATCGCTGAATCGAGCGTTCATTTCCGGGGATAATCGATGATGAAAAGACTACCGTATCACTTGGCTTCAAAGTGATTATTTTATGTTGTTTGTTTACAATACGCATGAGCACTGCATTTTCTTCTCCTTGCGCGCCAGTACAAATAACTACAATACGATTATCAGGATAGTCATCAACTTTCTTCACATCAATCAATACTTCTGGCTTAACTTTAATATATCCCAATTTCTTAGCCATCTCGACATTCACCTTCATACTGTATCCATCAAGCGCGACTTTCTTTCCCAATTTTTCAGCAGCATCCAGTACCCACCGAATACGCTCCAACTGCGAAGAAAAAGTACCGATAATAATACGTCCAGGAGCAGATGACATGATGCTCTGAAGATTGTTATACATCTCTTCATAACTTTTTCCTCGAAACTCATGTACGACACCTAGACTTTCAAGCATCAAAACAGTCGGTTTCTGTAATTTACGTAATGGAGTGTAGTCAAGTGTAGGCTTGCCTTCTTTATCCCGATCAAGTGTCCAATCTCCTGGATGTATTGCTGAGCCAGCAGGGGTTTCAACAATTACACCAACAGCATCCATAATGGAGTGTTCAACTTGAAAAAACTTAATCGTAAAGGCACCAAACTTTAGCACATCATCAATACCTTTGATACGGATCGTTTTTAATTTTCCAGCACTGCCTTTTCGATAATCTTCTTGCTTGTGCTTGACCAATGCAAGTGTCAAATCACGACCGACAATAACAGGATTTCCCAATTGTTCAAGCAATATAGGCGCAGCTCCAATATGATCCAAATGTCCGTGACTGAAGATAACGGCGCGAATATTTTTCTTTTTATCCTGAAGATATTTGGTATTAGGCACAATATAGTCGATACCTGGCATGTCTTCTTCAGGAAATTGAATACCCATATCAAGTATGATGATATCATCACCATACTCAAAGATAGTCATATTTCGTCCGACTTCCTCACATCCGCCAATTGGAATAATGCGAAGCGCATGGGGATTTTTTTCATACCCTCCCTCTTCGCGTCGAAATGAATTAAATTTACCGGAATTAACGGTTCGCACGCCTCGAGATTGAGGACGTCCATGCGATCGTGAAGAACCAGTGCGTGAGGTTCGTGAACCAAATCCTCCGCTCCGACCACTTCTTCGTGTGTTCTGTGCGCTCTGCGCGCTCTGTGCATTCATCATACAAATAAACAATATTACATTAAATCATGTCACATGAAGTAATACGTACTGACGCTAATATGCGCCATATATACGAGATAATAAACTCAAAACGTAAAACCCAAAAGTCAAAACTATACCTAAAAACTAAAAGTTTTAAAGTCGAAAATTCAAATCTGTAATTTTGAACTTTAAGTTTTGAGTTTATCAATTCGTGCCGATGGTGGGACTCGAACCCACAAGCCTATTCAGCATGCGCACCTGAAGCGCACGTGTCTACCAATTTCACCACATCGGCGTGTTGTTATCTTGATACATCTACTTCCGCCAGAGACGAATCAGACTGTGACAAAAAGTTCATCAGATACGTGTATTAATATTACACACCCAGAACCCCTCAATCCTTAGTCCCCCATACCTTCTTTTCCTGGACATACCAATCCAAAATATTGGCAAAACGATCAGAAGGTTTTGAAATTCGTTCAACCCCAAACCCCTTGATTTCATCCGTTAAAGCATACGTATATGTCGGGGTGTAGAGAAAAACCGCAGGCACATCAGTTACTAGTGTATGTGAAAAATCAGTATACAAACGAGTCAATTCATCCGTACTCGTAGAAACACGCGCCTTCTCAAGTATCTGATCAAGCGATTTATTTGAGTATTGCGATAAATTCAACCCAGGATATCCTATCTGACTTGAATGCCAGAAGGGATATTGATCAGGGTCACTTCCAATAATAATTCCATACAAGAGCATGTCATAATTACGTGACCGCAAAACCTCCCGGGTAATATCTTGAGGATCGACCAATCGAGTGGTCATGCGTATTCCTATTTCTTGAAAATATCCGGCAAGTATATCAGCAATCTTTGAATACTCCGGTGTGGCGGCGGTAACCAATTCAAAACCAATCACATTTTTTTTATCACTACCCTTTTTATGTCGATAAAATAACTGTGCAGGATTGAGTTCGCGATCTAATTCCTGTCCGACAATATCCCGAATTACTTCTTCATTAGGGAGAGTACTAGTCACACTGTCTGCAACACGTTCCGAAATCACCGTAGAGGTAGCAGCGGTCGTCGATGTAGTACTCTGTAATTTTTCTTGTGAAATGCGCTCAGCAACCCTCGCTTCAAGTAACATCGAACGATAATCAGCAGCTGACACGCGTTCATATATTTTATCAAGCGCGGCATTTGCATCTTCAACTGAAAATATAGTAGTAGTGGAAGATTCTGAAAATCCAGGAAAACCTGGTAACAGCGGGCCTGACATAATACGCGCTTCATTATCAAGCACATCAGACACAATACGTTCTTTATCAATTGCAAAAGATAATGCAGTTCGGATATTTTTATCTTTCAAAATTTCATTTTTTTGATTAAAGAAAAGCGCAGTATATTGGGGAAGCTCGAGAGTATTCAATACAATATGCTTGCGTTTCACTTTTTCACGATATTCATACGGAACAAATGAAATACCATCAATTTTTTGTTCACGGAGCGCAGTGATAATTCCTTGTGGACCATCATAATCACTAAAAAATTGAAAAATAAATTCTTTTAGATACGGAGGATTTCGATAAAAATCTGAAAAACGTTTCAGCTCAATTGATTCCACAAATCCATCTGAATTTTTTACTAAACGACTAAATTGAAATCGTCCAGTTCCAATCGGTTGCAAATTTCTCTGCGCGAGACGAATTTGTGACGCAGGTATTCCCGCCCATACATGTTTCGGAAGTATTCCAACTGTGAGAGTTGAAAGAAACGATGGAAAAGCTTCTTCCAACGTAAATGAAACCGTATAAGTATCTCGTGCCTCAACCGTCACTTTCTGAAAAGTAACTCGCAATGGACTCCCTACCTCGGGATCTTGAATGAGTTCAAATGTGTGCACTACATCTTCTGCGGTAAAAGGTTCACCATCATGCCAATGGACATCCTGCTTTAGCTCAAAAATATACGTCTTACTATCTTCACTCACATCATACTTTACAGCAAGCTCAGGAACTAATCGTCGTGTAGCATCATAACGTAAGAGCCCTGAATACACGAGAGAAACAACATCTTCATCCACTTCATTGAGTGATGAAAATAATGGATTCAACGATTGAGGAGTACCAATCACACCTTCACGATAAGTACCTGCTACTTTGGGGACAGTAACTCGATACTCATCCGCAACAACAGCACCAATAAAACCAAGTGAGCAAACAAAAACTAATACCGCACCCCAAAAGACAATACGTTCACGTATTGAAAGCACATGTCCAATCTGAAACAGTTGACGAGGTGTAGGAAAACGACGATTCCGAAGACGCGAAAGCAGAGTTACATCATGCGACGGACGTGAATTACGTTTCCTAATCCCCCCTCGTACTGCCTTTGTATTCTTTAAAAAAGGCACACCAAAGAAAGAAGTTTAAGACCCATCTAAATAAAACTAGACGATCAGATTAACGAGAGCAATAGCAAAACACAAAATTGAGAGAGCAATAGTGATATTGAATAACACACGATCTACACCACGACGAGTAGTATATACACCGGTAGTGCCTCCAAATGCACTTCCAATACCAGTCCCTTTCTGTTGAAGCAATATTGCAATAACGAGCAACGCGGCTATGACAAGATGAGCAATTGAAAGTATGGTCGAAATCATATATGCATGTTCTACTAGAAGTATATCAGAATAAATACAAAGAGAAAAACTGTATATCGTAGTCTACCAAAAATAGTCAAGGCTGTCAAGAATACAAAAAAGCACAGGCCTTGGTAAAAATGATTAAAAAATGCTATACTACGCCTACTTATATAGGTATCTATGTCTACCAAAAACATAAAAATACTCGGATACATACTCCTCACAGTTACCGGTATAGTACTCATGGTTTTCATCTGTTACTTTGTGTACTACACGTGGCAGTTAAAATACGGCTCCCCAGAAACCCTAAGAACACTCACGCGCACACTCGACGGTGGCTTTACCAAACAGACAGATACTGATGCACCCACATTCAGGGCTGATTATAAATCATTTATCCGATCTCACAATCCGACAATTGGTGCAGCCGATGCGCCAGTGACAATTATCATGTTTATAGATTTTGAATGCCCCTACTGCCAATCAAGTTTCCCCGTATTCAAAGAAGTGATGGACTCATTTGGGGATGGAATACGCGTCGTTTTCAAACATTTCCCTATTGAAACCCTGCATCCCAACGCGCGACAAGCGGCCGAAGCCAGCATGTGTGCAAAAGAACAAGATAAATTCTGGAAATTTTACGACCGAGCATTTAGTGTGAAAAGGCTTGACGAATCCTCACTTTACACGTATGCTGTCGAATCAGGTTTGAATACAGTGGCATTCGATGCATGTCTGAAAGACAAAAAATACAGTCGATCCATAGACCAAGACCTTGCAGACGGTATAGAACTAGGAATACGTGGTACCCCTACCTATAGTATTAATGGACAATTTGTAGAGGGAGTAGCCACACTCGATGAATGGAAAAAAATCCTATTAGACATTTTGAATCAAACATAATCATCTCCTTATCCTCACACGCTATGAAAAAAGCCTTTTTCATTCTCGTACTTGTTGCATGGATGCTCCCAATCTCTTCTCATGCACAAATCGACCAGCGATGTTGGATTGAAGAAGACTGCTACCGTGCACGACAAACATATCTCAATCTATCAGAACAAGAAGCACGAAATCCAAAAGCTTTCAGACAAGACGACACTACTAGACAATTATGTAAAGGTGATATAGATGCTTCTGGTAAAAAAATAGGGTTTTGTCTCCCGGCAACTACCGCAAAAACAAAAATTGCAATCGGCGGACAGACAGAGTTCACAGGATTGACCGAGTTTGTCGCATTTATCTACAAATATGGCATGGGCGTTGCGAGCGTTCTTTCAGTTCTCGTACTTATTTTTGCAGGTGTCCAGTGGATTATCTCAGGTGGAAATGCCGAGGCAATCAGTAGCGCAAAACACAAAATCGTAGGCGCAGTAATCGGACTCGTTATCCTGGCCGCAGCATATACCATTCTATATACTGTCAATCCTGATCTGGTGAATTTGCGCCCGCCAAATGCATGGATGATCAATACACAAAAAATTTCTAATCCTTACTGCAGTAATTTAAACCCAGGAAACAAAATTTCAAAAAATCCTTCAAATGAAACCGGACAAAAAATAAGTGACGAGCAAAAAAAAGCTGGATTCTCCGCATTATCAACCAATGACTGGGTCACGGTCACATCCACAGAGAACAACACAACCCCTATTGCACCACCAGCGCATTGCGGACAGGACTATTATGTGCAAAATACGGGTGCACTTACATGCCAGGGATCAGCATGTCCAGCAGGTAACGTATGTTATGACAAAAATAAATCCGGCAAACCGGGATGTTTTCGAGCAAATATCGCAGGTAAAATATCGAGTGGAAATTTACTTGATAATGCCCTTGCAAGTACTATTGGTATCCTTAGACAAGTAGTCAATACCACGTTAAATGAAGGGTGGGACGGTCCAACATGGGCTAATGAACCAGAAATTTATAGCGTATGTAATGATGGTAATTATGACAACCTATCGACGGAAGGAAACGATCCAGATGATGCAGTATCTGATCTGACACAATCATATTATATCACCACATCCGATAGTGAAATCGAAGAGCATGTACAACGATGCGAAAGTAATGGGGGTTTTAAGGGTTTTGTTCTATCTCTTGATATGGATGAAGCAGGAGACCCTGTTGATGAGCGACATTTTATAGGCAGAAAAGGTACAAATGGAATCGATTTAGGAGACAAGGCAAAGGTAAAAGCAGACTGTGTCCTGAGTATTATTAAATCAGATTACTTTATTTCAGAGGCAGAACTAAAACAAGGAATACCTCTAGATGTAGACGTAGCATTCATCTATGATATTGATAATAACGACGAAGACCAAAATTTAGGAAGAATGTTCCATTATGGGCACCTAAAAAATTTCTTTATCGAGGACAACACCAATAATCAAGCGTACCAAAAATGTATATGAAACATGAGTCAATCAAAATAGTGAACGCCCGCGTACATAATCTCAAAAATGTATCGCTTGAAATTCCAAAAAATAAACTGGTGGTAATCACTGGATTATCCGGATCTGGAAAATCGTCTCTCGCATTTGATACCATCTATGCCGAAGGACAACGTCGATATGCGGAAAGTCTCAATGCCTACGCCAGACAATTCATGGATATGCAAGATAAGCCTGATGCAGACGAAATATCAGGACTCTCCCCCACCATTGCCATTAATCAGAGAAATACTACCCAAAACCCACGCTCAACCGTGGGTACAACAACTGAAATTTATGATTACCTCCGATTACTCTTCGCGCGTATCGGAGTACAATGGTGCCCAGCATGCAACATCCCTGTTTCTTCACACAAACCAGGAACAATCATTGAACGAATCCGCACCCTTACAAAAAAAACTCCAAATGCACTCCTACTCTCCCCGATCATCCGACAAGAAATAATCACTAATAAAGAACTAAAACACCGTGTAGAAAAAACAGGATATCCCTCCATACGACTAAACGGAGTTGAAACCTCAGTAAAACAACTCTCTTCAGTCTCCCTGAACCCTGCGTACAAATATGATGTTGAGGTAATCATTGGTGAATTAAAAAATATTGTAAAAGAATCATTTGCAAAGCATGTCCTCAAAGCACTTGATTTTTCAAATGGACATATAGTCGTCTACGATCCTGAAGCAGATACGGAAATATCTTTTTCACAAATTCCAGTATGTAATTCATGCAAACGGACATTTTCGCATATCGAACCACGATCATTTAGTTTCAATAGTCCGTATGGCGCATGTCCACGCTGTACCGGACTAGGAAAAACACTCGAAGTAGATCCAGAGCTGGTTATTCCAAACCAAAAACTTACCGTTGAGGAGGGAGCAATCCAACCATGGACTCGATTAGTCGGAAACAACACAGGACTCATGGAAATTCTAACTGAAGTCGCCCACACACATGGATTCTCACTCGCTCGACCAATTGAAGAACTTCCACAATCAACAATGGATATTATCCTCTACGGTACAGATGGACAAGAGTATGTCGTCAAAGGAAGAAAAACAACATATGAAGGAGTAATTCCAAATCTAACTGCACGATACATCGAAACCAAATCAGAATACGTAAAAAAAGAAATCGAAGTATACATGCGAGAAAAGCCTTGTTCAGTATGTGAGACCAAACGACTAAAAGAAGATAGTCTAAACATCAAAATTTCTGATTATTCAATTGCAGACATAGCAGAAATGAGCCTCGAAGAATCATACGAAATTTTCAAATCACTCGAAAATCAAGGAAGTGGGCTTGCAAAAAAACTAAACTCGGATGAACGAAGTGTTGCAAAACCAATCGCACTTGAAATCAGACGAAGAATTGAACATCTTATTGATGTAGGACTCGCCTATCTTACACTCGACCGATCATTGAATACACTCTCAGGTGGTGAATCTCAGCGTGTACGGCTCTCAACACAGCTCTCAGCAGGTCTGTCCGGTCTTATCTACATCCTCGATGAACCATCAATCGGATTACACCCCAAAGACAACGGACGACTCATCAATACACTTATTTCACTTCGTGACGCAGGAAATACAGTAATTGTAGTTGAACATGATAAGGCTATCATGAAAGCCGCAGACTATCTGATCGATATTGGTCCTGGTGCAGGAGAGTACGGCGGAGAGATTATGGCGGCAGGCACTCCTGATAAAGTCATCAAATCAGACAAATCACTCACTGGTCGATATCTTTCAAACGCAGAAGAAATCAAAGCTCCTGGTAAACCACGTAAAGGAAGTGGTAAAAAGCTTACCATTCTTGGTGCCAAAGCAAATAATCTCAAAAATATTGATGTTGAAATCCCGCTTGCCATGTTTGTAAGTATTACTGGTGTATCTGGATCTGGAAAATCAACACTCATCTTGGACATTCTCGGCAAATCACTCGAGAAAAAATTCTACCGTGCAAAAGATGAGCCAGGTGCACATGATGATATCAAAGGATTATCGCATATCGACAAAGTAATCGCAATTGACCAGACCCCCATTGGAAGAACTCCTCGAAGTAATCCAGTAACCTACACGGGCATATTCACGATGATTCGAGATCTGTATGCCGAACTCCCAGAATCAAAATTACGTGGATACAGTGCAGGAACATTTAGTTTCAATGTAAAAGGTGATGGTCGTTGTGAAGCCTGCGGTGGAGAAGGATACGTGACCATCCCCATGCATTTCTTGAATGATGTATTTGTAGAATGTAGTGAATGTCATGGAACACGCTACACAAGAGATGTGCTTGAAATTCATTATAAAGAAAAAAATATTGCAGAAGTCTTGAAGATGACCGTAGAAGAAGCTTTTAAATTTTTCCAAGGAAAACAACCAATCACTGACAAACTCCAAATTCTTCGAAATGTAGGATTGGGGTATGTCCAGCTCGGGCAGCCAGCCACCACTCTTTCAGGAGGAGAAGCACAGAGAATTAAGCTCGCAACTGAACTCTCACGCCGCTCAACAGGCAAGACCATATATATTTTGGATGAACCTTCGACTGGTCTTCATTTTGAAGACATCAAAAAACTGCTTCATGTACTGAACCAGTTGGTAGACAAAGGAAACACGATACTCGTAATCGAACACAACCTTGATATTATCAAATGTTCAGACTGGATCATTGATTTGGGTCCAGGCGGTGGAAAACATGGCGGACAAGTGGTCGCCTCAGGAACACCTGAGCAGGTAATCAAAGCAAAAAATAGCCTCACTGGCGAGTACCTCAAGCTCGAGCTTGCAGCAGCAGGTAAAAAGGAGAAGGGTAAAAGCAAAAAGAAATAGAAACGTTCCTCCCCTCTTAGGGGAGGACAGGTGGGATTAAGGGTCGGAGAGTAAATTTATCTTTCATATTTCCACCAATAAAAAAATCCGCCAATAAGGCGGATTTTTTAAATTACTTTTTTTCTTCAGTTCCTTTTACTTTTACTTCTTTCAATTTTTTCTTATATTCACGTAAGAAGTAAGGTCGAGACTTTCGTACATGCATCGCGCGTACGAGTTCAATCTTTTCTACTACTGGGGAATTGATTGGAAAAATCTTCTCTACCCCAACACCGTCTGATACTTTTCGGACAGTGATCGTAGCTCCAGCTTCAGTTCCGTGCTTGAGAGCAAGAACAATTCCTTCGAAGATCTGAATACGTTCTTTTTCTTCTCCTTTGGTATTCAATTCTTTGATTTTTTGATGAACTTTTACGATCATCCCTGATTTAACTTCATGTCTGATATCTGCTGACATAGATAAAAATTTAATCGAGAGGTTGGACACTATTTGTACACCAACATCGTATATAATATGTAGTGGCAACACTGTACTATATCGCCTCTTTTTTGTCAAGAATCGCCTCTATAAGCTGGGAGACAGTTGCATCAAATCTTCCTTGTTCATTCACAATCTGAAGGTCATAGATACCAGCCTCAGCAATCTGCTGCTTTGCAATCAAAAGCCGTTCATCCACCTCTTCACGAGTGAGCCCTCCTCGAGCAACAATCCGATCACGAAGAACATCAAGATTCTCAGGCATAAGAAAAATAGCCACATGAGGAATATGCAGCCGATCAAACGCCCGTTTACCATTGATCTCTACCTGAGTATACACAACATCATAATTCAACAATGTGCGTTCAAGTACACTCTTTTCAGTCCCATAATAATTACCTGCATACACATTGTATTCTACAAATTCATCCCGAGAAATTTTTTCCTTAAACTCTGATTCGGAAACAAAATGATAATCAACCCCTTCAACATTACCGGGACGTGGAGGACGAGACGTTGTTGTGAGACAACGAGAAGAATTGGGGATGCGTTCAGTTAATGCACGAATGACCGAATCTTTGCCCCCGCCAGAAGGAGAGGAAATAACGACCAGCAATCCCTTTTGTCTCATACAATATACTTAGGTTAGAGTTTCAAGATACGCAGTGAGCTCTTCAGGAAGTGGCGCCTCATAACACACTCTCTCGTCTGTAAGGGTAGTGAAACACAACTTTGAAGCATGGAGGAATAATCGTCCAAGTATCGGATCATTCTTTTTAAAATATCCTTTCTGATAATACAACATGTCCCCCACCACCGGATGATTAAAGGCATACATATGGACACGAATCTGATGCGTACGCCCAGTATGAAGTCGTACTGAAAGCAAAGTGTAGCGCGCAAAACGTTTTAACACATCAAATTCAGTCAAAGCATCTTTCCCACTTCTGTCTTGTGTGACATTTCGAAGTGTCATCTGAGTATTTGGTCGAGCAATCATCTTCCCTTCTTGACCACGATCAATAATAAAATTAATAGTACCATGCTCAGCTGCAGGCGAGCCGTATACCAATACAATATAATTCTTCTCAATAGAACGATGCTTAAACTGTTCTTTCAAATGTTCGAACATCTGCTGAGTCCGTGCAACAACCAATACCCCAGAAGCTTCCTTATCCAATCGATGTACAATACCAGGGCGAATAGTTGAATCACCTATCGCTGCGATCTCAGGGTAAGCTGACACAATCCATGAGGCAAGTGTCACTTTTTCACGTGCTTCGGTAGGATGTACAATCAAACCAGCAGGTTTCATAATAACCAGATACTCTGGGTCTTCATGAATAACACGTATCTTTTCAAACAATTCCTCTGATTCTTCAGCGATAACCTCTGGTGTTTTTTCAACCTCTGGAACTTCTTGCATCTCAATCCTGTCTCCTTCTTGTACTCGATACGAGGATTTGGAGCAACGTGCACCATTCACTACAACAAGACCTCGATCAATTGATCGCTGGACCAATGTGCGCGTACCAAATCCACTCTCTGCAAGAAAAGCATCAATTCTCTTTTTTGTTAGTTGTTCAGGGACTGTAATAATCATAGTAATTTAATCTGTAAAACCGAATGCTCCCATACTTTATAGACTTTTTGACTTTCGACTTTTTACTATATAAGTAGGCCTGGATGGACTCGAACCATCGACCCCAACGTTATAAGCGTTGTGCTCTAACCACCTGAGCTACAGGCCCATTTATGTAATTTCAATCCAATTTTCCAGCCCCCAGCCCATCCACCGCACAGACCCAAAAAAGTGTGGAGGAGATAGAGACCTGTATGTAAATGAATCCATCCTAACAAAAAAAGGACGTAAAATCAAGCGCTTGAGAAAAACAAATTATTGGTATATACTATTTTCATATGACTGATTCAAAATATAATTTTATCGTAAACAAGGCTCGAGAACTCATGAAATTGTCAAAAGACCCAATTCATGACCTCTCTCACGTAGAGCGCGTGGTAGAAAATGTAAAAAAAATTGCACCTTCACTCAATCTTACCAAAGAAGAAACAGATGCAATCGAGCTGGCTGCGTGGTGGCACGATGTGGCACGCGTACTCACCAAACAACCATCATTCGTCTGGATGGCATGTATTGATGATGCACTCTCAGCACTTATGCTCTGTTTGCATAGTATACGATACAGATTCTGGAGACAAAGCGGCGGAATAGCTACAAAATTGATACTATCAAAAACATTTGCGACTGGCGCGGTATTCACCAAAATATTACTCTCAAAAAAAGAACGAATAATGATGCATGTGCTACGGGACGCAGATCAACTCGATGTTATGAATGTAGAACGTCTAGCACGTGTATGCGAGCTTTCAAAAACTTCAAAGAAATATTTCTGGGGACTACAATGCCTGATATTCTACAACACACGCGAATCCGCATTACAAATGAAAACAAGTATTGCAAATGCATATTTGGCGGAATCAGTAGAAAGAATTTATGAGTGGATATGCGAACACCGAAATGAACCATCATATGTAAACTTCTTCGGACATGAGTGGATCGATAATGCAATTCAAAAATTTGCAAAATTGCGTCAGAAACTTTCTCCTGTAAAAGAAATTTTATAACAATAACAAAAGAAGCGAATAGCTTCTTTTTTGTTTTATCGAAAAAAAATAAATAAAAAAACATACACACTAAAAAAATAAATAAAAAAACTCAAAAAAGTTATTCACAGGTAAAAACAAAAAAAACTCATTTTCTATTCAACAAAACATAAAAAAACAGTATACTTGTTTACAAAGGTCGTTTATATTTGCAAATAAGTTTTTTTACATCGATGCTTGTCATGTAAAAACATTTGCACTTTCGTATTCACGTGACACTTTGGTGTGCACCATGGTCACATCATCATTAACAAATACGAAAATCCTAAATTTAGAGAGGAGGTGTACAATACGTATGCCAGCAAAAAGAAAAAAGGCAGCAGCTAAGAGAAAACCAGCAGCTAAGAAACGCAAGGTAGCTCGAAAGCCAGCTAAGCGCAAAACTGCAAAACGCAAAACTGCAAAGAGAAAAAAGTAAATTCTCTTACATAAAAAATCCCCTACACGGGGATTTTTTATGTATACACTATATTATTCCAGATGAAGACTAGATTGAATTGAAAATCCTTTTGATTCCCCCTCGGTAAAAACACTAACTCTACCAAATTCTCCATCATACCCAGGACGAATAAAAATAGTTCCAGCACGAACACGACCAATCGCCTCAGCAAGAACAGTATTGGATGCATGTGCAATCTCATCAAGTGTTGCTGTAATCAAAATATGAAACTCGGTCCCTACTCGCTGTATGAGAGACGCATACTCGCCTTGCACTTTTTTTGAATTAACTCCGACCTCATACACATCCGCAATAATCTCTGGAAGTGGAACCAGTGATTTGAAAGGAATACGTTTTGCTTGTAACGCAATCTTTTTTGCTTCATCGATACTACGATCAGCCAATTCATGCACGCGATGTTCGACCCCAATGGTCATCTGCTTGCCACACACAGGGCACACGCCCTTTCGCCTCTGAGTCTCCTCGGGTGCACAATAAAATACACAATCCTTATGCCCATCATAATGGTATTTACCTTCTTCAGGATAAAATTCAATTGTATAAGAAAATCTTTTATCATCTCGGTCTTCGATAATACGAAATAATTCATCATAGGTAATAGCATCAACAGAATCAAAAGAAAGCGCATTTGCCTCACGCCCCAGTTTCTGCAGACTATGTGCATCCGAGCTCGATATCAACGAAATATTGTCTAAATGTGACCAGCGCCAATTCATAAGCGGATTACTCGAAAGCCCTGTCTCAATGGCCCGAATGTGTGGCGTCAAATCTTCAAATGCCTCATCGAGTGAGTCATACCCGCCTTTTGAACCAAAAATCCCAAACCAGGGCGTCCATGCGTGTGCTGGTATCATCTTCATACGTGGATCAATCTCAAGCATCAACTCAAGAATCTGCTTTGAGGTAAGTCCAATAATCGGTCGCCCATCAGAACGTATGTTGAACCCACGATCTTCAAGAGTTTTATTAAACTTCTCAGTAACTTCTAAATTTGGAGAGAAAACGAGCAGATGCACCCGGCGTGTCTGGTCTCCATGCTTTTTGATTGAGGCAATCTCTGTCCCAATAATAAACCGAGTATTACTTTCATGATTTTTAAGCTTGTATACCCCTTCCACATCTTCTACAAGCTCGGTTTTCATATGTTCAAACCATTTGGGATGGGTAAAATCGCTCGTAACCATGATATCGATCCCGCGAACCTCACAGGCTTGTGCAATTTTTGGCAACTCCAAATCCTTCGAACACGCTCGAGAATATTTTGAATGTGAATGAAGATCGACAATCTGCTCAATCATAAAAAACCTAATTCTTCTTACAATCACTCCTACAACACACTACGCACACGATGACAAATGTAAACAGACATGAAAAATTTTATCAACTACCTGATTAATATCTGTTTCAATCTGGTATGGGGTAAACGTAAGTACGGTTACATCTTGACCTAATAGCCAGGGATTTCGATTATCCGAATAGTCGCATGCAGAATCTTGCTCAAGAATGATGATCGCAAGACGAAGTTCATGACAATATAAATCAGCGACACATGCACCTACAGTATATTGCGGTTTAAATATATATCTAAAATCTCTCCGTATAAGCTCCTCCAAAAGCATATGATGATTTTATTACCTATACACACTATATACTTTTTACCCGATATATTCAATCTCATCATCGTCGAGTCTCCGTATACCCACGTCATGGGTGCGCTCTTCATAAATATGTGCGAGTAACCCAGGAATCCTGCCGATCAAAAAAATAGTGTTACCCAACTGAGCAGGAACACCCATGTCGAGAAGTATTGCAGCAACCGCACCATCAATATTAAGTGGAAGTGGTTTTGAAGAAACCGCATGTAATTCTTTTTGAACAATACCTGCAAATTTACAGTATGTACCAAGAATTTTTTGTTTCTTTGCAATATCAAAAAGTGTCACAGAACGTGGGTCAACTGTGGTAAAAACCTTATGCCCATATCCTGGTATTCTCACCTTCTGTGCTTTCAGCTCTCGTATCTTTGCGGTGATATCTTTGCTCGTAATATTGTCAGAAAAAAACTTCATCGCACCATCGACTGCCATTCCATGGCGCTCACCAAATCCCAAAATTCCTGCAGCAAGAGAGGTGTGTACAGGATTCCCTGCCGAAGCTGACACACGTGCGTTCAGAGCAGATGAAGTGCCAGGACCATGATCAATTACACTGACTAATAGAGCATTACACATCGCCTCTTCATTCTTCCTCGGCAACCGTCCGCACAATAGAAAAAAAATAGTTGCAACAAATGATTGTTTTTTCATCAATGATTCAAGTGTTTTTCCTCGAATAACCTCTTTATCATCTCTAATCTGTGTAATCGACGTTTTAAATTTCATACAAACAAATTTAAACAAATGGTTTTATTAACTCAACCAAATCTTCGTATCGCTCAGCAATATGTACTCCAACTCCCTTGAGAGCTGATTCCTTCTCTAGAACACCTTTTCCACGCTCGACAATAGCACCCGCATGTCCAACATTCATTCCTTCAGGAAAAATACTCGCAAACTTTCCTCCTATATATATAGCAAGCGGCTTAGTATATCCACCATTCCTAATCAAATCAACAATTTCAAACTCATATGACCCGCCATGTTCACCAAAAATAATCACTGCTTTTGTCTGAACATCCTGTTCAAATAATGAAAGTAAATCAGCATACGTAGTGCCCATTAATAAATCTCCACCGACATGTACCGCGCTGCTTTGACCAAGCCCTGCTTTCCGTACCTGCCAAGAAAGTTCGTTGGTCATACCGCCCGAACGAGAAATAATTCCTACAGGGCCCGGTGTAAAAATCTGATCCGCCTGGATTTTAGGCCCCCCGACCACACCAATGCGCCCGACCCCCGGAGTAATATACCCAAGAGAACTTGGCCCAATAATGCTAATATTTTTTTCTTTTGCAGCAGCAATGCAATATGCAGTATCTTTGATCGGAATACGCTCCACAATTGCATTAATCTGAACAATTCCGGCATCAATTGCTTCAAGTATTGCCGACTTTGCTGCAAACGGAGGAACAAAAACTGTCGTCACTGAAATATCAGGATATACGGCAAGTGCTTCGGTAATATTATTAAATACAGGAACTCCATCTATCTGTTCTCCACCCTTACCCGGGCGAACTCCACCAACAACAGTAGTCCCATACTCTCTCATTGCAACTGATGCTTTTTGTCCTTCTTTTCCTGTAATGCCTTGAATCAATACATTAGTTGTAGGCGAAAGTAAAATTCCCATATATTTATTTTTGTGTCACATCCTCTATATACCACGATGCTTTTTACCATTTACCAGAGGCTCCGCCACCACCAGACGACCCGCCGCCAAATCCACCAAATCCCCCACCAGACGATGAGCTTCCTCCGCCGCCAAATCCACCAAATCCACCTCCCTTAGGTCGTTTGTTATTTTTTTCTTTTCGAATGATGTCCTCAACTTTATTTCTAAAACGAGAAAAAGAAGCCGCTCGTGAAATCACCCAGTCAATGACGCCGCCAATAATTGCGCCAACAATACCGATCAGAATCCAAGAACTAGTAAGCGCCCCGACAAATGAACCAACCAAACCACCGATAATTGAACCACCTACCACAGATTTTGATCGGGACATCTCCATAAACAACCGAGAAAATATCGTCCACCCGACAAATCCAAAAATACCCACAATAATCACTGCCATGATGCCGCCGACAACTCCACTGTCGCTTGCAGAGGTACTAAGGGATGCGCCATATTCACCCTCCACTGCCTGAACAATAGCAATAGTTGCCTCATCAATACCTTCACTATATCTATTCTCTTTAAACGCAGGAATCAATATATCATCAATAATCAACGAAGATTCGATATCGGTCAATGCACCCTCAAGTCCATACCCCACCTCAATACGCACCTCTCGTTCATTCGGGGCGACCAATAACAACACGCCATTGTCCTGTTTTGCTTTTCCAATCCCCCAATATTCAAACAATCCAATCGCATATTCTTCAATTGAAAGACCTTCCAATGTCGATACAACCGCGACCGCAATTTCACTCGTAGAAGTTGCCTCCAGTGCACTCAAGCGTGTGGAGATACGCGCTTCAGTTGTATCATCAATAACACCCGCATAGTCAGTGACAAATCCCGCAGGTTGCGGATACTCGACAGGAGCTGCATTAACGGGAAAAAACCATGCAAACGAAAAAATAATACTCAATGCGCATGCATATAAAATTCGTCGCATAGTGAAAAATTATGATCCACTATTAAAGTCAACTTTGGGAGGAGTGTTCGCGCCCTCGGTAGCCGAGAATAATTGTCTTTCTCTATCAAATCCAAATAGTGAGACAAAGAACACGCCTGGAATACCTTTGGCTTTTATATTATAAGAACGTACCACTTCATTAAAGCGCATACGCTCAGTTGAAATGCGATTTTCGGTTCCTTCAAGTTCAGTCTGAAGAGCCAAGAAATTTTGATTTGCTTTGAGATCCGGATATGCTTCGAAAGATACAAGCAATCGTGAAAGCGCCCCACTCAGCTCTCCCTGACTTTGTTGAAATTGCTGAAATGCTTCAGGGTTACTCAATAATTCTGGTGAGAGAGTTACCTGCGTTGCCTTTGCACGTGCTTCAATCACATCACGCAAAGTCGACTTTTCATAATTTGCCGCCCCCTGAACAGTAGAAACGATATTAGGAATAAGATCCATTCTACGCTGATATTGATTCTCTACCTGACCCCATGCAGTCGAAACATTCTCGTCCAGACGAACAAATGAATTATATGTCCCCACGAGCCACATTACGATGACTACGAGGATTCCTCCACCAATGAGCCATGACTTCATACGTATGAAGATAAGAATAAAAAGATAAATTACGTATCTATAATACTATACTATTTAGCAAAATTTGCATAGTAGAACCTTGTAAAAAGGTCCAATACATGATATAACCTCTCTACTACTTAGAATCCATTAAATCAAATTGTAAAAATATGTTGACCAAACGTTACCACTGGATTTTCGATGCAGAAAATGTACCAAATGATGTCGGTACTGATACAGTACTGGTCGAAAAAGCTCTAAGAGATATAGCTGAGTTATGTGGCATGACAATCGTAGGTGGCCCCCTCGTGCTTCGAGGAGTGCCTGAAAATCCTGGTGTTACAGGAATTTGTGTAGTTGATTTCTCTCATATATCCATACACACGTTCTCAAATCCAGGCGAAGTGTGTATTGATGTGTTTTCATGCAAACCTTTTGATCCAGAATTGATTCACGATTATCTCAAAAAGACATTTCAAGTAGAAAATACAGATGCAGTTTATTTTGAAGTAAAATACCCTGGAGAAAAGTAATCTACACAACCATTCGTGCAAGAATACCAGCTGTTTCAGACATACTGGTTTCTTTTCCAAATAATTTCATATTAAGGTTATTTCGCAGGGCACACTCTCGCATCAATTCCATTCCTTCCACTTCATACGGACCTGCTCGGCGTACCACGATTGGATATGTCGGCTTGATTTCATCTAGTGCATCCACAATTCCATTAAACGTTTCCTTCACATTGGTAAAATTCGCAACCCCACCCGCGATCCAGAGTCCTCGAAGTCCTGGTTTTGATAATACAATTTTTGCTAGATCTCGTACTTTTTCCCGAGGCGGATTTCCTGAATATTCAGTATAATTTGCAGGTTTTAGTCCAGTTTTGATAAGCGCATCCATATTTGCAATACTCGCTCCCCCGCCTGAGAATAAAATCGCAATGTCTCCATCCATTTCAATATATTTCCCCGCAGTACCACGATAATAATCTTCGCCCGCATCAATTGCCGTCACTTCTTTCTCCCGATCAGTCGGCAATCTCCCCATCATAGTACGCGCTTCGAAATTTTTCCATGATTCATGACGGTAAAAAGCGTCATCATCAAGCGCCACTTTTGCATCAGCTGCAATCCACTTGTTCGCAGTAGTTTTAACCAATGGATTAATTTCAACCTGGCGTGCATCTTCCCCTAGAAAACAATTCCATAATTCCTGCGCAAACGGAATATCTGCAAAACCTAGCTTTTCTTGCCTGACATCAAGCAATTCTTTTCGAATATCTCTTTCAGGAACATCTTCAATATCTACTCCACCCTTTGCAGAATACACTAGTACAGGCTGTCGAGCCTGACTATCATAACTGATTGATATATAATGTTCTTCTGCGATTGCTAATTTTTCCTCAATTCGAATAGCCGCGACATATTGCCCTCGAACCTGCATCTGAAATATCTCTTCGCATGCTTTTTGTACGGACGCAAAATTTTGCGTACCTGCATCAATTGAACAAAATCGTATTGCATTATTTTTTCCTCGTTTTCCAGATAATACCTGAGCTTTTACGACAACTTCCCCCACCCCGAGTGTGGTATACGCATCGAGAACATTTTCTCCGCGTCGAACCACAACACCTTTTGGTACTGCAATTCCATGTGAGGCAAACAATTCTTTTCCTTCAAATTCGTAGAGGTTCATAGAGTGTTTAATTAGAGATGTAATAACACCTACTCAAAAAAGTTTCGCCCCCTTTATGTGCAGTATAAATTCCCACAGGTATATTAAAATAAGTATACGCTCTCACATAATCCGTATTTACTACGTCAACGCGCTGAATACCTAATTCAGTAAGAGGCCTGCCCATCATACGACCAAAATCCCCAAGAAAAGTGTCATCTAAAGTACCAATTACCTCACAATCAGTAAGTGAGCGATTACTTGTAGTAACTATGAAATCAAACCCCCACCTCACAATTCGTGCTCCACGAAAAGCAGAAATTGAAATAGATAAAAAGGTAAAAGAATATACAAGTGCAAAAATAACTAACGTCCATTTAATTATTTTTCTTCCGCTGTTATTACTTTTGACTGAACTCATAAAGAAATATTAGATTCTAAAACGATACGTTCTCCACTCACTGGCTGATCAAATTCTAGTCTTACCGCAGCAAGAGCAAGAGCTCCTGCCTGATATGTAGCTTTCGATCCATACTTATGATCACCAACGAGAGGATGTCCGATATGCGCAAATTGCGCACGAATCTGATGAGAGCGTCCAGTCTTAAGCTCAATCTCGATTATCGTATTTTGTTCTTTCAATCCAATTACCTTATACGACAATTCAGCTTCTTTTGCGTCCCTATATGGCGCATCGTATACGGTTACAAAATTTTTTTCAGTATCTTTCAAAAGATAGTTAATGAGAGTTCCTTTTTGTTTTTCAAGTTTCCCTTCAACCAGTGCATGGTAAATTTTTTTCACTGTATGCATTCGAAATTGTTCGCTCAATCGAGAAGCACCTTTGCTCGTCTTACCAAAAATCACAATTCCAGCTACCGGACGATCAAGACGATGAATGAGACCAAGAAAAACTGCGCCAGGTTTCTGGTATTTTTCTTTCAGATACTCTTTGACCATGTCCATAAGACTTACGTCACCTGATTCATCTCCCTGCACTGGAATACGTGCTTCCTTCCATACAGCGATCACATGATTGTCTTCGTAGAGAATACGTAAATTCATACCTGTTCAGTAAATAAACGATCATCCAACCATTTTTTAGGATTATTCCTAATATACAGTCGAATTCGATGTAATTCAAATTCATTACGAATGACATGATCATAATATCGGGATTGCCATTCAAATTCAATACCCGCATTACGGGCATATTTCGTAACCCCGATTTTATATCCACGAATGATTGATGGAATATTTTTTGATTGCATACCAAATTTATTTGGTTGCCAATCATTTTTTTGGGATTCCATAATCCACACAATACCATGAACATGGTTGGGCATTACCACGAATTCGTCCAATTCCACAAATGGGAAATGCACGGGTATTTCCTGCCAACAACCCAATGCCTGTTTACCGATTTCCGTCATCCGTAGGGACGCAAAATATTGCGTCCCTACTACCCCACACGTTTCTGCGTCATTTACAATATTTTGCGCCCCAACGGATATTGACCCAAAATAATTCACCCGATTTTTCGTACAAATGGTAATAAAATACGCCCACGACGCACCATAATCCCATTTTTGCCACCGCGTCGTATCATTTCGATATCGATTCCGAAATAAACCCCCCTTCGACATATTGATTTAATCACCAAACCACCGTGAAAATATTCCGCAGGGCAATAATTTTCCTGATTTTGATTCTTCAATCGCGAGCTCGCCTTTTTCAAAACTTCCACCAAACTTCTCCAACAACTGCTTCAGATTATTTTCATACGCAATCGATGAATATCCTGATGCATATCCGTTAATCAAAAAAAATACTGGCTTGTCTGATAAAATTTCAGTACACAATTTCAGAAGCTCAGGCAAATCATCTTCAATTTTCCACAATTCTTTTTTCGGTCCATGTCCGAATGCAGGCGGATCAAGTAAAATTCCATCATATCTGTTTCCTCGTTTAATTTCTCGTTTTACAAATACCCGAGCATCATCAAGAATCCACCGTATTGGTTTGTCTTCTAGCCCTGAAGCTTTTGCATTATCTTTGCCCCACTGAATTGCAACTTTCGACCCGTCCACATGCACCACAGAGGCACCAGCCTGAGCAGCTGCAAGAGAGGCTCCCCCTGTATAACCAAACAAATTCAAAATATTCACATCTCGTTTTGCTTGGGTAATTTTTTCTCTCATCCAATCCCAATTGGGCAACTGTTCAGGAAATAATCCAGTATGTTTAAAAGACGTAGGACGAATCCATAATTTCAAATTTCCAAATTCAATCTGCCATTTTTCAGGTATTCCTTTTTTCAAATTCCAATCTCCTTTTTTACCATCTCGATTAAAAGAAGCGTGTGCTTTGTTCCACTCTTGTATATTCAAACTTT